>JBOHEO010000062.1:0-25315 GCA_050701055.1 Pseudonocardia sp. | reverse complement strand
TGCTCGATCTGGCGGAACAGGCCACCGATGTCGGAGTAGTCGACGTCGGGCACCTCCTCCAGGACGAGGTCCTCGACCTCGGCCTTGGGCACCCGCTCGTAGGCGTAGCCGGCCTTGGTGTCGACCAGCAGCGAGTCGCCGGGCTTGAGCGGCACGAAGTCGGGGTCCTCGGTGGCGAGGGTGAGCGGTGCGGCGAGCCACACCACGCGCTCCTCGTCGGTGTGCCCGACGACGAGCGCGCGCCCGGCCAACCCGTCGGCGGTGGGGTCGGCGAGCACCTCGCGCAGCGAGCACACCTCACCGATCCGCTCGAACTCGCCTGCCTCGACGACGGTGAGCGCCTCGTTGAGCCGGATGGTCTGCCCGTTGCGCAGATCCTCGGTGGACACCGCCGGGGACACCGCGACCCGCATTCGACGCCCTGAGGTGAACACGTCCACCGTCTCGTCGGCGAACCGGGCGAGGAACACCCCGTAGCCGCTGGGTGGCTGGGCGAGCCGGTCGACCTCCTCGCGCAGCGCGATGAGCTGGCTGCGCGCCTCCTTGAGGGTCTCGGTCAGCTTCTCGTTGCGCGCGCTGAGCTGGGACAGGCGGCTGGCCGACTCGGCGAGCCGCTGCTCCAGGACGCGGGCGTGCCGCGGCGACTCGGTGAGCTTGCGACGAAGCAGCGCGACCTCTTCCTCGAGGAAGCGAATCTGTGCGGTGGCCTCAGCCGGGCTGAGGTCCCCGTGACCACTCGAGCTGCGACTGCCGGGCCCGTCGTCGTAGGGGTTCACGGCATCCTCCCTCCGTGCTCCGTTTCCATACGGTACCTGGGGTGTACAGCCTGGGCCCTGCGGCGAACTAGTGATCCAGCACTCAGCCGGACGGCAGCTTGACGCCGAGCAGGCTTACCACACTGTGAACGGTGTGTGACCGGCACTGCACTCGACAGCTCATCGGCTGGTCCGGCCGGCCCACCGGACGGGTCAGCGGCCGGTCGGTCGTCGCTGTGGGCGGGGCGGGGCGACACCTTCCGCCAGCCGTCGGGCGGTCACCAGGAACGCTGTGTGACCCTGCATCCGGTGCTCGGGCCGGACCGCGAGCCCGACCACGTGCCAGGTGCGCATCAGGCACTCCCAGGCTTGCGGCTCGGTCCAACACTGCTGCTCGCGCAACGCCTCGGTGAGCCGGGACAGCTGGGTCGTCGTCGCCACGTAGCCGACCAGGACGCCCCCGGGGATCAGCGCCCGGGACACGGTCTCCAGCACCTCCCACGGCGCCAGCATGTCGAGCACAACCCGGTCCACCTCACCGGTGTGCTCGGTGAGGTCCCCGAGGCGCAAGATCCAGTTAGAGGGTGTCCCCCCGAAGAATCTCGTGACGTTGCGCTCGGCGTGCTCGAGATGGTCGGCGCGGATCTCGTAGGACAGCACGCTGCCCTGCGGTCCGACGGCCTGCAGCAGGGAGCAGGTGAGGGCGCCGGAACCGGCCCCGGCCTCCAGCACTCGGGCGCCGGGGAACACATCGCCCCACATGAGGATCTGGGCGGCGTCCTTGGGGTAGATCACCTGCGCGCCGCGCGGCATCGAGAGCACGTAGTCGGCCAGCAGGGGGCGCAACGCAAGGTAGGGAGTGCCCACCGGGGAGATCACGAGGCTGCCCTCGGGCCTGCCGATCAGGTCGTCGTGGGCGAGGCCGCCGCGATGCGTGTGGTACTGCCCGCCCTCCTCCAGCGTGAGCGTGTAGCGCCGCCCCTTGGGGTCGGTGAGCTGCACCCGGTCGCCGGGGCGAAAGGGACCGCCGCGGGCCCGGGTGGCTGATTCGAGCAGTTCGGACACGGGGGCAACGCTAGTAGGTGCCTGGCGCACGGCCGTCACAGCGGCCGCCGTCACCCAGCCGGTCAGCCGGTGTCGAGGAGACGCCACTGACCGTCGATGCGGCGAAGTTCGGTGTCGACCGGCAGGCGACGGCCCGGGGCCTGCTCGAAGGTCCAGGAGATCGTGGCGGCGTCACCGTCGACGGTGATCTCCTGCACCTGCGCGGTCCTGCCCACACCGTCTGCCACCCGGCCGGCATTGGGCAGGGTGTATACCGCCGCCCACGCCTCCTCGCAGGTGCGCGCCTGAGTACCGCGGGCCGCGACCCGCTCGATCAGCTTCCGGTTGGTCTCGGGGGCGTTCAGAGCGCACGCCGTGGCGAAGTCGCGGGCCTGCAGGGCCTGGTGGTAACTGCGGAAGACCGTCTCGACCGCGGCCTCTCCGCGCTCGGCCGAGTCCGCCTCGGGCACCGCGCCCTGACCGCAGGCGGCGATGACCCCGGTGGTCAGCGCTGCGACGATCGCGAACCCGATCCCCTTCATCGGGGCACACCGTACTGACGTCAGCCCGCGGCTGGTACACGGGTCCGTTCGAGGAGGAACTGTCGGTGCCCTCCCCTACTGTCCCACCCATGAACCTTGGTCGCGCCACGGCTCTGCTCGGGGCAGCCGAGCCGGACGAGCGCCCGCGGCGACGCCCTGCACTGTCACCGTCGCGCGCGGGAGACTTCAAGCAGTGCCCGCTCCGCTACCGGTTCCGCGCGATCGACCGGCTCGTCGAGCCACCCACCCGGGCCCAGATCCGTGGCACCCTCGTCCATTCGGTGTTGGAGCGGCTCTACCAGCTCCCGGCACCCGCGCGGCTTCCCTCGGCGGCCCGGGCGATGGTCGACCCGGCATGGGCGGAGCTCTGCGCGCAGGCTCCCGAGCTGCTCGGCGAGCTGTTCGACGGCGCCACCGACCCCAAGCTCCCGGTCTGGCTGGAGTCCGCGGGCGAGCTGCTCGAGACATACTTCCGGCTGGAGGATCCGCGCCGTCTCGAACCGGCGGCCTGCGAGCTCCTGGTCGAGACCGAGCTCCGCTCGGGGCTGCTGCTGCGCGGCTACATCGACCGGGTCGACCTCGCACCCACCGGCGAGATCAGGGTCGTCGACTACAAGACCGGCGCAGCGCCGCGCGTGGTGGCCGAGGCCAGGGCGCTGTTCCAGATGAAGTTCTACGCGCTGGCACTGCTCCACCTGCGTGGCGTCGTACCCACCCAGCTCAGGTTGCTGTACCTGGCCGACGAGGAGTCGCTCACCTACTCCCCCGACGAGGCGGAGCTGCGCCGCTTCGAGCGCACCCTCGACGCGATCTGGGCGGCGATCCGCACCGCCGGGTGCACCGGCGACTTCCGGCCCAACCCGAGCCGGATATGTGAATGGTGCAGCCACAAGGCGCTGTGCCCGGCCTGGGACGGCACGCCGCCGGACTATCCGGGATGGCCGGGCGCCGATCCCGTCGCGACCGAGACGGTGCTCGACCGCACCGACTGAGTCCGGCAGCCAGCCCCACCGCAGCGCTACTCGATCACTGGACTGTCGGCGTGCTCGCGGCACGTCGCCACCTCGGGGCGCGCTTCCAACCGCTCGTCGTCGACCTCCCGGCCGCACGCGGCACATCGGCCATAGCTACCGTCGTCAAGCCGGGACAACGCCTCGTGCACCCGCCGACGCTGGTCGGCGACGGTGTCGGCGAGCAGGTTGTCCTCCATGCGGTGGGTGACGTCCGAGCCGTAGTCCCCCGGGTGCTGGCCCATCGCACCCTCACCCCGGCCCGGATCGTCCGCGGCGTCAGCCTGGCTCGCGGCGGCGAATCGGGCCCGGTCGTCGAGCTCGGCGAGCTCGGTGGTCAGCAACTTGCGGGCGCGATCGAGGTCCACGGCGGTGCCTTTCGGTCAGGTGCGAATTCTCGGGCGACGGGCCCGAGGGCAGGGAGACATCAGTTCTCTCGCATACCCCCCCGGCCCGGGTGTCAACCGACGCTAGCTCCCGGGGTGGCGTGCCTTGGGCGCCCGGCCATAGGGCTGCTCCACGGGTTCCACCGATTCGGCCGGCGGGATCGGCCGGGTGACCGGGGCGTCGGCCAGCGCGAACGGCTCGCCGTGGTGGCGCAACCGCATTGGCGGCCCGCTCGTCAGGTGGTACTGCGCCTCGTCCGGCGTGATCTCCACCCGGAGCTGGCGACCCTGCCACCGCAGTCCGAAGGAGATGCGGGTGAGTGCCGGGGGCAGCCGCGGGGCGAACCGCAGGCCGCTGGAATCGCAGATCATGCCGCCGAAACCGGCGACCACCGCGGTCCAGGTGCCGGCCATCGAGGCGATGTGCACGCCGTGGTCGGAGTTCCCGGCCAGGTCGTTGAGGTCGACGAGGGCGGCCTCGGCGAGGTAGTCGTAGGCGAGGTCGAGATGTCCCGTGCGGGCCGCGACGACCGCCTGCGTGCACGCCGACAGCGACGAGTCGCGCACCGTGATCGCCTCGTAGTAGGCGAAGTTACGGGCCGTCTGGGCGGGGGTGAAGCAGTCGGGGCGCAGCTGCATGGCGAGCACCAGGTCAGCCTGCTTGATCACCTGCTTGCGGTACAGGTCGAAGTACGGCGCGTTCAGCAGCAGCGGGTACATCTCCGGCTTGGTGGCCGCGAAGTCCCACACCTGGTGATCGGTGAAGCCCTCCGACTGCGGGTGCACCCCGAGGTGCTCGTCGTAGGGGATGCGCATCGACGTGGCGGCGTCGCGCCAGCTCGCCATCTCCTCGGCGTTGACACCCAGCTTCGCCGCGGCCCGGGAGTGCCGGGCGGCGGTGTCGGCGGCGACGCGCAGGTTCATCTGCGCCATCAGGTTGGTGTAGACGTTGTTGTCGACGATCGCGGTGTACTCATCGGGCCCGGTGACACCGTCGATCCGGAACTGCCCGGTGGCGTCGTGGTGGCCCAGCGAACGCCACAGCCGCGCGGTCGCGACGAGCAGTTCGAGCCCGACCTCGCGCTCGAAGTCGACGTCTCCGGTGGCCGCGACGTGGCGGCGGACCGCGTCGGCGATGTCGGCGTTGATGTGGAACGCGGCGGTGCCCGCGGGCCAGTAGCCCGAGCACTCGTGGCCGCGGATCGTGCGCCACGGGAACGCCGCACCTGCCAGGCCCAGCTGCTGGGCACGCTCGGTGGCCAGCGGCAGGATCGACTGCCGCCAGCGCAGCGCGTCGGCCGCGGCTTCCGGGGCGACGTGGGAGAGGAGCTGGAGGCAGAAGGTCTCGGTGTCCCAGAAGGTGTGCCCGTCGTACCCCGGGCCGGTGAGTCCCTTCGCCCCGATGGCGCGGCGCTCGGCCCGGGCACCGGCCTGCAGCACGTGGAACGTCGCGAACCGGACAGCCTGTTGGAGCTCGGCGTCGCCGTCGATCTCGACGTCGGCGGTGGACCAGAACTCGTCGAGGTAGCTGCGCTGCTCGGCGACGAGGCCGTCCCAGCCGGTGTAGCGGGCCGCGGCGAGTGCCGCGTGGACCTGGTCGTTCACCGCGGGTAACGACCGGCGTGCGGACCAACCGTAGGACAGGTACTTGATCATTGTCACGGTGCTGCCCGGAGCCAACCTGGCGATCACCGTGGTGCGGCCGGTGTCCTCGACGGCCTGAGAGGTGATCTTGATACCGTCCGGGCCGTGCACCTCGTGGTCCATCGCCGCGGCCACCCGCAGCCCGGAGTGCCGGGTGCGGTGCACGAGGGCGGCGCCGGCCTCGTCGCTGCGGTACAGCTCGGACACCAGCGGGTCGGTGAGCGCGGCCTCGACTCTCGGGTCGTCGTGGCCGCGGCCGGGGAGTTGCTCGTTGGCCACCAGCTCGGACTGGATGACGAGCAACGCCGGGCCGTCGAGCACCTCGACCTCGTAGTGGATCGCCGCGATCGCCCGCTGGGTCAGGGAGACCAACCGCTGGGTGCGCACCCGCACGGCCCGCCCGGTGGGTGAGACCCACTCGACCTCGCGGGTCAGGATGCCGGCGCGGAGGTCCAGCACCCGCTCGTGGCGGCGCACCTGGCCGTAGCGCAGGTCGAACGGCTCGTCCTCGACCAGCAGTCGGATCAACTTGCCGTTGGTGACGTTGATCATCGTCTGACCGGACTCGGGGTAGCCGTAGCCGCCCTCGGCGTAGGGCAGGGGTCGGCGCTCGTAGAAGGAGTTGAGATAGGTGCCGGGGGTGTCGTGCGGCTCGCCCTCGTCGAGGTTGCCGCGCAACCCGATGTGGCCGTTGGACAGCGCGAAAACCGACTCGGACCGGCCCAGATCCTCGAAGTTCAGGCGCAGCTCGCGGATCACCCACGGCTCCACGGTGAACGGCCGCGTGGGGTCGGGGGTCATGCCTGCTCCCCGAGCAGCTCCGCCAGATCGGCGACGACGACGTCCGCACCGTGCGCCCGCAGCGCATCGGCATGGTCGAGCCGGTCCACGCCGATCACGGCACCGAAACCGCCCGCCTTCCCTGCGGCCACCCCGGCGAGCGCGTCCTCGAACACCACGGCGTGCTCCCGGGTGACACCCAGGTCGGCGGCGGCGGCGAGGAAGGTGTCCGGGGCCGGCTTGCCCGCCAACCCACGCTCCGTCGCAGTGGCCCCGTCGACCCGGTGGTCGATCAGCTCGGTCAGCTCCGCCACCGCGAGCACCTGCGCGGCGTTGGCGCTCGACGAGACGACCGCGGTAGTGAGGCCGGCGGCGCGCACGGCGTGCAGGTAGCGCACCGATCCGGGGTACACGTCGACCCCGCGGGTCATGATCAGCTCCTGCACCAGGTCGTTCTTCCGGGTCGAGAGGGCGTGGATCGTGGCCGCGTCCGGGGCGTCACCCGGCCCGCCGTCGGCGAGCTCGATGCCACGGGAGCGCAGGAACTCCCGGGTGCCCTCCAGTCGCGGTCGGCCGTCGACGTAGGGGCCGTAGTCGGTGACGACGTCGAACGGCCGCAGCGGGGTACCGTCGCGCGTCGCGCGCGACGCGAGGAACTCGTCGAACATCTGTTTCCACGCACCGGCGTGCACGCTGGCGGTGTCGGTGAGCACGCCGTCGAGGTCGAACAGGCACGCGCGGGTGCCATCGGGGAGACCGAGCATGTGCGCACCGTACCGAGGGACCGATCACCGGGACACGCGGATATCCGATGTCGCGGGCCGAAACCTCTGACCTCGACGGGACCCCTCCCCTACCTCCGCGAGAGGATGGCCACACTGGGTGATAGTTGCATGAGCAACCCAGTCTTGGAGGGCGAGGGCAATGGCCGCCGTGGGCGAGTTCCTCAGGCGGGCCGCCGAGATCGTCAGCAGCGAACCCGGAAATATCACGGTCCCCCTGGTACTCACCGCGCTCGGCCTTCTCGCGCGGCTCTACGCCACCCGCAAGCGCCTGTCGTACAAGGAGGTCTACGACAACAGGATCGGCATCGTCCCGGCCGGCGACCGCCCGCCCGACAACGACGCACGCCGCATGCTGGCCGTGTTTAACAACGTGAGCGTGGTGATGATCCGCGTCTGGAACTCGGGGCGGGGCAGGATCGCGACGGACGACTACCTCCAGCCGCTGCGCTTCGTCGTCCGTGATCGTTACATCGTGGACTTCCGGATCTCCCACCCCGCCTACGAGGGCCTCCGGGATTGGGTGAACGCGGATGGGCGAGCCAGTCCGATCGTGCCCGACAAAGGAAAGCTCCCGATAGCGCTGACCCAAGCAGGACTGCGGGGAACGCTACCCGGCTCGCTGCTCCCCGAGAACGAGGGCGGCCTGACCGCGGTGCAGAAGGCCGAACGGCGCCAGCTGCGGCTCCCCCCTCTCGAGATGCGGCGGGGCGACGAGTTCACCCTCGTCGTCTGCCTGCGCGAGGACATGCTGCAACCCACCGATGAGCACGAGCTGACGAAGCACTACGACTTCGGCGGCGAGCTCAGGTCGGGCAAGGTCGTCGACCAGAACACCCGACGCCGTCGCCCGTCGCTCACCACGATCCTCGCCGGCGCGGTGGCCGTCCTGACGACCTTGCTCGTCGGATCGATCATCTGGCCCGACCCATCGCAGCAGTGCAGTGGCGGTGATCTCCGGGTCGTGGGCTCGAGCGCGTTCGCACCCGTGGTTGACGAGATCTCGGACAGCTACGCGAATTCCTGCTCGGGTGCCCGGTTCGAGATCGCGGCGATCGGAAGTCTCGAGGGCATCCGTGAGGTGCGCGACGCGCAGGCTGTGGACCGGCAGCGGCTGCTGGCGGTCTCCGACGGTGCCGCGATCGGCCCCAGCGAGCAGCTGAAGCGCCAGGAGATCGCCGTGCTCATCTACGCGCTCGTCGTCAACCGGGCCGCGGGCGTTCAGAACCTCACGTCCGACCAGCTCCGGCAGATCAACGCCGGTACGATCACCAACTGGTCCCAGCTCGGGGGCGCCGACCTCGCGATCCGGATGGTCGGCCGCGGCCCGGACTCCGGGAGCCGACAGGCGTTCGAGCGCTACGTCCTGCGCGGTCCCGAGGCGCCCGTGTCCTCCAACTCCTGCAGCGAAGCCGATCGGGTCGCCGGAGCGTCGGTGATCCGGTGCGAGCGCCCGACCACGTCGGATCTGCTGGCCGAGGTCGACCGGATCCCCGGCGCCATCGGTTACGCCGACGCGTCACCGGTCGCCGGATTCGGCAACGTCCTGCGGGTTCGCATCGACGGCACCGAGCCGACCGTGGAGTACCTGCAGGTCGGCTACGAGTTCTGGACCGTCGAGTACGCCTATACCAACGGTGTCCCGCCGGACGGCGCGCTGTTGGAGAAGTTCGTCGGCTACCTCTCCAGCGATGCCGCCGCCCGCCGGCTACGCGAGGAGGGGTACGTCCCCTGCGTGCGTTCCGACGGCAGCATCGAGAACCTGTGCACCGTGACACGCTGATCCCGCACTGCCCAGACCCGCATTGCCCAGATCAGCCAACGAGGATGTCCTCGCCTTCCATCGGAGGGCCAGGACCGCGGGGCCGTCGGCCAGGTCCGGCACCCTCCCCGCAACGCGGTGACCGCGGCGAGGTCAGCGTCGGCGCCGCTGTGGCACACCGTCATCCAGCTGACGTACTTGCTGCTCAGGTACTTCTCGATGGCGAGCCTCGAGAGGCCATGCACCAGGCTCCACAGGGTCATTGCGACCGAGACCGGGTCTGCCCGGCGAACGTACCGTGCTGCTGGGCCCCGGCGACGGTGTCGATCAAGATCGCGCAGGTCTCGTCGGGGGTCGCGGTGGATCAATCCTTGAAGGCAGGAGCAGGCGATGGACGTGCTGATCGTCGGGGCCGGACCGACCGGTCTGACGCTGGGCTGCACGCTGGCCGCGCAGGGCCCCTGGACAGATACCCCAGAGGGGTATAATTTCGTCTGGGGCCCGCTGCGGCCCACGAGAGCACGATCACTGCGATAGGAGGTCTGGTCATGGCCACCGACGACGCCCACCAGCACGCGGGAAACAGCGCCAGTGCCGCACCGCAGAGCCGTCGCGAGCTCACTCGTCAGGCGATCAGCGCGACTGCCCACTGCCTCACCGGCTGCGCCATCGGGGAGATCCTGGGTCTGGTCATCGGCACCGTGCTGGGCTGGAGTTCCGGCCCGACGATCGTGCTGGCCATCGCGCTGGCGTTCGTGTTCGGCTACTCGTTCACCATCATCCCGGTGCTGCGCTCCGGCCTCGCCCTGTCCGCCGCGCTCGCAGTTGCCCTGGCCGCGGACACCATCTCCATCACCGTCATGGAGATCGTTGACAATGCGATCATCCTGGTCATCCCCGGTGCCATGGAAGCCGGGCTGGACTCGTGGCTGTTCTGGGGTGCGCTCACCGTCGCCCTCGCGGTCGCGTTCGTGGTCACCGTGCCGGTCAACCGGGCCCTGATCCGCCGCGGCAAGGGTCACGCCGTGGTGCACCAGTACCACCACTGATCATCACCGCCAGCGTGGGCATCGTGGCACTCCGATCAGGATCGCGGGCAGTACCGGGCATCGCCGACCACGCTACCCAGGCAGCGGAGTTCCCGGCGTGCGTTCCGACGGCAGCATCGAGAACCTCTGCACCGTGACACGCTGATCCGCACCGCCAGATCAGCCAGGCAGAGCCGCTCCGGACGTCGGGAACCGGATCACGATCGGCTCCCCCGCCGCCGCGGTGACGGTCAGCTCGCCACCCTCGTCGGTCCGGTGACTCCGGATCGCGAGCAGTCCACCCCCGGGCAGCGGCTCGATCCCGTGTTGCACCGCGTGACGCACCACCGACAGCAGCTGCATCACCCTCACCGGCAGGTGATCCAGGCCCGCGTCGACGTCGATCTCCACACGCAGCCGCTTACCGAACCGTGCCTGCTGGAGCTGCACGTAGGCCCGCACGACGGCCAGCTCCTTGCCCAGTGTGGTCGAGGCATCATCGGGCTGGTCGGCGGCGCGGGTGAGGTCGGCGAATCCGAGTAGCAGCTCGCGGGCGCGGGCCGGGTCGGTGCGGATCACCGACGCGATCGTGTTCAGCGAGTTGTAGACGAAGTGCTGCTCGAGACGGCGGGCCTCGGTGTCGGCCGGCTGGGTCACAGCCGCCGCCGGGCGTCCGGTCGGCGTCGCCGGGTCGGGCGGCTGCGTTTCGGACGAACGGCTCTTTCGTCCACTAGGTGTGGACGAAAGAGCCGTTCGTTCGGCGGGGGCGGGGGGTGGGGCAAGCAGTGGGGCGGGGGGTGGGACGGCGAACTGGGCGGCGTCGCGCTGGTCGACCGGCACCAGGCCGCGCCAGGTGGGCAACCGCATCCGGCCGTCCGGGGTCCAGTCGGCGAACTGGACGCGCCCGATCAGCCGTGACTCCACCCACCTCGCGTGCCGGGCGATGGTGGCCGGCAGGGGGGCCGCGAACGGTGAGTGCGGCCGGTGCAGCGCCGGCAGAACGCAGGCGACGTCGTGACGATCCTCCGCGGACCGCAGGCCGGCCCGTCCCACGTACCGCAGGGTGGGTGGGTCGGCGCCGCCGCCGTCGGGGACCCCGAGCAGCACCGCGCCGATGCTCTCCGGGCGCCGCGGGTCGGCCGGGCTCCACCCGCCGATCACGACCTGCCGGACGGGTCGCACCGGCAGCCGCAGCCAGTACCGCGAGCGTTTACCGGGCCGGTAGGGGGCATCGAGGTGCTTGGCGTGCAATGCGTCGACGCCGTGCTGCTCGGCGGCGACCATGACCGGCCCGAGCTCGGCCACCGGGAACGACGGGGACGACCAGGCCCGGAACCGGTCCAGATCGAGCTCGTCGCGCAGGTTCCGACGCTGCTGGTAGGGCAGGCCCACGGTCGAGTGGCCGTCGAACCACAGCACGTCGCTGACCAGGTACCCGACCGGGACCCGACGCACCAGGGCGTCGGAGGGACGCAGGTTGCCGGATCGGCTCTGCAACGCCCGCCGCCGCGGGAAGCCACTCTCGTTGAGCGCGACGATCGTGCCGTCGAGCACGAACCCGTTCCGTGGTGCCGCCGTGCTCAGCGGGGCCTCGAGATCGGGGAAGGAGGCGGTGACGGTGCGACCGGTGGCGGTGAGCAGCCTGACCCGGTTCGGCCGGACGTAGGCGATGGTGCGCAGGCCCTCCCACGCGAACTCCACGGCCCAGTCGGAACCGGTCGGTAGCTCCCCGCTCCCCGCCTGCATGGGCTCGACGAGATCGGGCATCGCATCCGAGGCCGACCGAACTTTCACACTGTCACGGTATCGGGGGGTCCGGTACGGGTGACAACGCAGACGCACCTACCCGACGCGCGCACAGAGCGGGCGGTTGCCTTCGGGGGGCGCTTGGCGGACCGAGCCCCCCGAAGGAGGACGATCAGGGCACCATGACGCTCACCGACCGGCTGCCACCCGGCCCTGATGACCCCGATACCCTCGTCGAGGCGTTCACCGACTGGGCCTTCGAGGAACAGGGCCTGTCCCTGTACCCGGCGCAGGAGGAGGCGCTGCTGGAGATCGTCACCGGCGCCAACGTGATCCTCTCGACCCCGACCGGCTCGGGGAAGTCGCTCGTGGCCATCGGTGCGCACGCTGCCGCGTGGCAACGTGGGCACCGCGCGTTCTACACGGCGCCGATCAAGGCGCTGGTCAGCGAGAAGTTCTTCACACTCATCGACGTCTTCGGCGCCGACAAGGTCGGCATGCTCACCGGCGACGCGGCGGTCAACGAGACCGCGCCGATCATCTGCTGCACCGCGGAGATCCTGGCCAACATCGCGCTGCGGTCCGGGCGACGGGCGGACGTGGGCAGCGTCGTCATGGACGAGTTCCACTTCTACGCCGACCGGGACCGCGGCTGGGCCTGGCAGGTACCGATCGTCGAGCTGCCGCAGGCGCAGTTTGTGCTGATGTCGGCGACGCTGGGCGACGTCACGTTCTTCTCGGGCGATCTCACCCGGCGCACGGGCCGGGACACCGCGGTGATCACGTCGGTCGAGCGCCCGGTCCCGCTGCTCTACCGCTACGTGACGACCCCCCTGCACGAGACGATCGCCGAGCTCCTGCAGACCCACGAGGCCCCGGTATATGTCGTTCACTTCACGCAGGCCTCCGCCGTCGAACGCGCTCAGGCGCTGATGAGCGTCAACGTCACCTCGAAGCAGGACAAGGCCGCGATCGCCGCGCTGATCGGGAACTTCCGATTCACCGCCGGGTTCGGACGCACGTTGTCGCGACTGGTCCGGCACGGCATCGGGGTGCATCACGCCGGGATGCTGCCGCGCTACCGGCGGCTGGTGGAGACGCTCGCGCAAGCCGGCCTGCTGAAGGTCATCTGCGGTACCGACACCCTCGGGGTCGGGATCAACGTGCCGATCCGCACGGTGCTGTTCACCGCGCTCGCCAAGTACGACGGGGTGCGCACCCGCGGGCTCAAGGCGCGGGAGTTCCACCAGATCGCCGGGCGGGCCGGGCGGGCTGGGTACGACGTCGTCGGCACCGTCGTGGCCGAGGCGCCCGACCACGAGGTGGAGAACGCGCGCCTGCTCGCCCGCGCGGGCGACGACCTGCGCAAGCGCAAGCGGATCGTGCGCAGGCAGGCGCCGGAGGGGTTCGTCGGCTGGTCGGAGAAGGGCTTCGAACGCCTGCAGGTCGCCCAGCCTGAGCCGTTGACCAGCCAGTTCGTCGTCACGCACGCGATGCTGCTCAACATCATCAGCCGGCCTGGCGACGCGTTCACCGCGATGCGCCACCTGCTGGAGGACAACCACGAGCCGCGCCCGGCGCAGCGCCGGCACATCCTGCGGGCGATCGCGATCTACCGGGCGTTGCGCGATGCCGGGGTCGTCGAACAGCTCCCGGAGCCCGACTCGGAGGGCCGCACCGTCCGGCTGGTCGGCGACCTGCAGCTCGACTTCGCCCTCAACCAGCCGCTGTCCCCCTTCGCGCTGGCCGCGTTCGACCTGCTCGACCGCGAGTCCCCGGAGTACCCGATGGACGTGCTGTCGATCATCGAGGCAACCCTGGACGACCCGCGGACCGTGCTCTACACCCAGCAGAACAAGGCGCGCGGCGAGGCGGTGGCCGCGATGAAGGCCGAGGGGATCGAGTACGAGGAACGCATGCAGCTCCTCGAGGACGTCACCTGGCCCAAGCCGCTGGCCGAGCTGCTCGAGGGCGCGCTGGAGACCTACCGGCGCGGGGCGCCGTGGGTGGCGGACGCGAACCTGGCGCCCAAGTCGATCGCGCGGGACATGTTCGAGCGGGCGATGACGTTCGTGGAGTACGTCGGGCACTACCAGCTCGCCCGGTCCGAGGGCCTGGTGCTGCGCTACCTCGCCGACGCCTACCGCGCGCTGCGCCAGACCGTGCCCGACGAGGCGAAGACCGAGGAGCTCACCGACGTCGTCGAGTGGCTCGGTGAGTTGGTGCGCCAGGTCGACTCCAGCTTGTTCGACGAGTGGGAGAAGCTCGCGGCGGGCGCTGATCTCACTGCCGGTGACTCCGATCTCGGTCCCCCGCCGATCGACCGTGGACCGGCCGGCGTCACCCGCAACGCGCGGGCGTTTCGGGTGCTCGTGCGCAATGCGATGTTCCGCCGGGTGGAGCTCGCGGCGCTGCGCCGGTGGGACCTGCTCGGGGAGCTCGACCGCGATGCCGGCTGGAATGCGGAGGTGTGGCAGGGGGCGTTGGAGCCGTACTTCATCGAGCACGCCGACATCGGCACCGGTCCCGACGCCCGCGGGCCGGTGATGCTGACCGTCGAGGAGCAGGCGCAGCGATGGCTCGTCCGGCAAGTCCTCGACGATCCGGCCGGCGACCGGGACTGGGCGATCACGGCCGAGATCGACCTGACGGCGTCGGATCAGCAGGGGGAGGCCGTGGTGTGGGTGACCGGGGTGGAACCGCTCGGCGGGTCTTGAGCCCTCTCCCGGCTCGGCGCCGGTCATGGCTCGCACCCTCCGCGCTGCAACAGGAATCTGACGGGCAACAGCCGGAATTCTTGCGCTACCGCTGAGCACGAGCGCCTGGAAGCCCGCTCCTCATGTACAGTGGGATGTACATGAGGAGGTCGCATGAGGATCGGCGTGGCGGAGGCCCGGCGTCGCTTTCGGGAGATCCTGGACCGCGTCGATGCGGGCGAGGTGGTGGAGATCTCCCGTCGTGGCGAGGTCGTAGCGACGATTGCGTCGCCATCTCCGAGGCGGCCCTCGGGTGAGTCGTTCGGTGAAGCACTGCATCGATGGCGCGAGGCATGGAAGGTCGACGACTGGCCGGAGGACGATCCGTTCGCCGATGTTCGTGATCGTTCGCCCGGCCGCGGCTCACCCTGGTGAACAACGTGCTGCTCGACACGAACGTTGTGTCCGAGGCCGTCCGACCTCGGCCTGATTCGCACGTGCTCGATCTGCTTGCGGCCGCCGAAGGGACAGCGGCCATCGCCGCGGCGACGTGGCACGAACTCCGGTACGGCGTCGAACGACTACCACGTGGGCGGCGTCGCACAGCATTGGCCGAGTTCGTCAGAGAAGTTGCTACGCGCTACCCGGTCGTTCCGTACGACGATCGGGCCGCAGATTGGCATGCGGGAGAACGGGCGCGGCTTGAGCGTGCCGGAAAGATGCGCCCCTTCGCCGACGGCCAGATCGCCGCAACCGCCGCAACGAACGGTCTGACCCTGATCACTCGGAACCTGTCAGACTTCGAGGGCTACGTCGGGTTACGGGTGCAGAGCTGGTGGCGGGCAGGCTGACTGCGACAAAGGGGGACGTCATGGGCGACCAGGCCCGTGGGGAACATCGGAACGGGATCCATCGGTAGCGAGCTCCTGGAGCGACCGAGGCTGACGGCCCGGGACCCCCGAAGCTCCGGCCAAGTGCAAAATGTGACCGGCCCGAGTCAGGGCGTGCGGGGGCGAGCACAGGCCGGCCCGTCGAGCCGGACCACGGTCGGGTCCATGCTCAGGTCGTTTCGGCGCTGTTGATGGCCCGGTAGATCGTGGCGCGGGAGACGCCGTAGCCGGCGACCAGCTCGGAGATCGTCTCGCCCCCCCTCCCCCCCGGCCTCGGTCTGGGTCGCCCGCGGCGCACTGGAGGAACAGGTCGCCGAGCTGCACCCCGACCGCCACGCCGCCGTCGCCCTGCAGATCCACGAACTCATCGGCAACTGAGCCCAACGCGCCCGAGCCAATCCCGCGCCAGAGATCGACGGAGCCTTCTTGACCAGCCAATGGGACACCTCAACCGCTGTTGACCTCGCCCGTTACCAGGTCGTCGACGTCCTCTGGCACCTGCACTGCGACGACGCACCGAACGACAGCCGGGCCACCATCACCGCGTTCGAGCTGGACTGGCACGCCCACATCCAGACCATCACCACTGACCAGAGGGCCCGGCGCACGTGAGCGACACCGACCCGGGCCTGCGACTCGATCAACGCGAGGAGCTCCTCTTCGGCGAACACCCGGGCACCCTGATTGGGCTAGCGTGGGAGTAACTGGGTCTGGGGAATTCAATTGGGGATAGTACTGGGGCTGGGGGTCGATGGCATATTGCCCTCAACAAGGAGGGGTATTGATTACCGCAGGAGTCGTGGGTAGTGGCGCCATTGGAGCAAGCGTAGCTTCTGCCTTGCGCAACGCGGAGTGCGCGTCGTTGACGTCGGATGCGGGCCGGGTGCCACGCTGGTCGCAATGGCCGCAGTGGTCGGCACCTCCGGGTCGGTGACCGGTGTCGACGCCGACCCCGACGCCATAGAACGGGCCACCACGTTGATCGACGCGAAGGATGTCGCCCACGCCGGCGCCCGGCTCGGGCAGGCCGATGACACCGGTCTACGTCCGGGTGACTACGACGTCGCGGTACTCCGACATGTCCTGGCCCACAACGGCGGCCGTGAGTAACCCATCGTGAACCATCTGGCGACGCTCATACGACCCGGCGGATGCGTCTATCTCGTCGACATCGAGGCGACCATGACGAGAATCCGCCCGGAGATCCTCGAGTTCACCGACATGCAGGAGCGGTACCACGCCTTCCACCGCGCCCTGGGCAACGACCTGCAGGTCGGGTTGCGCCTGGCCGCGCTCCTGTCCGGCGCGGGGCTGGAGGTGATCGAACACAGCGACCGGAATCGGACCGTGCAGTGGCAGCCCGGGCTACGAGGACCCGCCTGGGCTGCGCGCGCTTCCCTGGTCACCGGCGGTTTCGCCACGCTTGACGACCTCGGCCGCTGGGATGACGCCTTCCGCGCGCTGGACGTCGCCGCGGTGGCACCGACGCTGTTCCTGAACGCGTTCATCGCGATCGGTCGACGCCCTGAGCACCCCGGCTCGCGCAACGGGCTCAGCGGGGAGTCACCACGGCAGGCCGAGCATCGGGAGGCCGACGGCCGCGTCCACCGCGATGGCGGCGAAGAGCCCGCACAGGTACATGTTCGACAGGTGGAACAGCTTCATCGGCTCCACGTCGTGGCCCGCCACCACCCCCGCGTGCAGCCGGTGGGCCAGCACGACGAACCACGTGCCGCCGAGCACCGCCACCGCGGCGTAGATCCAGGACGTGACCGGCAACAGGAGCAGCGTCCACAGCCCCATCACCCACGAATAGGCCACGATCCGGCGCGACACCTGCGCCGGGGTGGCCACCACCGGCAGCATCGGCACCCCGGCCGCCGCGTAGTCATCGCGGTAACGCATCGCCAGCGCCCAGAAGTGGGGTGGGGTCCAGAAGAAGATCACTCCGAACATCACCAGCGCCGGCCACTCGACGGTGCCGGTGACCGCGGCCCAGCCGATGACCACCGGCATGCAGCCGGCGGCGCCGCCCCACACGATGTTCTGTGCGGTGCGCCGCTTGAGCAGCAGCGTGTAGACGAGCACGTAGAACGCGATCGCCGCGACCGACAGGCCCGCCGCCAACCAGTTGGTGCTGAGCCCGAGCCAGACCGAGCTGAGGACCCCCAACGCCAGGCCGAAGATCAGCGCGCCCCGGGGGGTAACCTGCCCCTTGGCCAGCGGTCGTCGCGCCGTGCGCTTCATCAGCGCGTCGATGTCGGCGTCCACCACACAGTTCAGCGTGTGCGCGCTGGCGGCGGCCAGCGCGCCGCCGACCAGCGTGGCGACGATCAGCCACGCTCCGGACCACGGCGCGGCGGCCCCTCCCCCGCCACCCACGCGCTCGGCCAGCAACATCGCCGGCACCGTGACCACCAGCAGCTGCTCGATGATCCGGGTCTTGGTGAGGCCGAGGTAGGCCCGCACCGTGTTCCGCGACCGTTGCAGGTGGGCCCGGAATCCCGAGCCGGGCGCAGCGGGCATCACCTTCGGCGGCCCCGGATGGGACACGGGCACGCTCACCGGCAACCTCTTCGTACTCCGTGGCCACATGCTCGTAGACTTCGTAGCCAGATGGTCTCGCGCCGTCGGATGTTCTACGGCTTGTCGATGCTAGCCCGGCGCATGCCCGCGCGCGTTGTCGGGTAGACCACCCGGGTGCTCCCCCGAGTGGGGATCACACCCGGCACGCCGACGTGGCAGGCTTGCCGGCAAGCCCGAGAGCGCCGCTGCGCACCCGTATGCCCCCACCAGCCTCCAGGAGCACCTACCGTGCCCGTGACCGACATCGACTCCCTCACCCGCTCCCACCTGCCCGCGGACTGGACCGAGCTCGACCAGCGCGTGGTCGATACCGCCCGGGTCCTGGCCGCCGACGCCGTCCAGAAGGTCGGCAACGGTCACCCTGGCACCGCAATGAGCCTCGCGCCGCTGGCGTACACGCTGTTCCAACGCGTCATGCGCCACGACCCGGCCGATGCCGACTGGATCGGCCGCGACCGGTTCGTGCTCTCCTGCGGCCATTCCAGCCTCACCCTCTACATCCAGCTCTACCTGTCCGGCTACGGTCTGGAGCTCGACGACCTCAGGTCGCTGCGCACGTGGGGCTCGAAGACCCCGGGCCACCCCGAACACCGCCACACCCCCGGCGTCGAGATCACCACCGGACCGCTGGGCCAGGGGCTCGCCTCCGCGGTGGGCATGGCGATGGGCGCCCGGCGTGAACGCGGCCTGTGGGATCCGGAGGCGGCACCCGGCGAGAGCCCGTTCGACCACGACATCTTCGTCATCGCCTCCGACGGCGACATCGAGGAGGGCGTCACCAGCGAGGCGTCGTCGCTGGCCGGGCACCAGCAGCTCGGCAACCTCACCGTGATCTACGACGACAACAAGATCTCCATTGAGGACGACACCACGATCGCGCTGTCCGAGGACACCGCCAAGCGGTACGAGTCCTACGGCTGGCACGTCCAGGTCGTGGCGGGCGGCGAGAACGTGGCCGACATCCTCGCCGCGCTGCAGACCGCCAAGGCCGAGACGTCGCGGCCGTCGTTCATCCTGCTCCGCACCGTGATCGGCTTCCCGGCGCCGACCAGGATGAACACGGGCAAGGCGCACGGCAACGCACTGGGCGACGACGAGGTCGCCGCCGTCAAGAAGATCCTGGGCTTCGACCCCGAGCAGAGCTTCGAGATCGCCGACGAGGTCCTCGCCCACGCCCGCGCCGTCATCGACCGGGGCCGGTCCGCCCACGCGGCCTGGACGAAGACCTACGACGACTGGGCCGCCCGCGAGCCCGAACGCAAGGAGCTCCTGGAGCGGATGCTCGGCCGCACCCTGCCCGAGGGCTGGGCGAAAGCGCTGCCGAGCTGGACCACCGACGCCAAGCCCGTCGCGACGCGCAAGGCCTCCGGCGAGGTGCTGAGCGCGCTGGCCCCGGTGCTCCCGGAGCTGTGGGGCGGCTCGGCCGACCTCGCGGAGAGCAACAACACCACGATGGAGGGCGAGGGTTCGTTCGGTCCGGAGTCGACGTCGACGAAGGAGTTCTCCGCCACCCCCTACGGCCGCACCCTGCACTTCGGCGTCCGCGAGCACGCGATGGGCTCGATCCTCAACGGCATCGCCCTGCACGGCCCCACCCGCCCCTATGGTGGCACGTTCCTGGTGTTCAGCGACTACATGCGCCCGGCCGTGCGCCTGGCGGCGTTGATGAAATCGGCGGTCATCTACGTCTGGACCCACGACTCCATCGGCCTGGGCGAGGACGGGCCCACCCACCAGCCGATCGAGCACCTCGCGGCCCTGCGGGCGATCCCCGGCCTGGCCATCGTGCGCCCCGGTGATGCCAACGAGACCGCGGCCGCGTGGAAGGCGGTCCTGGAGCGCCCGGAAGGTCCGTCCGGGCTGGCGCTCACCCG
This sequence comes from Pseudonocardia sp., assembly GCA_050701055.1. Lineage (GTDB taxonomy): Bacteria > Actinomycetota > Actinomycetes > Mycobacteriales > Pseudonocardiaceae > Pseudonocardia. The sequence goes on along the minus strand of JBOHEO010000062.1, from coordinate 5,790 downwards.
CCAGGGGCTGCCCGTGCTGGAGGGCACCTCCACCGAGGGCGTCGCGCGTGGTGGGTACGTGCTGGCCGACGCATCATCCTCGGGCACTCCCCAGCTGGTGATCATCGCCACCGGTTCCGAGCTGCAGATCGCCGTCGAGGCCCGCTCCGTGCTGGAGGCTGAGGGCGTGCCCACCCGGGTGGTGTCGATGCCGTGCATCGAATGGTTCGACGCCCAGGACGACACCTACCGCGAGTCGGTGCTCCCGGCCTCGGTGCGGGCCCGGGTCACCGTGGAAGCGGGCATCGCCCAGCCGTGGCACCGGTTCGCCGGAGACGCGGGCGAGATCGTCTCGATCGAGCACTTCGGTGCCAGCGCGGACTACCAGACCCTCTTCCGTGAGTTCGGCTTCGCAACTAAGAACGTCGTCGACGCGGCCCGCCGAAGCCTCGGCCACATCTAGGCTGGGTGCACCGACAAACGAAGGAACCAGCCATGAGCACCGACGACCGGCTCGCCGCCCTGGCCGCGGCAGGCGTGTCCATTTGGCTCGACGACCTGTCCCGGGAACGGCTGCGCGACGGCAACCTGCTGACGCTGATCCGCGAGCAGCACGTGGTCGGCGTCACGACCAACCCCACGATCTTCGCCAGCGCGTTGGCCCACGGCGACGCCTACGACGAGCAGATCCGCGAGCTCGCCGGGCGTGGCGCCTCGGTCCCCGACGCCGTCCGGCAGATCACCGTCGCCGACGTCCAGCAGGCCTGTGACATCTTCTCCGGCACCTGGGAGCGCACCGGCGGGGTCGACGGCCGGGTCTCCCTGGAGGTCGACCCGGGCCTGGCCCATGACACCGAGGCCACCATCGCGCAGGCGCTGGACCTGTGGAAGGCGGTCGACCGGCCGAACCTCCTGGTGAAGATCCCGGCCACCGAGGCGGGTCTGCCGGCGATCGTCCGGTCACTCGCCGAGGGCGTCAGCATCAACGTCACACTGATCTTCTCCATCGAGCGCTACCGCGCGGTGATGGGTGCCTATCTCGAAGGGCTGGAACGGGCGGCGGCCACCGGGCAGACCCTGGCCGGGATCGCCTCGGTCGCGAGCTTCTTCGTCTCCCGGGTCGACACCGAGATCGACAAGCGGCTCGAGGCGATCGACACCGACGAGGCACTGGCGTTGCGCGGGAAGGGCGCGGTCGCGAACGCCCGGCTCGCCTACGCGGCGTACAAGGAGGTGTTCGCGGGCAAGCGCTGGGCGGAACTGACGGCTCGCGGTGCCCGCCCGCAACGGCCGCTGTGGGCGTCCACCGGCACGAAGAACCCCGACTACTCCGACACGCTCTACGTCACCGAGCTGGTGGCCGCCGATACGGTGAACACCATGCCGGAGAAGACGATGCAGGCTTATCGCCAGCACGGCGAGCTGCGCGGCGACACCGTCTCGGGCACCGCGGCACAGGCGCAGGAGGTGTTCGACGCACTCACCCGAGCCGGCATCGACATCTCCGATGTGTTCCGAACCCTCGAGAACGAGGGGGTCGAGAAGTTCGAGGCCTCGTGGGCTGAGCTCGGCGACACCGTCCAGGGCCAGCTCGACGGGGCACACTGACGTGCCAACGGGCTCTGCCGCGGAAAAGTGGACCACGGGTGGGTCGGCCAAGGGCGGGTGGGTAGCGGGTGGGTGGGTCAATCTACTGAGAGATCCGCGGGACAAACGGCTGCCGCGCATCGCCGGGCCGTGCGGTCTGGTGATCTTCGGGGTGACCGGCGACCTGGCCCGCAAGAAGCTCATGCCGGCCATCTACGACCTGGCCAACCGGGGCCTGCTGCCGCCGGGTTTCGCGCTCACCGGGTTCGCCCGCCGCGACTGGGCCGATCAGGACTTCCACCAGGTCGTCTACGACGCCGTCAAGGCCCATGCCCGCACCCCGTTCCGGCAGAACGTGTGGGACCGGCTCGCCGAGGGCTTCCGGTTCGTTTCCGGCAGCTTCGACGACGACGACGCGTTCGACCGGCTGGAGACCACCGTCGCGGACCTCGACCGGGTCCGGGGCACCGGCGGTAACCACGCGTTCTACCTGTCCATCCCCCCGAACGCGTTCCCGGTGGTGCTCAAGCAGCTGGCCCGCTCGGGACTCTCGACGCAGGACGGTGACCAGTGGCGTCGGGTGGTCATCGAGAAACCGTTCGGCCACGACGCGGCATCCGCGTGCGAGCTCAACGAGATCGTGGGCGACGTCTTCCCCGAGGACTCGGTGTTTCGCATCGACCACTACCTCGGCAAGGAAACGGTGCAGAACGTCCTGGCCCTGCGCTTCGCCAACCAGTTCTTCGAGCCGATCTGGAACAGCCACTACGTCGACAGCGTGCAGATCACCATGGCCGAGGACATCGGCCTGGGCGGGCGCGCCGGCTACTACGACGGGATCGGCGCCGCGCGCGACGTCATCCAGAACCATCTGCTGCAGCTGCTGGCGTTCATCGCCATGGAGGAGCCCACGTCGTTCTCCTCCGACGAGCTGCGCGCCGAGAAGATCAAGGTCCTCAAGGCGACCCGCCTGGTCGGCCCGCTGGACGAGACCACCGCGCGCGGGCAGTACACCGGCGGCTGGCAGGGCGGCGAGCTGGTGTGCGGGCTCACGGAGGAGGAGGGCTTCGACCCGGAGTCGGGCACCGAGACCTACGCCGCCATCACCTGTGAGGTCGAGACCCGGCGGTGGGCGGGAGTGCCGTTCTACCTGCGGACGGGCAAGCGGTTGGGCCGTCGGGTCACGGAGATCGCGGTGATCTTCAAACGGGCCCCGCACCTGCCGTTCGACGCGACGATGACCGAGGAGCTGGGGCAGAACGCCTTCGTCATCCGGGTGCAGCCCGACGAGGGCGTCACCATGCGGTTCGGCTCGAAGGTGCCGGGCAACCAGATGGAGGTCCGGGACGTCACCATGGACTTCGGGTACGGCATGGCGTTCACCGAGGCCTCCCCCGAGGCCTATGAACGGCTGATCCTGGACATGCTACTCGGCGAGCCGTCGCTGTTCCCGGTCAACGACGAGGTGGAGCGGTCCTGGCAGATCCTCGACCCGGTGATCGAGAACTGGGCCGCCACCGGCACGTCGCCGGACCCCTATCCGGCGGGGAGCTGGGGCCCGGAGTCCGCACAGCGCATGATGGCGCGCACGGGTCGCACCTGGCGCCGTCCATGACCTCCCCCCGACCCCACCCGCCCACCCTGCGCAGGGGACGCGGTCACTCATTGCCGAGGAGCCAGCCTTGATCGTCGATCTGCCGTCGAGCACCACGTCCGCGGTCAACCGCAAGCTCGTCGAGCTGCGGGAGAGCGGCGGGGTGCTGGCCCTGGGTCGGGTGCTGACCCTGGTGATCGTCACCGACGACGGTGCCGGCATCGAGGGCGCGATCGAGGCCGCCAACTCCGCCAGCCGCGAGCACCCGTGCCGGGTCATCGTGCTGGCGCGGGGCCAGCGCCGGGCGGTCGCCCGGCTGGACGCCCAGATCCGGGTCGGCGGTGACGCCGGCGCGAGCGAGGTGATCGTGCTGCGCGGCTACGGGCCGCTCGCCGCGGAGGAGGCGGGCGCGGCGATGGTGATGCCCCTGCTGCTGCCGGACGCGCCCGTCGTCGCCTGGTGGCCCGCGGAGGCGCCCGCGGTGCCGGCGCAGGACGCGGTCGGGCGGCTCGCGCAACGCCGGATCACCGACGCGCTGTCGACGAAGAACCCGATGAAGGCGTTCGAGCAGCGCCGGGCGCACCACGTTGCCGGGGACACCGACCTCACCTGGACCCGGCTGACCTCCTGGCGGGCCCTGCTCGCCACCGCGTTGGACCACCCGCCGCACGAGCCGGTCACCGCGGCCGTGGTGAGCGGGGAGACAATCTCGCCGTCCACCGAGCTGATGGCGGGTTGGCTGGCCGCGCGACTGGAGGTCCGGGTGAAGCGCTCCCGAGCCGAGCAGGGGCCGGGTCTGGTCTCGGTGCGACTGGACCGGGCATCGGGTCCGGTGGAGCTGGTCCGCCCCGACGGCAAGGTCGGGAGCCTGCGTCAGCCCGGCCAGCCCGAACGGCTCGTGGCCCTGGCCCGGCGGAGCGTGCCGGACTGCCTCTCCGAGGAGCTGCGCCGCCTCGACGCCGACGAGATCTACGCCTCCGCGCTGGCCGGTGTCGGCGCCGTGATCCGCGGGCGCGCACCGGTGCGGACCTCGTCGGTCGGGCCGGCATCGTGACCCCACCGGACGTGGCCGTCCACGCCGACCCGAACATCCTCGCCGCTGCCGTCGCGGCCCGGTTGGTGACCCGGCTGGTCGACCTGCAGGCCGCCGGGAACATCCCGAAGCTGGTGCTCACCGGTGGTGGCATCGGGATCGCGGTGCTCGAGCAGATCCGCGGCACGGTCGCCCGCGACGCCGTCGACTGGGGTCATGTCGAGTTCTACTGGGGCGACGAGCGCTTCCTGGTCGACGGCGATCCGGAGCGCAACGAGACCCAGGCCCGGGCGACGTTGCTCGACCATGTCCGCGTCGACCCCGCCAAGATCTTCCCGATGGCACCGGATCGCGGCACCGGGCCGTCCGGCGCGGAGGCCGCGGCCACCGAGTACGCCGAACTGCTGGCCCGCCAGTCCCGCCCCGAGGACCACGGCCCGGTGCCGTCGTTCGACGTGCTCCTGCTCGGCATGGGCGACGAGGGGCACACCGCATCGGTGTTCCCCCACTCCCCCGCCGTGTACGAGAACGAGCGCACCGTCGTCGCGGTGCACGGCTGCCCGAAGCCGCCGCCCACCCGGGTGTCACTCACCCTGCCGGCCATCCGCCGCGCCGCCGAGGTGTGGATCATCGCGACCGGTGAGGCGAAGGCCCCGATGGTGGCGATGGCACTGGCGGGGGCCGGGGAGACCGCGATCCCGGTGGCCGGGGCGCGGGGGCGCCGGCGCACCCGATGGCTCCTGGACCGCGCGGCGGCGACCAAGCTGCCGCGAGACCTGATGCCCCCCATTGCCTGAACTGCAGGTGATCGTCGACGGGGCCAACGTCGTCGGCTCCCGCCCGGACGGCTGGTGGCGCGACCGGGCGGGCGCGGCACGCCGGCTCGCGGGAAAGCTGGTGGCCGCGCTCGTCGACGATCCGGACAGCCTGGCGTCGGCGCTACTCGGAACTCCGTGCGGTGACGGCTGCAGCCTGCGGATACACCTCGTGTTGGAGGGCGCCGCACGGTCCGCCGACCTCCCGACGCACCCGCAGCTGGTGGTGCACCGTGCGAAGACCGACGGGGACACGGCGATCACCGCGCTGGTGCGTGGCCTGACCGGTGACAGCGTGCTGGTCGTCACCGCGGATCGGGCGCTCCGCGACCAGGTGCACGCCGCCGGAGCGACGGCCGTCGGACCGGCGACGCTGCTGCACGCCCTCCCCGCGTGACCTGCGGCAGTCCCGATCGGCGCGCTCGACAAGCCCCGCAAGATCAGCACGCACGCGCGTCGGCCGCGCATCGCCGACCGGCTCGTCGCACACACCTACCGTCGCGCCGCACACCCTGCAACCTGTGTGCGGCGCCAGAAGATGTGTGCGGAGCGTCCCGTCTACTGATGCCGTGATCACCGGTTGGGAACCCGGAACCGCACTCGGCACGGCTGATCGTTCCTCAACATTGATCAAGCGCTCGGCGCCTTCCGCTCACCGGCCATTCCTGATGCAGGCCTGAATACTGTGGGTGATCCGGTGAATGGCCGTGGAGCCGGCCAGTAGAGTGCGGCGCTCCGACAATGACAGGGGGATGTGGCGTGGATGAACGGCTGAGTGTGAT
>JBOHEO010000061.1:0-25397 GCA_050701055.1 Pseudonocardia sp. | reverse complement strand
ACCGCATCCGCCTACTCGGCGACTGCCACACCGCCTTCGACGACCAGGACGCCCTCCCCACCTCCGTGCTGCTCCAGCGCCTCAAAGCCGACCCCGAAGCACCCTGGTGCGACTACGGCCGCGACGGACTCACCGCGATGAAGCTCGCCGAGCTGCTCCACGACTACGACATCGGCTCGCACAAGATCCGGTTTCCTGGGCTCGGTCAGGCCAAGGGCTACTACCGCGGCGACTTCGCCGACGCGTGGGCACGGTACTGCCCCCAACTGCCCACTGCCGCGCCTGCCGAGGGGGGAAGCCTCCTCAGCCGTACCAGCCTCCTCACTGCAGGTCAGCCCGAGGAGGCTTCCCAAGCTGAGGAGGCTCAAGCCTCCTCAACACTGCGGGGTGAGGAGCCTCAAGCCTCCTCACGCACTCAAGCCTCCTCGGGTCTGACCTGGGAAAAGGAGGCTGTGGAGGCTGAGGAGGCTTCCCCACACCTCCGCGTCATCGGAGGGGGCCAGCCGTGACCGCCCCACCCCGACGCGTCGCACACAGAACCTCCCGCGACGCGGCGCGAGACCCGACACCGTGCGCTCTCCGAGATCCGGATCGGCTACCCGTCGTCACCGACCGCGGCCTAGCAGAGCGCCTGGCGCTAGCACCCCCGACCGCTAGACCTAGCACCCGCCGCTAGCGCCCGAACCGCCACCCGACCAGCCCGCTAACGCCTGGCACCCCAATCCGCCGCAACCCCCGTCCAACCCCCCGGACCACGCAGCTCACACCCCCGCGCCAGGAGCGCTAGGACGTCGAGCCGTGCCACCGCCGACTACGGAGAGCGACCAATGAGTCTCGGTGACGTAGACCCCCGCCGTCATCCGTCCGACCAGGACCAGGACGGCGGCGACGCTGCCCTGCGGTACCTGACCGTCCGCCAGACGGCCGACCGGATGAACACCTCGGAGCGCTTCGTTCGGCGTCTTGTGGCGGAGCGGCGCATCGCGTTCCACAAGGTGGGTGCGCACGTGCGCATCTCCGTGGGCGACATCGGCGCGTTCCTACAGGCGGGGCGTGTCGAGCCGATCACGACGGCGAGCGTCTCCCGGGACCTCAGCGGCGGAGCGGCGTGATGCCGAACAGGACAGGACGCAGGCGCCGGTTCGGCGGTATTAAGAAGACGCCCTTCGGCGAGTTCCAGGCGAGCTATCTCGGACCTGATGGGAAGCGGCGGTATGCGCCGCATCGGTTCAAACGCGAGCGCGACGCCGACCGATGGCTCGCCAAGGTGGAAGCGCTGATGGTGGCCGGTGACTGGACGAACCCGGAGAGCGCGAAGGTCCGCCTCGGCGACTACGCCGACCAGTGGATTACCCAGCGACCAGGGCTGCGGCCCCGGACGGTCCAGCTCTACCGGTGGCTCCTGTCCCGCTACATCACCTCCGAGATCGGCGACGTACCGCTGAGCGGCCTTACGCCGGCCACGATTCGGCAGTGGCGGGCCGACCTGCTGACCAAGCGCCAGATCTCCGAGACGATGGCCGCGAAGGCCTACCGGCTGCTCCGGGCGGTCCTGAACACCGCCGTCAACGAGGACAAGCTTCTGACGACCAATCCGTGCCGACTGCGCGGCGCGGACCGGGAGACGCGTGCCGAACGGCCGGTACTGACCGTGGCCGAAGTGTTCGAGCTCGCCGACCGGATGCCGCATCAGCGGTTCCAGGCGCTTATCCTGCTGACGACATTCGCCTCGCTGCGGTGGGGTGAGGTGACCGCGCTGCGCCGATGCGATCTCGCCGAGGACGCCAGTATCGTCCGCATCGCGTTCGCTCATACCGAGGTGTCCGGTCGGGGCATCGTCGTCGGCCCGCCGAAGTCCCGGGCCGGAGTACGGACCATCGCCATTCCCGCCGCGATCCGGGCGGACCTTCGCGAGCATCTCGCCGAGTTCGTGGACCGTGGCCCCGAGGCTCTTGTGTTCACCGGGGTCCAGGGTCGGGCGCTGCGGCGCGGCAGCTGGAGCCAACGGGTCAAGTGGACGACGGTCGTAGCCGCGATGGGCTTACCCGGGCTGCACTTCCACGACCTGAGGCACGCCGGGAACATCTGGGCATCCAAGGCGGGCATGTCCACCAAGGATCTGATGGCGCGCATGGGCCACGACGACATGCGCGCCGCCCTGATTTACCAGCGTGCGACGAGTGACGCCGACCGGCTCATCGCCGACCGACTCTCAGAGCTGGTGGACGACCATCGGCGTCTCGACAGCCGCTAGGCGGGACGATATGTCACCACCCACCACCCACCACCACGACGACCACCACGACGACGACGAGACCGAGGATCTCGACGACACCGACTGACCCCCAGTCGGGCACGGAAAGTAACCAGAACCCGGGCCCGGTCGGTAAGGGACCCCGCACAGGGAGGGACGAGGGACTGAGGGAGTTCTCCCTCACCGGGTCCCTCCCCCACCTCCCCCACCTGACCAGCTCCAACACAGTCAGGGACCCCGAGGGACCCGACACCACCCAACCACCACCACCCCCCGAAACCCCGGGATCGGCTCGCCACCCCGCGGGTCCCTCCCTCGACCCCACGCACCCACACGCGACTACCCACAGTCACCGTTCGGAGGTTCCGATGAGCTTCGTCCCGATCACCCGCTGGGTCCTGCGCTGCGACGGCGGCCCTATCGTCCTTGGTCGCTAGTTGGTGAGCTGTCGCTATCAGCCGAGCAGATCACGGATGGCAGCGTCCGAGGTGAGAGGCTGAGAAGCCGCTGACGTGGTCTTTCGACGTCAGAGCGGATGACGGGAATCGAACCCGCGTGTTCAGCTTGGGAAGCTGATGTTCTGCCATTGAACTACATCCGCGTGTCTCCGTGGAGTCTAGCACCTCACCTAGCGTACACCAAACGGACGCATCCCTGCCGCCAAACGGACGCATACTCCCCGGTAGTGATGGCTAGATGGAAAATACCATCGACATGCTGTCATTCGTGACCCCACAATCCCTTGTCAGGTCGGGGTCGGGCCGGCGACCTTAAGGCCAAAGGATCCCGTGAGATGTCCGAGTTCGATTCGTCCCTGAGCTCGTTTCCGATTCAGGGCCACGGCCACGGCGTGCTGCTCATCGCGGGCAGTCGCCCCGAGGTTGCGCGCCTGGCCCCCGTCGCCACCGCGTTCGTCACGGCGGGCCGCATCCGGGCGCTCACGGTCGCCACCGGTGCCGATCCGATGTCCGTGCACGAGGCGTTCGACGCACTCGGCGTCCCCGCAGACGTCACACTGCTGTTGCGCGAGCCGCCGAGCCTGCACCCCGCCGCGATCGCGTCGATCCTGATGACCCGTCTCGACGATCTGCTCGTCGACCTCGGCCCCTCCGCGATCATGGTGCACGGTGGTGGGGTGGCGGCCGCGGTCGCCGCTCAGATGGCGTTCTGGCGGCAGATTCCCGTGGTGCACCTGCAGGCCGGCGTGGCCGGCGACGACCTGCTCTGCCCGTTCCCGCAGGAGTCCAACCGGCGGATCATCGGTCAGCTCGCGTCGCTGTTCCTGACCAGCGGCGGCGCTGCCCTTGGCGGCCCGATCGGGCCCAACACGATCCCGGTCGGCGACACGTTGGCCTCGAACCCGCCTTCGGCGGACATCCGGTTCGCGCGGCTCATCCGGCGAGCCCAGACCGGTGGCCCGCGCCTGGTGCTCGTCGGCCTCGACCGGTCTGGCTCGCTCGGGGTGCTCGCCGGCCTTTCTGACCTGCTCGAACGGGAGCCCGAGATCGAGGTCGTCGTGTTCGGGGAGCTCGCGGCGCACGGTGCCGCGTACCCGTTCGCCCAGCACGATCGTGCGGTCGTCGTGCGCGACGTGCCGCTCGCGGAGCTCGTCGGCCTGATCGCGGCGAGCACGGTGTTGGTCTCCGACAACCCCGAGCTCGTCACCGACGCCCCTGGTCTCGGCACACCGGCGGTGCTGGTCGACGGCCCGCACATTCCGGAGCCTGGCGACTCGATCCGCAGCATCCCCAGCCCCGCGGTGCTGTCGGCGGTCCGGCAGGTCCTCGCCGCCGACAAGCCGGGACGCACCGAGCCGTCCGACGGCCTCGAGGCCGCACGGGCCGAGCAGGCGGTGGCCTGGATGTTCGGACTGTGCCCGTCGCCGATGTACGACGACGGGCACAGTCCGTCCACCACCGAGGCCTGACGCCGGCGCCTAAGGTTGCGCCCGTGCTGCTGTCGGACGGTGACATTCGCAAGGAGCTCGACGCCGGGCGGCTCGTGCTCGATCCGTGGGATCTCGCGATGCTCCAGCCCTCGAGCATCGACGTGCGGCTCGACCGTTTCTTCCGCGTGTTCCAGAACTCGCGCTACACCCACATCGACCCGCGCCTCCAGCAGGACGACCTGACCTCCGCGGTCGAGCCGGAGGGCGACGAGCCGTTCGTGCTGCACCCGGGGGAGTTCGTGCTCGGGTCGACGTTCGAGTCGGTGGGGCTGCCGGATGACCTTGCCGGCCGGCTGGAAGGAAAGTCGAGTCTGGGCCGCCTCGGCCTGCTCACCCACTCCACCGCCGGCTTCATCGACCCCGGATTCACCGGCCACATCACCCTCGAGCTCTCCAACGTGGCCAATCTCCCGATCACGCTCTGGCCGGGTATGAAGATCGGGCAGCTGTGCCTGTTCCGGTTGTCCAGTCCGGCTGAGCACCCCTACGGCAGCGACGGCGTCGGCTCCCGATACCAGGGGCAGCGGGGACCGACGCCGTCGCGGGCGTACCTCAACTTCCATTGCGTCGAGACCCGGCGCTGACACCCTGTGGCCCAACGGTGCTCAGTTCCGCTGGTCCCAGCGGAACCGGCGGCGGGCCAGGGTCCCGAACACGACCGGCCAGATCAGCAACGCGGCCACCGCGGGCAGCAGCGCCGGCAACCCACCGAGCCCATCCGCCCATGTCCCGCCGGCGAACGCGAACAGCGACAGCTGTCCGATCGACGCGCCGGGCACCGCGACCAGCGTCTGCCACCATCCCTCGAGTGGGACGATCGAGAGCGCGATCGCGCCGCCGAGCAGCACGAACGTCAGCGGCAGTGTGGTGATCTGGGCGCGTTCGGGCGACGGGGTGACCACCGACGTGGCCAGTGCCGCGGTCACGCTGAGCGCCAGCCCGCCCAGCAGGGCCAGTGCCAGGGGCAGCGGGTCGGCGGGCAGCGGCGCACCGGCGCTGACGTTGATCACTGTGAAGATCAGTAGTTGGATCAGCCCGACGGCCACGCCCGGTGCCACCGTCGCGACCAGGAGACCGGTGTCGGAGATCCCGCTGGTCCGCAGTCGCTTGAGTACCCGATGATGGCGGCGCGCCACGACGGTCTGGGTCGCGGTGACGTACACGCTCATGGCCAGCACCACGGCCAGTTGCAGCGCGATGATCGAGCCCCACCGACGCTGGTCACCGTCGGAGAAGCTGAAGAGCCAGAAGATCCCCAGTACCACCGGGAGGACGACCGACGAGACGGCCACGGTCTTGTTGCGAAACACCAGCTTCGCCTCGGTCGTGGCCAAGACGATGATGCGATCACTCATCGCTGCACCTCGGTCTGCTCGGTGCGCACCGCATGATAGATATCGGCCAGCGAGGCCGGTGCCGCGCGCAGGTCGGACAGCCGGACCCCTCGATCGGCTGCCCAGGTCAGGAACGCGGTCAGATCGCGCTGGAGGTCGTCGGTGCGCACCCGCACGCCGGACTCGGTCCGGGTGAGGCCGGGCAGCGCGGGCAACTGCGTGATCTCGGCCGGGAGTGTCGCGGAGAAGCTCGCCGGCTGTGCCGCAACGATCTCGGCGAGCGTGCCGGCCACCGCCACCCGTCCCTCGTGCATGATCGCCACCCGGTCGGCCAGCGCCTCGGCCTCCTCCAGGTAGTGCGTGGTGAGCACCACGGTGCGGCCGGCCTCCTGCAGCTCCTGGATCGCGTCCCAGGTGCGGCGTCGGGACTCCGGATCCAGCCCGGTGGTCGGCTCGTCGAGGATCACCAGCTGGGGCGAGCCCCACACGGCGAGTGCCAGGTCGAGACGGCGCTTCTCCCCACCGGAGAGTTTCCCGACGCGGACGTCCCGACGCCCGCCGAGCTCGAAACGTCCCAGCAGCCGCTCGGGCCGGTCGGGGCGATCGACCAGGCGCTGCCAGAGCTGCAACGTCTCCAGCACGGTGAGCTCGTCGATGAACCCGCCGTCCTGGAGCTGGATCCCCATCAGCTCGGTCAGGAGGGACCGGTGGGTGGCGGGGTCGAACCCGAGCACCGAGACGGTGCCGCCGCTGCGTCGCCCGAAACCCTCCAGCACCTCCAGGGTGGTGGTCTTGCCCGCGCCGTTCGTGCCGAGCAACGCGAAGATCTCCCCGCGGCGGACGTCGAGGTCGATGCCACGCACGGCCTCGAAGTCGCCGTACCGGACGTGCAGGTCGCGCACCTCGATGGCGAGCCGATCATCGGGGGGCCGGCTGGGTGTGGCGGGAATCGCCTGTTCGCTGGTCTGTGTCATGGCACCAACCCTGCTCGCTCGGATCGTCGCGCTGCCAGTGGACGCAGTCACCGGGCCGGCTGACACGACGGGGCGACCCGGATGACAGCTGTCATCGGCCGGCCGTGGTCGGGCTCGAGTCGGGTCAGTTCGGTTACGGTCGCATCGTGGACGTTGACCCGCTGGTCGGAGCCGAGGAGCGCACGGTTCGCGCGGCCCGGCGCTTCGGCAGCATCGGGCTCGCGATCACGGTGGCGTGGCTGCTGCTCGTTCCGGCATTGCCCGTGTGGGCCGGGTTTCCTCCAGCCGAGCTTGCCGTGCCGCTCTTCGCTCTCTACCTGGTCGGGCTGGGGTTGCACCTGTGGCGTATCCGCGAGCACGTCACGTCGCTCGGGCGGCGGGCGTCGCCGTGGTTCACCCTGGTGGCGACGAGCGTTGGGCTGGCGATCACACTGCTCGGCCTGGCCACCGGGTTCACCGGGTACATCTGGGCGCTCGTGGGCGGGGTCATGCTCGGCGATGTCGTCGGTGGACTTCGTGCCCCGCGGATCGCGGCCTGGGTGCTCGCCGCGACCGCGGTCGTGCTCGCCGCCGGCTACCCGATCAGCGCGTCGGCGATGGCGGACATCCCGATCTCGCCGTGGTTCCCCACCGCCGTGGCAGCGTGGTTCGTCGCCACGATGTGGACCCTCGACGTCGAGCGGCTGTGGTGGCTCAAGGCCGTCACCGACATGGACGGTTCCCGGCGCGCCGCCGCCGACCTCGCCGCCGCCCGGGAACGGCTGCGCCTGGCCGACGACCTGCACGACATCCTCGGCCACGCTCTGGAGGTCGTGGCGTTCAAGAGTGAGCTCGCCACCCGGCTCCTGGCCGCCGAAGGGTCGCTTGCGGGCCCGAGCAGTGTCGCCGAAGGGTCGCTTGCGGGCCCGAGCGGTGTCGCCGAAGGGTCGCTTGCGGGCCCGAGCGGTGTCGCCGAAGGGTCGCTTGCGGGCCCGAGCGGTGTCGCCGAAGGGTCGCTTGCGGGCCCGAGCGGTGTAGGAGGCGTCGACCGGGCCCGCGCGGAGATGGAGGAGGTGCAGCGGGTGGCGCGGTCGTCGTTGGCCGAGGTGCGCGCGCTGGCGCGAGACACCCGTCCGACCGACCTCGCCGTTGAGCTGGCCGGGGCCCGGGCGGTGTTCGGTTCCGCCGGCGTATCGCTCACCGTGCGTGGCGACCCCGACGCCGTCGTCCCGGCGGCGCGCAACGTGCTGGGCCGGGTGTTGCGCGAGGCCATGACCAACGTGCTCCGGCACGCCGAGCCGAGCCGGTGCGCGATCACGATCGAGTCCCGCGGCGGTAGCGCCGTACTTCGGGTCGAGAACGACGGGGCGCTGCCCGCCGGGAACGGCGACGGCACCGGGCTTGCCGCGCTGAGCCGCTACCTCGACGAGCACGCGGGCCGGCTCGACGCCGGACCCGGGCCGGACGGGACGTTCCGGCTCAGTGCCGTGCTGCCCGATGCGGCCCGATGATCCGTCTGGTGCTGGCCGACGACGAGCAACTCACTCGCGGCGCGGTCGGTGCGCTGCTCGGCCTGGAACCGGACCTCCAGATCGTGGGCGAGGCCTCCACCGGCGACGAGGCCGTCACAGCAATCCGCGAGCATCGCCCGCACGTCGCCGTGCTCGACGTCGAGATGCCCGGCCGCGACGGTGCGGAGGTCGCCCAGTGGGTCGCGGTCAATGAACCGGGCACGCGCTGCATCATCCTCACCCGCCACGCCCGACCTGGAGTGCTGCGCCGAGCGCTGGCGGCTGGGGCAGCCGGCTTCGTCGCGAAGAGCGCACCGGCGGCGGTGCTCGCCGACGTCATCCGCCGCGTGCACCGCGGCGGTCGCTACGTCGATCCCGACCTGGCCATGACAGCGCTGATGACCGAGGACTGCCCGCTGACCGATCGCGAGCTCGACGTGCTGCGCAACGTCGACGCCGCCGGCACGGCCGCGGACATCGCCCACCGGGTGCACCTCTCACCCGGCACCGTGCGCAACTACCTGTCATCGGCGATGCAGAAGCTCGGTGCCGGCACCCGTTTGGAGGCGGTGCAGCGGGCCCGGGACAACGGCTGGCTCTGACGCATCGACGCCCCGGCGCAGTACTGTCGGATGGCGATGAACGAGCGACCGACCTCCCCGCAGCCATCCGCTCCACCGGCGGTGCGACCACCGGTTCCGGTGCCTGCCGTCCCCGAACCGCACCCCGCGAGCGGGTCGGCAGGATCCTGCGCGCAAGGCGGGACATTCGACGGTTCGTCCCCGGGCCGACCGGCCCGGTGGCGGCGGGTCTGCCGCACCCGCCGGGGCGCAGCCGGGCTCGTGATCGCTGTCGCGGCGCTGCTGCTCTGGCCGTTCGCCGGCTGGTCGCTGCTCCCGTGGCTGGCCGGGCTCGGTGCGCTGGTGCTGCTGCACCTGCTCCGGCTCGATCGCCTGCTGCGCGGCTGGGTCTGGCACGTCAGTGGACTGGTCGTGGTGGCCGGACTGATGCTAAGCACCGGCCCGTGGGATTGGGCGCTGGCGGCCGGCATCGGCGTGCTGCTCGCGGGACTCGTGCAGCTGCCCAGGTGGCGGCTCGCGGCGGTGGGGGCGGTGCTGTGCGTTCTCGCCGGCGTCGGGTTCGGGATCACCCACTATCAGGACGCCGAGCAGGTCGCGGCCGAGCAGGTCCGGACCCAGCTCCAGAACCGCGGGCAGCTCGGCGCCGCCCGCCCGCAGGGCGTACTCCCGGTGCTGCTCGCCAGTATCGCCCGGGGCGATACTGGCCCGGTGTGCGACATCCTGCTCGTCGAATCCGCCCGCGCGTCGTTCACGGCCTCGGTGGGCCGGCCCGACTGCCCGGCAGCGGTGCGCGCCCTGGCGGCGCGAGTTGTCGACCCGATCGAGTATGCCGAGGCGAAGGCACCGACTGAACGCCTGGGCGAGGAGCTGACGGTCGACGCATGCCACTTGACTTGGCGCCAAGCCACGCCCCCTGGCCCACAGCTTGCGCACCTGACGGTTGGCCGCACCACCACCGGCCCCACTTATGTGGTAACCGCCCTCCGCCCCTGCTGACCGCGGCACTCCCTGCCCCCGCCCCGAACAACGATGCGCCCCCGACTCCCCGCCCACCCCGCCGGCCCACTCCTGCCCGTTGGATCGAGGCTGGGCGCGCGGGGGGCGAGGCTGGGCGGGGGCCCGGACCCAGGGCCCGAGCCTCCGGACCTGGGGGCCCCGGAGGCTGGGTCGGAGATCGGCCGGGTCAGGATCAGTCGCGAGGGCGGTCCGTCTCGGTGGAGGCGATGTCGGGCAGCGTGCCTTCCGGAATCACGCCGTTGGTCGAGCCGCCGTCCCGCGCACCCGCACCCAGCCGGCTGGCCTCAGGTTCGGTGTCGCCGCGCTTGACCGAGGCGAGCAGCATCTGGGAGACGTCGAGGATCTCCACACCCGCGCCCTGGTCCTCGCTCTGGCGCTGGGTGAGGCCGTCGGAGAACATCACCCGGCAGAACGGGCAGCCGGTGGCGATCTTCTCCGCACCGGTGCCGAGGGCCTCGTCGACGCGCTCGAGGTTCACCCGCTTGCCGATCTTCTCCTCCATCCACATGCGCGCGCCACCGGCGCCGCAGCAGAAGGAACGGTCCGCGTGCCGGGGCATCTCGCTGAGCGTGAGCCCGGCCGCGCCGACGAGCTCGCGGGGCTCCTCGTAGATCTCGTTGTGCCGGCCGAGGTAGCACGGGTCGTGATAGGTGACGTCGGTGAGCGTTCTGTCCGGCGCCGCCACGGGAACCAGCTTGCCCTCGCTGACCAGCCTGTTGAGCAGCTGGGTGTGGTGCACGACCTCGTAGTGCCCGTCGAGCTGCGGGTATTCCCGACCGAGGGTGTTGAGGCAGTGCGGGCAGGTGGTCACGATCTTGCGGGTACCGGGCTCGCGCCCCTCGAACACGGCGTTGAGCACCTCGACGTTCTGCGCCGCCAGCATCTGGAACAGGAACTCGTTGCCCGATCGGCGCGCCGGGTCGCCGGTGCAGGTCTCCTCCGGACCGAGCACCACGTAGCCGACGCCGGCGCGATGCAGCAGCTCCGCGGTGGCCCGCACGGTTTTCCTGGCGTTGTCGTCGAACGTGCCGGCGCAGCCGATCCAGAACAGGTACTCGGTATCCGCGGCGAGTTCTCCGTCAAAGACGGGTACCTCGAAATCGAGCTTCTTGGTCCAGTCGAGACGCTCCCGCGAGTTCTGCCCCCAGGGGTTGCCCTTGCTCTCCAGATTCCTGAACAGCACCCCGAGCTCGGACGGGAACTCCGACTCGACCAGCACCTGATGCCGGCGCATATCCACGATGTGGTCGATGTGCTCGATATCGACGGGGCACTGCTCCACACACGCCCCGCACGTGGTGCAGGACCAGAGCACGTCGGGGTCGATCACCCCGCCGGCTTCGAGGGTGCCGACCAGGGGGCGGGTGGCCTGCTCGGGGCCGGATCCGCGCACGCGCTCGAAGCCCGACTCCGGCACCCCGGAATGGGCGCTGTGGCCGTTCCCGGCGGCCGCGAAGTCGAGCGCACCTTCCGCCGGCCCAGCCCCGTCGTCCGGCACGGTCTTGCCGCCGATGATGTACGGCGCCTTGGCCAGCAGGTGATCGCGCAGGTCCATGATCACGAGCTTCGGCGAGAGTGGCTTGCCGGTGTTCCACGCCGGGCACTGGCTCTGGCAGCGGCCGCACTCCGTGCAGGTCGCGAAGTCGAGCATGCCCTTCCAGGTGAAGTCCTCCACCTTTCCGCGGCCGAACACGTCGTCCTCGCCCGGGTCCTCGAAGTCGATCGGCCTGCCGGCGGACTCCATCACCGGCAGCGGGCCCAGCGCCTTCGGGAGACGCTTGGCGGAGACGTTGATCGGCGCGGTGAAGATGTGCAGGTGCTTCGAGTAGGCGATGATCACGGTGAACGCGAGCATCACGCCGATGTGCAGCAGTAGCCCGATGCTCTCCAGGATCTCCAGGGCTCCTACCGGGAGGCCAACGAGCAGGTTCCCGACCCCGATCGAGACGAACGCACCCGAGTCATAGGGCAGCAGGTCCAGCGCCGAGGCCGCGCCGCGGTAGAGGAACATCGTCCACAGCACGTTGAAGATCATGAAAAGGATCAGCCAGGCCCCGCCGGTATGACTTCCATAGAACCTCGACGCCCGCTGCCGCCGATCGGGCGACTGCCGGATGCGCAGAACGGCGAACACGCCGAGGGAGATCAGGGCCGCAGCCGCGATGAAATCCTGCAGGAAGCCCAGCGCGGACCATTGGCCGATCAGCGGTATATGGAAGTCGGCGTCGAACAGTGCTCCGTAAGCCTCGATATATACGCTGATCAGGATGACGAAAGCCCAGAAGGTGAAGAAGTGCGCCAGGCCGGGTACCGACCATTTCAGCAACGTCCGCTGCCCGAACACCTCCACGAACTGCGCCCTGACCCGCTGGCCAAGCCGGTCGGTCCGGTCGTGGGCCGGCTGACCCGAGCTGATCAGTCGATAGAGCCAGAACGCCCGCCGGCCGGCGACCCCGAGCGCGATCACCGTCATGACCAGGCCGATGACCAGTCTGACGAGCACGGCTTCCTCCCCGAACTCCTGCGGGCTCACGCGTGGTGGGCCGTGGGCCACTGCGGGCAGCGTAGCCCGCTGCTCCCGACCGCCGCCGGGCTGAGTTCCAGCAGCTCAGCTCCACCCTACTGGGCGGTAACCAAGCTGTCGACGGCGGGAGCAGGTGGTTCGATCGCCCCCGTGCGTGACCGCTTACGGTGAAATGGGCGTTAGCTTCTGCAAACAGGTGTGTCCCGGCGGACGCGGGTAGGCGTGCGGCCTAGGATTCGTCCGGTGACTCGTGCTGTACTCGAACCCAGGCGCGGCCAGACGGCCGCATCCGCCTGCCGGGGGTGCGGGTCGATCGCGGTGACGGTGGTTCGGGCTGGGAACGATGAGGAGGAGTCGCCTTGACCGCACCCAACGCCGATGCGCTGTTCTACGCGCAGAGTCTGTTCTACGCGCAGGGTCTGAGCACGACTCCGCTCCAGGAGTGGCTGCAGGGCAACGTCGTCCCGCTCATCCTGCTCGGCATCGCCATCATCTTGCTGTGGATCGGCGGTCGGGGCGACAACGCTGGGGTCGCCCGGCGCAGCGTCGGTCTCATCGTCGGCCTGATCGCGCTCGGCATCGCCGTGTCCAACGCCGGGCCGGAGATCGGGACGTTCCTGGCCAGTCTCATCACCGGGTGACGGCGTGCTCGTCCGTACCGACGACGAGGTCTACCGCGTCGACTCCGTGTGGTTGGGCCCACCGCGCGCCACGTTTCCCTGGCGGGCCCGCTACGTCGCCTACGGCGTGGGTCTGCTGGTCATCATTCTGATCATGTTCGTCCAACGCAGGGTCGGTATCGGTATCGGGTTCTTCTCCGTGGCCTGGGCGCTGGTGATCACTGTGGTGATCACCCGGTTCGTCGGCCGGCGCATCGACTACGAACGCCCGCTCGGCCAGGTTGTCGACCTGTTCCGCCAGGAGATCACCGGGCCGCGCCGACGCACGAGGGTCGCCGGCGGCCCGGTCCGCTCGGGCCATGTGCGGGTGACCTCGCGGGCGGCCCGGCCGCGCACCCGCCGGAAGGGGCGTAAGCGTGGCAAGGCGTGACGCCCAGCGTGATCGGGACCGGGCCTCGCCCGGCCGGCGGCGAGGTCGTGCTAGGGCCGGTGAGGGGGGGCTGCCGAAGTACCTCCCCGACATCGCGCTGCGCTCCATTGATGGGCACCTGACGCGCACGTCGGGGCAGGTCATGGCCTGGTACCGGCTCGCCGCGCAGGCGTGGAGCTTCCGTAGCGACTCCCAGCGCGAGGTGCTGATCCGCCAGATCGCTGCTCAGCTCGGCGAGCTGCACGGCCGGTGGCTGCACCTGCGGGTCACCACGCGGCCGTATCCGGTGCACCAGTGGGCCGAGTCGTTCGACCACAACGCGCTGGGTCGGATACCCGACGTGGCAGGCACCCTGGGCTGGGACGGCTTCCTCGAGGGCGAGCAGCGCCACCTCATGGGCCTGTCGATGTCGGACAAGGAGGTCTTCCTCGGCGTCGAGGTCTCCGGGCGCAGCATGCTCGACCGGTGGGTGCAGGCGGCTGCCCCGGTGCTCGACAAGATGGTGCCGCGGGCGGCCCGCGCCGAGATCGCCGCGCTGGCCTCCGAGGTGAGGCACCTTGATGTCCTCGTCGCGGGCAGCGGCCTGGACGCGGTGCCCGCCAACGCCGACGACCTGGCGTGGCTGATGCAGCGTTCCTGTTCGCTGGGCCTGCCGGCACCTCGCACGCTGGCCACCGTGCCGCGCGGGGTCAACCGGTGGGAGACCGAGGACATCGCCGCGTTCACCGAGGGCGTCGAGATGTACCAGGACCCCTACGCACCCACGGTGCGGGTGGTCGGCCGGCTGCGCGCGCAGACCGTGCAGCGCAACGTCGCCGTGCTCACCGTCGGGTTGATGGAGGGCCTGCGCATCCCCGAGGTCGACGACCCGTGGATGCAGCACTCCGATCGGCTGCCGTTCCCGGTGGAGTGGTCCGCGCGCATGTACATCCGCCGTCCCGAGGAGGTGGCCGGGGAGTTGCAGCGCCAGATGGGCAAGGTGCGCAGCCAGATCCGGCACTACACCCATGACCACGACCTCGACCCGCCGATGTCGCTGGCGCGCCAGGCCGACCGGGTGCTCGAGGTCGAGGACGAGCTCACCAGCGGGCTCACCCAGCTCAACACCCGGCTATACGGCTGGTGGCGGATCGCGGTGTCGGGCAAGGACGAGGCCGAGGCGATCACCCGGGCCCAGCAGGTGCTCGACGTCTACCGGCCGAAGGTGCAGATCGAGCACCCCGAGGCGCAGTACCGCTACGCGCGGGAGTTCATTCCCGGTGAGCCGTTGGCGGCCACCGCCTACCGTCGGCGGGGCTCGGTCACCTGGGCGGCCGCCGCCGTCCCGGCCGCCACCGCCAGCGTCGGTGACCGGCGCGGCATCATGATCGGCGAGACGTGCACCGCCACCCGGCGGCCGGTGGCGTGGGACCCGTGGCTGGCCCAGGAGGTGCGGCGGGTGTCCGGGCTCACCGCGATCGTGGGCGGTTTGGGATCGGGCAAGGCGCTGGCGTCGGACACGCCCCTGCCCACCCCGACGGGATGGACCACGATGGGAGAGGTCGCTGTCGGCGATGAGCTGCTCGGTCGCGATGGAAAGCCCACGCGTGTCGTCGCCGCCACCGAGGTCATGCACAACCGGCCTTGCTACGATGTCGTGTTCTCCGACGGTTCCGTTATTCGGGCCGACGGACAGCACGAATGGCTCACCAGGACTCGGGACGACTGGAAGGCTGCCAACCGGCTTTCCCACCGGCTGCGCCGCGCCGCCGCGGCGCCGGACGACCAGCCTCCTGGCCCCGGAACCTGTGCATGCGGATGCGGGCAGCTTACGCGTCGGACGATCCATGCCCGTTCTGCCATCGGCCTGGGCGCCGGAGACCATTTCCGCTACGCCCATGGCCATTGGCGGCGAGGGCAGCTATCGGTCATGCCCAGCCAGGTGCCGACAGTACACACTACCGAGGAGATCGCCGCGACGATCAACTCAGGTCCGCAGAAGAACCATGCAGTCCCAGTGGCACGGCCGTTCGACCTACCGGACGTCGAGCTCCCGGTTGCTCCGTACGTCCTTGGGGCATGGCTGGGCGATGGCACGTCTATCCGCGCTGAGATCACCGCCTATGACCAGGAAGTAATCGCAGAGATCGAGGCAGTCGGCCAGGAATGCCGACCTCACGCCACCCAGCATCGGTATGGCCTACCGGGCGGCCTTCAACAGATGTTGCGCCGGATAGGCGTGCTGAACAACAAGCACATCCCATTGATGTACCTGCGGTCTTCCGAGACGCAGCGTCGAGCCCTGCTCGCAGGACTGCTCGACACCGATGGATACTGCACCAAGAGCGGTAGCGTCGAATTCAGCGTTACGAACGAGCGGCTTGCTCGCGAAGCCCGTGAGCTTATCCTGAGCCTGGGATACCAGGTGCGGCTGCGTACGAAGGCGGTCAAGGGTCGTCACCCCCACACGTCGACTGTTTATACCGTTGCGTTCACCACCTCGGACAAGGTGTTCCGCCTTCCGCGCAAGTTGGCCCGGCTCAACGCATGCCCCCGATCCACGAACGGTTACCGCTACATCGTTGATGTCGTTTCTGCGCCTTCGGTACCCGTCCGGTGCGTGCAGGTCGACAACGCTGATCACCTTTACCTGGCCGGCGAGACATGTATCCCCACGCACAACTCCTTTCTGACCGGTCTGATCGTCTACAAGACGTTGCGCGCGGGTGCCCGCTGGACCGTCCTCGACCCCTCGGGCCCGCTCGCCGAGCTCACCCGGCTCCCGGAGCTGGCCCCGTTCTCCCGGCACATCAACCTGCTCCGTGCCGATCCCGGCATCCTCAACCCCTACCGGGTCGTGGCCGAACCGCGCCCGGATCACTTCCTCGACGAGGAGGACCCCGAGCGGGCCTGGCGACGCGAGCGTTCGCTGGCCGCGGCCACCCGGCGACGGCTGGTGCTCGACGTGCTCACCGGGCTGCTGCCGTTCGAGGTGGCGCGGCTGCCGCACACCCGGATCGTGCTGCTGCGCGCGGTGCGTGACGTCGGTGGCGCGGCCGACCGGCATCCCGGACAGGTGATCGACTCGCTGCGCCGGCACGCCGTCGACGGCGAGGACCACGCCGGGGTCGTCGCCGACTTCCTGGAGGAGCGCCGGGAGCTTCCGCAGGCCGCGTTGCTGTTCCCGGACGTCTCCCGACATGACCCGTGGCAGGCCGACCGCGACTACCGGCTCACCGTGCTCACCATGCAGGGCATGACGTTGCCCAGGCCGGGCAGCCCGCGTGAGGAATGGACCGACAACGAGTCGCTCGCCGTCGAGCTGCTCAACCTGGCGTCCTGGCTCACCCAGCGCACGATCTACGACGCCGACCGCAACCTGCGCAAGGGCGTCGCGCTCGACGAGACCCACTTCCTGTCGCAGGTGCCGACCGGCAAGGTGCTGATCGACCGGCTGGCTCGCGACTCGCGCAAGTTCAACGTCCGGGCGTTGTTCGCCTCCCAGCTGGCCGGCGACCTGCTGCGGGTCTCCGGGTTCGCCTCCCTGGTCAATGCCGTGTTCGTCGGCCGCACCGACGATGAGGAAGCGCAGGCCGAGGCACTGCGGCTGCTGCGGGTGCCCACCGGCGTCGGCTACGAGCAGATGCTGGGCACGCTCTCCCCCCGTCCTCGCCACGACGACCGGCCCGACGACACCCCGCGCCAGTTCATCTTCGCTGACGGGCACGGCGGCGTCGAGAAGATCCGCATCGACCTCGAGGGCCCACACCTCGAGCATGTCCGTGAGGCGCTCGACACCAACCCCGACGCCAGCCGGGTCTCGGTCCGGGGTGTGCCCGCGGCCCCGGTCCGCGCAGCCGTACCGGCGCCGGACCCGCGGCCTCCGCTGGCCCGGTTGGGGTCCGACCCGGGGGTCGTCGCCCTCGCCGCCGGCAACGGCCTCGCGCCCGCAGGCGGGCCGACACCGACCGACACCGAACTGTTCGACGACGAGGAACTCGATCTGTTCGACGACCTCGACGCGGCACCGGCGGGCGAACCTCAGGAAGGCCGTCCTGCTGGGTCGAGCTCTGATCGGGTGCCGGCGGCGGGGGAGGCCCGTCGGTGATGCCGTCCGCGGCGGGGGCCGGGCCGGTGGTGCTCGTGCTGGCGGCTGCGGTGCTGGTCGCGGTCCGCCGGGGGCGCGCTGCTCGACGGGTCGGGCGCAACGCCCCACCGCGGCGCCGGCTGGCTCTGCTGGTCGTCACCGGCCTGATCGGGGGCTCGGTCCTGCTCGGGCAACCCGCGTTCGCCCAGACGTTCGACTGCAAGGAGTCCCCCGAACCGGACCGGCCGGGCACCGGTCTCGTCGGCTCGCTCGACCCGCCGACCTACGGGGCCGGCGAGCCGGGCAGCGTCTACAACGAGGTCGGTTACGCTGGCCTCGTCTGGCACAACTACGACCTCGGCTGCGCCGGTCAGGCCGCGTTCAACCCGGCCACGAGCACGGACACCTGGCTCGGCAACCAGACGTTCAACGTGGCTAAGTTCGCCGTCGCCGGGGTCAACTGGTCGCACTACCTCATCGCCGACGGTGGTGAGCTGCTCGCCCCGCTCGACGACCTCATCACCGACGCGACGCGAGCGATGTACGACGCCGTGTTCACCGTCTGGATCGGTCCGGCGCTGCTGGTGCTCGCGCTGATCCTCCTGGTACTGGCGATGCGCGGGAACCTCGCCCAGCAGGCGCAGCGCAGCGCGTTCGCGGCGATGGCTCTGCTGGTCGGGTCGGCGGCCTACCTGGCTCCCGTCGACTGGGCGCGCGCCGCCGACACCCTGCTGCTCGACGGGATCACCGAGATGCAGCAGGGGTTTCTCGGTCAGGTCGGGCTCGGTGACCGGGACACCCTGCCCACCATGCTCGTCGACCAGATCGCCTACGCCAACTGGCTGCGCGGGGAGTTCGGTTCACCGGACGCGCCGCAGGCCCAGGAGCTGGGCCGCGACCTGCTGCGCGCGCAGACGTTCACCAAACCCGAGGTCGCCGAGGGTCGCGACACCCTCGAGCTGGCCGAGCAGAAGAAGGCCGACTTCGCCGCGATCGCCCAGCGGATGGGCGACCGGTATCCGTATTTCCAGGGCGAGTCCGGCAGTCGCACGGGGGCGGGCGTGCTGGCGGTGGTGCAGGCGGTCTGCATCGCCCTGTTCCAGCTGCTGTCCAAGGTGCTCGTACTCGTCGCGATGCTGTTGTTGCGACTGATGGTCATGACCGCGCCGGCGATCGCCGTGGTGGCGGTGCTGAAGCCGGAGATACTGCCGGCCCTGCTCCGGGTGGCCGGCGCGGCGATCGTCAACACCCTGGTGGTCGGCGCTCTCGCCGGGCTGCACGCGTTGCTGGTGGTGTCCCTGTTCCGGCCGGAGGCGCCCATCGACCTGTGGCTCGCGCTCCTGGTCACCGGTGTGGTGACGGTGATCATGTGGGCGGTGGCGCGCCCCTTCCGGCGCCTGGTCTCGATGGTGTCGCTCACCCGTGAGCAGTTCGGTGGCATCGTCCCCGGCGCCGGCGCCGGGCCGATGTCGCGCGCATGGCAGCGCATGCGTGGCGGGGTGGGTGGGTCGGCGACTTTCGAGGACCGCCAGAGCCAGTGGTGGGACGAGCGGCGCAGCGCCGGGGGCAGCGGTGGTTGGGAGGGGTCCGGAGGCCGGCCGGAGGCCGAGTTCGCGGCCCGGGCCACCGCGCAGCCCGGTTCTGGGGAGCGTCCGGCCGGACGGGCCGCGGAGGTCGAGGTCCAACCTCGGCTGGTGCCCCCCGCCCGGCGTGCTGCGCTGGCGACCGGGGCCGGCGGCGGTGCCGGGCAGGGTACGCCCAGCTGGTCCGACCCGGGTGAGGTCGACGACCGGGTGATCTATCACAGTGCCGACGCCGTGCCGCTGCGCCCGGGTGGCGCGCGACCGGTGCAGGCCGAGCTGGTCGACGGTGTACCGGTGTACCGGATCTACCGCCCGCGCAGCACCCGGCCGGTGTACCCGAACGGGTCCGGTCGTGCCGACTGAGGGCAGGGGCGCTGCCTGCGCCGACCTGGTCGACGCCTGGCAGCGCCGCGACCGGGAGGTGGACCGTGCCGATTAGGACTCCGCGCGGACGGGCCGCTGCTTACCGGACGCTGTGGCAGTGGCCCCTGCGGTCGCCGGCCCGGTTGGTGTTCGTGGTCGTTGCGTTCGTGGTCGTGGCGGTCGGCGTCAGCCTCGCCGTCGGAGCGGTCAGCGGGTCGCCATCGGGGCCGGCGCCCCGGGGTTCGCCGGACGCCACCGCTACCGACGTCCAGCCGTCCCGATCCCGCGGGCCGGCTGTCCCGGTCACCCCGGCGCCGACCGCGCTGCCTCCGGTCCGGGAGCTGGTGCCGTCCACCCGGCCGCTGTCGCAGGCACCGTCGGCGGCGGTTCGGGTCGCGGCGCGCTGGTCAGCGGCATGGTTGCGCCCGACCGAGGGCACCACCGGTCCGCAGTGGCTGAACGGGCTACGGCCGTACACCACCGACGAGTATCTGGGCGTGCTCGCCGGCGTCGACCCGGCCAACATCCCGGCCACCCGAGTGACCGGAGAACCGCGCCCGGTGCGCGTGGCAGAGCGTTCGCTGCAGGTGGAGGTGCCGACCGATGCCCTGACCCTCGTCGTCTTGGTGGTGGATACCGAGGCAGGCTGGCGGGTCGCCGGCTACGACCGGGCGTGAGCGCGATGCTGGCGAGGTCGGTCCCATGAGGCCGTTGCGGCCGTTGCGGCTCCTCGTTCCGTTCGTGGTGATCGCCGCGGCACTCGGGCTGTTCCTCGGGATCGGCTTAATCGTGTTCACCGTCAGCGGTGGGACGGGCGGTGTGCGCGGCTGCGACGCCGGCCTCGGCACGGTGTCTGGACCACTGGCCGGCGGCCGCGCGGACATGCGGGCGGATGACCTCAGCGAAGAGCAGCGGCGCAATGCGGCCACGATCATCTCCGTGGCCCGCGACCTGGACGCACCGCCGCGGGCCTGGCTGGTGGCGTTGGCCACCGCCATGCAGGAGTCGACCCTGCGCAACATCAACTACGGGGACCGGGACTCGCTCGGGCTCTTCCAGCAGCGGCCCTCACAGGGTTGGGGGACGCCCGCACAGGTCACCGACCCGGTCTACAGCACGACGATGTTCATCGAGCGACTGCTGGACATCCCGGGTTGGGAGCAGCTCCCGGTGACGGTGGCCGCGCAGACCGTCCAACGGTCGGCCTTCCCCGATGCGTACGCGAAATGGGAGCGGCTGGCCAGCGATCTGGTGCAGCGGCTCGCCGACGTGGCCGACCCGACCGGGTGCGGGCCGGGAACGGCGACGCTGGCGGAGGGTGTCGCGAGGACCGCGATCTCCTTCGCCCTCGGTGAGGTCGGCAAGCCCTACGTCTGGGGCGCGACGGGGCCCAACACCTATGACTGCTCCGGGCTGATGCTGCGTGCGTTCCAGGCGGCGGGGATCAACCTGCCGCGGGTGACCCGGCAGCAGTTCTACGCGGGCGGGCATCTCCCGGTCGAGCAGGCCCAGCCGGGTGACCTGCTCTTCTACGCGACCGACCCCAACGACCCGAGCACCATCCATCACGTCATGCTGTACATGGGCGACGGGCAGATGGTGGAGGCGCCCTACAGCGGCGAGTCGGTCCGGGTGCGACCGGTGCCGTGGGAGTTCGAGGAGCTCGTGCCACTGGCCACTCGCCCGGGAACCACACCTAACCGTGTGTGATCGGGTGCGGGCGGATGACCCGGGTACGGTCGGGATACTGGGCACCGGGCGGATAAGCGGGTACCGGGCCCGGGCGGATGACGACCGGCCCGGGTGATCACCAGCAGGAGCAGGAGCAGCAATGCCCGAACCCTCCGTCCCGGCATCCACCACGCCGGTGCGTGACTACCTCGACCGGCCCGCGCCTGGCGCGGCCGAGAACTACCTGGTGGTTCCCCGTTCGCTGGCGCAGTCGATGCCGCTGCGCTGGCAGCAGGTGTTCGTCGGCCTGCTCGCCGATTTGCACGACGCCTACGCCGACCTGCCCTGGCCCGACTACCGGGTGGTGCCGAGCAGGTGGGAGCGTCTGGTCGATCTGGACGAGGAACAGCTCACCGCGGTTGGCTTCCTCGCCGACCTCGGCCCGGAAGGCAAGCTGGAGTACCGCGACGTCGCCGACCACCCGATCGCCGAACCGGCGAACCACCGGGTGCTGGCCCCGGTCGATGATCCGTTGCCACCGGCATCGGCCGGCCGGGTCGAGCCCCGCCCCGCCGCCCCCCTGTAGCCGCGGGTCGCGGTGAACCGGCGTCCGAGTCGCGGTGCTGGCACGTGTGGTCGATCATGGCAGAAGGTGGCCAAGCAAGATCATCGAGCCACCTGCTGCCTGTGATCGCGATGCAGTGAGCGGCTCAGCGCGCCGGCTCCAGCCGGCTCCCGGTCAGCTCGTCGAGGTGCCGCAGCAGGGTCTGACGGCTCATCGGCTCGACGGTGACGACCGCGTGACCATCCGAGGTGCTGCGCCGCAGCTGCATGAAATGACCCGACGGGATGCGGTGGATCCCCACGACGTACGGCGCGCGGCAGGTCCGACCGGATCGGGAACGGGCGGTCGCGCCGAACTGGCCGTGCTGGTCGATACCCGTGCACATCTGCACGAGTCCGTGCGCGGCTGCGGCGTGGATGCCGAGGCGGCGCAGCTCGATGGCGAACCGGTCGGGGTCGTTCGGAACCGCGGCGCGGGCGGCGTCGAGGACATCGGCTGGAAGCTGTACTCGGGATCCGTGGCCGGGACGGACCGGGCTGAGCAGCTCGGCCAGCGCGAGCGCGGCCGCTGTCGGCGGGATCTCGAGTACTGCGATCTCGTCCCGATGCCGGACCGCGAGAGTGGCGTGCGGCCCCCGCCGGGCAACGACGGCGGCGGTCAGTGTGCGGTCGCGGAACCGCACGTCGAGCTCGGACTCGGGGTCGGCGAGCAGCCGCAGCTGCTCGGCGAGGTGCGGCCGTGGGCCGCGGGCATCGCCCACACCGCGCACCTGCAGCTCGGCGATCGTGTCAGTGATGATCCGGTGGCGCTCCTCGTGGGTGCGCCCGAGATGGGGTGGGTCGAGCTGCCACGGGGTCTCGCCGAGCCGGAGAAGGTCCCAACAGACCTCGAACTCGGTCAGTGACAGAACGTTTGCCCTGGACCAGTCGAGAGTCACCGTTGCCCGTCCATGTCGCCGCCGATGACGGGTGGGGTGTACGGCACGTCGACCTCGAACGCCTCGGAGGACGGGATCCAATAGCGCGTCTTGTGTTCGGTGGGACCGTTTCCGGCGCCCATCCCGCCGAGCGGCGACGGGTGGCCGTACATGGTCGGCCCGCCTGCGACCCGTCCAGGCTGCGGTCGGGCCTCCGGTGGAGGACCTGAGCCGCCCGGGCGCGATCCGGAACCGGCATGGTCGGGACTGGCCGACGGTGGCTGCCCCCCGGTTACTCCCGGCCTGGCCGGCCCGAACGGCCCGTCGGAACCGGGCCCGTTCGCGCCGCCCTGGCCGCCGAACCGGCGTCCGAACTCGGTGCCGCTCGTCGGTGGCTGTGCTCCGGGCCGGCCGTGAGCACCCGGGCCTGCGCCGGGACGGCCCAGGCCGCCTTCTCGCGGACCCATGCCGGGCAGGCCCAGTCCGCTCCCGCCGGGGCCTGTGGGCATCGGGCCTCGGCCGGACTGTGTGTTGCCCAGAGCCGGCGGGATCGGGCTGGTGGCGCGCCCGCCCGGAACGAGCGCTCCCGCCAGGTCGGTGGGCGGGCGGGGGATGGCACCGGCAGCCGGCGGAGTGGCTCCTCCCCGGGCCGCGCCGGGAGGCGGGAGCGCACCCGAACCGGCAACGTCGGGTGCCAGGCTGGAAGGACCCGTTCCGGCCGTAGGCATGGGGACGACGCCGACGGACCCTGCCCCGCCCGCAAGTCCGCCGGCTCCAGCGGTACCGATGCCACCGCCGGGCGGCACACCTGCGGTCAATGCGCCGGCGGGCTCCATCGTCGGGAAGGCGGCCAGCGATTCACGAGCGATGCCCTCATGAGCGTAAAGCGCGGCGTCAGCTCGCGCCTCAAGAGTTCGGTTCTCCTCGGCGGCGGCGTAGTAGTCGGACTGGACGTCGAACACGTCGCCGAACGTCGAGTCGAGCTGGCGACCGGTGACGTCCCAGAACGTGTCATCCCAGCCGTAGGCGCCGGGGTCCTCCCAGTGGACCTTCGGACGTAGGACCTCGAAGGACTGCCCGTAGCCGTCGACCGCGCCGCCGCCGACGCCGCCGGCGGCGCCGGTCTCGCCCGCGCGACCCGCGGCGCGCTGCATGGCCTCCCCGGCTGCCTCGGCGGCGCGGCCCTGCCAGAGGACACCGAATCCGGCGAGCACGTTCCGGACGAGGTCATCGGAGTCGAGGAATCCGTTGCCCACACTCCCGAGCATGTGGCGCGCGGAGTCGACGGCCTCGATGCCGGGCGCGCTTTGCAGCCAGCTGAACTTGGTGCGGAGGTCGAAACCCTCGTATCGGTGGTAGCCGATCTCGCTCATGGTCTTACCCGCCTGCCTGATCGATCAGGGTCTGCATGGCCAGCTCGGCGGCGGTCCGGGCTTTCTGGCAGGCCAGTTCCCGGGTCATGGGTAATGCGGTGCCGTTGTAGTCGTACTGGACCTGCAGGGTTTGGCCGGCGGCTACGCCAACGAGAACGATGCAGTGGTCGCTCCCATCCCCTGAGCCGAAGCCCTTGGTCTCGACAGCAGGAAACCCGGACACGGAGATCACCTCTGCGCCGAGGGGGCTGCTGAGTGCGGTCTCTGGGCCCTGGTCCGTGGTGCGCATGATGAGATAGCCCTCGATCGGCTCGTAGGGGCTGTGCCGCCACTGGCACAATGGCCCGGTTTCTTCGTCGGCCGGACGAAACCGGGGGCCGCCAATATCGAGCTGGCGCAGATGCTCGGCAGTGAAGGCCGCGCACGGGTCGAGGTCGTCGATGCGGATCTCCTGCGGTCGCGGAGGTAGCGCTGAGCTAGCCGGTGCCGGTGCCGGTGCCGCATCGCCCGCCCCCGACGCCGTGCATCCCGATAGCGCAGCGGCCGCGAGCAGGGCGGACACGCCAGCCCGGTACCTGGAGCTCACCGGGGGCCCTGAAAGGAGGCGGCGATCTCGTCTTCGGTCCAGCCATAGCTACGGGCGACTGAGTCCAGGGCGCGAGCCGCTTCCCGCAGATCCTGGTTGTACCGGCTGCACTGGCCCAAGAGCGCGTCGATGCGGTCGTTGAACGCCGTCGCTGCCTCGGGGGACACTGGATCTCCGCCGCACAAGCCGACGCGTAGCCCGCGGCGTTGCTCAACAGCGATCAGGTCGTCCAGCCGGTCGGCCTCCGCCAACAGCGCAGCCCGCGCCGCCAGCACGTTCTCCCGATCCACCTCCATCCCCACCGCGGCAACGGCCGCATCGAGCTGGGGACGGAACGGGCCGGGCTCGGTCATGAGCTGCAGCGTAGATCAATCCACCTCCCTCCGCGGCCGTTCGGAACAACTTCGCGGGACCGTGCGTTGTCTCGATCAGACCAAGTTGAGCGGCTCCGGCTCAAGCCCGGTTTGACGATCGGGCCTCGCCGCGCTAGAACTTGAGTCAAGGCAACTCAACATCGGAGGCAATCACCATGGCTCGTGCGGTCGGCATCGACCTCGGGACCACCAACTCCGTCGTCGCCGTCCTTGAGGGTGGCGAGCCGACGGTCATCGCGAACTCGGAGGGCGCGCGGACCACTCCGTCGGTCGTCGCGTTCGCCCGCAACGGCGAGGTGCTCGTCGGCCAGTCGGCGAAGAACCAGGCCGTCACCAACGTCGACCGGACGATCCGGTCGGTCAAGCGTCACATCGGCACCAGCTGGTCCACCGACGACATCGACGGCAAGAAGTACTCCGCGCAGGAGATCAGCGCGCGCGTGCTGCAGAAGCTCAAGCGTGACGCCGAGGCCTACCTGGGCGAAGAGATTAACGACGCGGTCATCACGGTGCCCGCGTACTTCGAGGACGCCCAGCGCCAGGCCACGAAGGAGGCCGGTCAGATCGCGGGCCTCAACGTGCTGCGCATCGTCAACGAGCCCACCGCCGCCGCGCTGGCCTACGGGCTGGACAAGGGCCAGAAGGACCAGACCATCCTGGTCTTCGACCTCGGTGGTGGCACGTTCGACGTGTCCCTGCTGGAGATCGGCGAGGGTGTCGTCGAGGTC
>JBOHEO010000060.1:0-25422 GCA_050701055.1 Pseudonocardia sp. | reverse complement strand
TCGTCGGCGTGGCCGTCCCGATCATCCTCGCGTTCACCGAGCAGGAGTCCGGCGACACCGAGCAGGGTCGCGGCGACTGCACCAGCGAGGGCGAAGCAATCGGCCAGAACACCGAGCAGGACGCGGACAACGACAACAGCTGATCTCACTGAGCTGAGAAATGGCGCCGGGCAGCAGCCCGGCGCCATTTTTGTTCATTCCTAACGAGCTCCCCGATCAGAGGTGACGGTTCGAATGGGGGAACCCGGCACTCAGCCGCTGTCGCCCGTCGGACCCTTCGCGCGCAGCTCATCGACCTTGGCCATCGCGTCGCGGAGCTCGCCGAGCCACTCGTCGGCATGTTGCCCGACCAGCCGTACCGCCCAGGCCAGCGCGTCGGACCGGGACCGGGCAACACCCGAGTCGACGAGCGTGTCCAGCACGACGCGCTCCGGCTGACGCAGCCGGGTCATCACCGGAACCGACGCCACGGTGAACAGCTCGACGGAATCACCCAGCCGCGCACCCCACGCGACCTTCCGTCCATAGCGGTGCTCGGCCTGGCGAGCGATCTCGATGCGCTCGTCACGGGTCTGCTCCCGGAATCGCGAGATCCGCCCCGTGACGGCGGCCGCATGGTCGGCCCGCCCGGTCTCGTCATCGGCAAACTCACCGTGAACCGGAGGCAACTCGCCAACGATCACGATCTCCTCGCGATCCACCGTCACCTCGGGGGCGCCGGTGAACCAGTCGTCCGGCAGCCGGCCGTGCAACCAGGCCACCGTGTCCTCGGCATCGGGCAGGTCCGCCTGTAGCCAACCGCCGCGACCGGGACCCCGACCCCCGCGTCCACCAGGTCCGTGCCATCCGCGATGTACCCGTCCGGACATGTCTCCACCTCCACCATCCGTGTGCTAATTACGAGATTACACAGATGCTCCCGCAATGCCCAGGTGTCCGGTCGAAGCGGGTATCACCGGGCGCCCGCCACCATGTCCGATGCGGCTTCCCGCTCATCCCGACTCGCCGGGGTCAGGGACGGGCGGCCAGCAGGGTTGCGAGTTCGTCGGCGGTGGTGACGGGGCGGTCGCAGACGAAACCTCGGCAGACATAGGCCGCGGCGGCGCCATCCACCAGGGGGCGGCCGGCGAGCAGCGGCACGTCGGGCGCGTCCGGCGCACCGGGAACGACCACGCTACCCCCCGGGGCGAGGAGGCGGGCGCGGGCGAGCAGGACCTCGCGGGCCCCGTCGCCCGCCGGGCCGACGACGGCCACCTGCAGCGGTCCGCTCGCCGCGGCCTCGGCGGCGGTGAGCCAGTGCCCGGCGAACCGCGGGTACGTCGCGGCCAGCGTGCCGGCGCAGTGCAGCGCTGCGTCGGCGGCGTCGCCATAGCGCCCGGCTGCCTCGCCCTCGACCAGCACCGACGCGGTGAGCAGCGCGTTCGCCAGCGCCGATGCCCCGCACGGGCTCGCGTTGTCGGTGACCTCCCGCGGCCGGTGGAGCAGCGATTCGGCGTCGTCGGCGGTGTCGAAGAATGTGCCGGGACGCGCCGGATCGGCGAAATGGACGAGCGCCAGGTCAAGGAGGCACCGCGCCGCCACGAGCCAGCGCGCCACCCCCGTGGCCTGATGCAGAGCCAGGAGCCCCTCGGCGAGCAGGGCATGGTCCTCCAGCACGCCGGACGCCGCACCCACCGCGCCGTTGCGTGAGGACCGTCGCAACCGGCCGTCCACCACGTGCAGTCGCAGGAGCAACTCGGCGGCCTCCGCTGCCGCCGCCACCCAGCCGGGCCGCTCCAGCGCGGCTCCGGCCTCGGCCAGCGCGAGAATGGCCATCCCGTTCCAAGCAGTGATCACCTTGTCGTCGCGAGCCGGCTGCGGCCGGGTGGCGCGTGCTGCGAGCAGGGCCGTGCGGATCCGCTCCCACCGACCGGGATCGAGGGGATCGGCGAGCAGCTGGAGCGTGGAGGAGCCGTGCTCGAACGTGCCCGCGTCCGTGACGCTCAGCAGCGCCGAGGCCCAGCTGCCATCGTCGTCGCCGAGTACCTCGCCCAACTGCGCGGGAGTCCAGGCGTAGGTCAACCCCTCGACACCGTCGGTGTCCGCGTCGAGGGCGGAAGCGAATCCCCCTTCTGCGGTACGCAGGTCGCGGAGCAGGAAGGCGGCGGTGTCCTCGGTGATCCGCAGCGGTACTCCGGCCCCGGTGACGCGCGCGAGATGGGCGTACACGCGCAGTAGCAGCGCGTTGTCGTAGAGCATCTTCTCGAAGTGCGGGACGACCCATTCCGCGTCGACGCTGTACCGGGCGAAGCCGGCCGCGAGCTGGTCATAGAGACCGCCGCGGGCCATCCGGTCGCAGGTGATGTCAACCAGCTCCAGCGCGCGCGCTGAACCCGTGCGCTCGTGATGGCGCAGCAGGAACTCACATGCCATCGATGGCGGGAACTTGGGTGCCCCGCCGAAACCGCCCGTCCTCGGGTCGAAGGCATCGCCCAGGGTGGCCGCCGCGCTGGTTAGCGCGTCCGCGTCGACAGCGCCAGGGGGAAGCGCCGCCACGGCGTTGTCGGCCAGCCGGGCCGCGATCTCGCCGGCCGCGCTGCGTACCTGCGCCCCGTCCTGACGCCACGCCTTCGTCACCGCACCGAGCAGCTGCCGGAATCCCGCCATCCCCTGACGCGGCGTCGGCGGGTAGTAGGTGCCGCAGTGGAACGGCTCGCCGGCGGGGGTGAGGAAGCACGTCATCGGCCAGCCGCCCTGCCCGGTCAAGGCCTGGGTGGCGGACATGTAGACCGCGTCGATGTCCGGGCGTTCCTCGCGGTCCACCTTGATCGCCACGAACTCGGCGTTGACCTGCTCGGCGGTGTCCACGTCCGCAAAGGACTCGTGGGCCATGACATGGCACCAGTGGCAGGCGGCGTAGCCGACCGAGAGCAGCACGGGAACGTCGCGGCGGGCCGCCTCGGCGAAGGCCTCGTCGGACCATTCCCACCACTCGATGGGGTTGTCGGCGTGCTGGAGCAGGTACGGGCTGGTCGCCGCGGCGAGCCGGTTGGGCATGGCACCCAGCCTGTCAAACGGGTGCGCCCGGCCAACCGCAGGGCACCGCCCCGGCCTCCGCCCGAGGTGCCGGAGTCGGGATGTGGCGCGACGGAGTCAGGCCCGCGGGCCCTCGCCGTCGCTCGCCGCGGGTGGGTGGTCGTCGGCCGCCGGTGGATCACCGAAGCTGGCCGGCAACCGCTTGATCCGCTTCGTCATCGATCGGATGAGCACGGCCGTGGCCAGCGCCAGGAGGACGATGACCACCAGCGCGATCGGCGAGGCCTTGCCGAACTCCGCACCGCGCCCCGGCGGGGGTTGCGGGTTCTGCCCGGGAAGGTTCTGCCCGGGGGCCACACCGATGACCGTGACCGCCTCCGGCAGGGGAACGGCACCCACGTCCACCAGCACCGCGTCCACGCCCCGAAGCTACCCGCCCGCTCACCCCGCGCGACGGACGGCCACCCGGGTGTCGATGCCGGCGAACAGGTCGTCCTCCGGGACGGGCGCGTCGACCAGGCTGCGCACGAGCTCGTAGTCCTCCGTCGGCCAGATCTCGCGTTGCATCTCGGGCGGCACCACGAACCAACGACTGGTGGGGTCGACCTGGGTGGCGTGCGCCTTGAGCGCCTCGTCCCGCACGACGAACCAGTCGGCGCACTCGACGCGGGTGGTGACCCGGGTGCCGGGATCGGGCAGGTCAACGTTCCAATTCGCCAGCCACTCACCATACGGCGACTCCAGGCCAGCCGCGGTGAGCGCGCTGTGGAACGCCTCCAGCCGCGCACGGGAGAAGCCGTGCGAGTAGTACAACTTGAGCGGCTGCCACGGCCGGCCGGCCGTGGGGAAGCGTTCCGGGTCGCCCGTCGCGTCGAACGCGGCCACCGACACCTGATGGCAGCGGATGTGATCGGGATGCGGATAGCCGCCGTTCTCGTCGTAGGTGACGACGACGTGCGGCCGGAACTCCCGCATGAGCGCGACCAGCGGCTTGATGGCCACATCGAGATCGACCAGCGCGAAGCAACCCTCGGGCAGCGGCGGTTGGGGATCGCCCTCGGGCAGCCCGGAGTCGACGAAGCCCAGCCAGCGGTGCTGCACGCCGAGGATCTCCGCGGCCCGGGCCATCTCGGCGCGGCGTACGGCGGCCAGCTCGGCGATCACCTCGGGCCGGTCCATCGCGGGGTTGAGGATGCTGCCGGCCTCGCCACCGGTGCAGGTGACGACCAGCACCTCATAACCCTCGTCGACGTACCTGGCGGTGGTGGCGGCACCCTTGCTCGACTCGTCGTCCGGGTGGGCGTGCACGGTCATCAGCCGCAGTGCCTCGCTGACGGCTGTGTTACCGCCGCGGCTCGCCGCGGCGGTTCGCGGTTGCGAGCCTTCGGCGCGGATCGGATCGATGCGGGGCATGACGTGGGCCGCCGTCCTTCGGGTTCAGTCTGGGCGAGGCTTCTGGTCGGAGGCTCGTCGGGGCCATCTCGGTCAGGGTGGATCGTCGCAGAGCACACCGACGATCCACCCCTGCCACCGCTCAACGCCGCCGAGCGCCCGCTGCTTCCCGGTTCACCGCCTTCTTGCCCGGGTGACCGAAACCGATCGAGCTCGGCTCACGGCACGACCCATCGCTGCGCCACGAGCTCCGCGGCCGGCCACCACCGCAACGGGTGAAGCTCTGGAACCGGCACATCCCCGTCCACGGTGGGTCGTTGAGCCAGACAGTTGTTGTACCGAGATCGACACTCGGGGAAGGAACCCAACTTTCATGACCAGCCTGGCCAAACGCACTCTGCGCGCAACCGTGGCCGTCTCCGGGATGGCCGCTCTGGGAGCAGGCTTCGCCGGCACGGCTGCGGCAGCAGTCCCGATGGCGGCCGACAGCCCGAACAGCACGGCCGTCAACACCGCTCAAGTCGACGACTTCAACTCCGACAACGCCGTTGCACCGGACAGCGTGGTGAACACGATTGCGGGAAACATGAGCGGGTCGCCCGTGGCTCCGTCCATGCAGACCGCGGGTCCTTCTCTTGTCGAGGAGCCCAGGATCTTCCAGTTCCAGATGCCGGATCAGCAGCTGCAGACCGCCGGCCCGGACGCCGACACGATGTTCGGCTCCATGGCCGAGCACACCGTGCCCTCGGCTGCTGGCCAACCGGGCACGGACCCGACCGAGTCGAGCTTCGGCCAGGACAACCGGGGACCTGCCGGAACCGAGGGTGCGACCGGGCCGGCCAGCAGCTCGGCCGACTCGGCCGCGTCGAAGACGATGAGCACGGTGGGTGAGAAGACGTCCAACAACGACCCGGCAAGCAATCACAACATCATTCTCTGACGGGCGACCCCTTCCCGTCGCACGCCCCGAGTAGAGCCCCGGCGGGCTCCTCGGGGCGTGTTCGCGTGTCGGGAGACCGGATCGGCGGGATCCGGATCAGGGGAGGTCCTCCGCGACCTTGCTCTCGGTGGCGCAGGCCGGCACCTGACCCGATCCGTGGCCGGCGTCAGTCGAGTTCTCCGGCAACTGCCGCTACCGGCAGCCAGTGCACCACGCGGGCCCGACCCGTGCGCCAAGCGGTCGCCATCTCGACCGGGATCAGCCGTTCGGGCGGTACGGCAACTCCGATCATGCCGCTGACCAGCGTAGACTCTCGGTGCGGGAACTCACGAGTATCGTCGACCGTTCACGGATAGGGTGCGACGAACGGCTCACATTCTGTTACTGTGCTTTACACACGGCCCCCAGGCGGGTCGTGTTTTTCCTTACTCGGGGCCTGTGCCACCCGGAACGGGAAGGCCCAGTCCCGTGGGCAACCGATTCGTGGATGCACGGACCTGGACCGCTGGAGGAGTGATGACTGTGACGGAAACCCAGGTGACCTGGCTGACCCAGGATGCCTACGACCGGCTCAAGCACGAACTGGACGAGCTGATCGCCAACCGTCCCGTCATTGCCGCCGAGATCAACGCCCGCCGCGAGGAGGGCGATCTCAAGGAGAACGGCGGCTACCACGCCGCCCGCGAGGAGCAGGGCCAGCAGGAGGCACGGATCCGCCAGCTCCAGGAGCTGCTGCGCACCGCCCAGGTCGGCACCGCACCTGCCGACGCCGGGATCGCGGCCCCAGGCATGGTGCTCACGGTCCAGTACGACGACGATGTGAACGACACCGAGACCGTGCTGCTGGGCTCTCGCGAGGAGGGCGCACACGGTGATCTGCAGGTCATCTCGCCGCGCTCGCCGTTGGGTGCGGCCATGTTGGGTGCCCGCATCGGTGAGGCCAGGGAGTACCAGCTTCCCGACGGCGGCAGCATGAAGGTCACGCTGATCGCCGCGGAGCCGTTTCACGGTTGAGCCCCGCTAACGCGCCCCGGCCACGTCGATGATGGTGTGGCCGGCGGCGCACAGCCCGTCCATCAGTTCGGCGCAGTGCTCGGCGCCCCGGGTCTCACAGGTGACCGAGACGTCCACCTCGCCGAGCGGAAGCGCCCCGGAGATCCGGGAGTGCGCCACGTCCAGCACGTCCGGCCGCCCCGCCTTGATCGCCGCGGCCACCCCGCCGAGCAGGCCCCCGCCCACGGTGGGGACGAGCACGGTGGCGACGTCCGGCACCTGCTCGAGGATCTCCAGACCGACCGTGCCCTGCCCGGCGATGATGTCCGCATGGTCGAACGGGTGGACGAGAACGGCGCCGGTCCGCCCGGCGAAGCCGATCGCCGCCGCGATGCTCTCCTCGATCGACGCTCCGACCAGGTGCACGTCGGCCCCGTATCCTCGGGTCGCGGCGACCCTGGGGCAGCGCAGCCCGCTCGGGCATGAACACGGTGGCCCGGATGCCGAGCAACTGGGCGGCCAGTGCGACGCCCTGGGCATGGTTGCCCGCGCTCGCCGCCACCACACCGTGTGCGCGCTGGTCGGCGTCGAGTCTGCGCAGACGGGTGAACGCACCGCGGATCTTGAACGAGCCGGTGCGCTGGAGATTCTCGCATTTGAGCCACACCCGGCCGCCGCAGAGCTCGGAGAGACCCCGCGACCCTGCCATCGGCGTCGTCGTGACGACACCGGCCAGCAGCTCCCGCGCGGCGCGAATGTCGGGCAGACCCACCGGAAGGGTGCGTTCGGTACCGCCGAGTGCGCCCATCCCGGCATCCTTGCACCGGCACCGGTAGCCTCGACCACGAGCAGACTGGACGTGTCGTGAACGCGCCCGGCCGGATCGCACTCGCCGGCTGTGCCGTTCATCGATGGCCGTGGGATACATGGTCCGGTCATTCACGAGGAGGTCCGATGGCACGGGTGCGCGCCCTCGCGCCGCTGTTGGCGGCCGTTGCACTGGCCGTGGTGGCGGTGGTCACGGTGCGCGGGGCCGGCTGCGCCGACCCGGGCCGTTACGAGTCGCGGACGGGCGGCTACGAACTCGTCGGGGGCTGCGTCGCCCCGGGCGACATCGTGGTGCTGAACCCGGGGCCACCGACACCCAGCGCAGACCCCGATCTCCCGGCACGCGGCTGATCCCGCACGCCGCGCCGGCCAGGGACGACCAGCCTCGCGGTTCGAAGAATCGATCAGCGCGCTATGGCAGATCCGCGGCCGCGTCCAACGCGGTCTGGAGATCCTCCACCAGGTCAGCCACGTCCTCGATGCCGACTGACAGCCGCACCAACGAATCGGGCACCTCGAGCGCCGACCCGGCCACCGACGCATGCGTCATCGCCCCGGGGTGCTCGATCAGCGACTCGACGCCGCCGAGCGACTCCGCGAGGGTGAACAGCTCGGTGGCCCCGCACACCCGCATCGCCGCCTTCCGCCCACCGGCGACGAGGAACGAGACCATCCCGCCGAACCGGCGCATCTGCTTGGCCGCGACCTCGTGGCCCGGGTGCCCGGGCAGACCCGGGTAGAGCACGCGCTCGACGGCGCGGTGGTGCGTCAGAACCTCGACGATCCG
Organism: Pseudonocardia sp.; assembly: GCA_050701055.1. Lineage (GTDB taxonomy): Bacteria > Actinomycetota > Actinomycetes > Mycobacteriales > Pseudonocardiaceae > Pseudonocardia. The sequence continues at coordinate 17,467 of JBOHEO010000060.1, read as the reverse complement.
CTCGGCGTTGTCACTGTGGCGCTCCATCCGCACGGCGAGGGTCTTCGCCCCGCGCAGCGTGAGCCAGGCGTCGAACGGACCCGGCACCGAGCCGACGGCGTTCTGGAGGAACGCCAGCCGCTCGGCCAGCTCGCCGTCACTCGTGACGAGCGCGCCGCCGACCACGTCGGAGTGCCCGCCGACGTACTTCGTGGTCGAGTGCAGGACGACGTCGGCACCGAGGGCGAGCGGGTTCTGCAGATACGGGGACGCGAAGGTGTTGTCGACGACGAGCCGGGCGTTCACCGAGCCGGCGACCCCGGCCACCGCGGCGATGTCGGCGATGCCGAGAAGCGGGTTGGTGGGCGTCTCGCACCAGATGACGCGGGTGGCCGGGCGCAACGCCGCGCGCAGCGCGTCGAGATCGGCCAGATCGACCGGGGTGTACTCCACACCCCACGCCACGAGCACCTTGTCCACCAGCCGAAACGTGCCGCCATAGGCGTCGTGCGGCAGTATGACGTGGTCGCCGGGGCGCAGCAGCACCCGCAGCAGCACATCGGTCGCACCCATCCCGGACCCGAATGCGATGCCGTGGCGCCCGCCCTCCAGCGCGGCGAGGCACTCCTGGAGCGCAGTGCGGGTGGGATTGGCGCTGCGCGAGTACTCGTACCCGCCGCGGGTGCCACCGACCCCGTCCTGCGCGAAGGTGGAGGTCGCATGGATCGGGACGATCACCGAACCCGTCGTCGGGTCGGGCTCCTGCCCGGCATGGATGGCGTTGGTCGAGAAACCGCGCATGGTTGCCCACGCTACCCGCGGGTCCTCGGGTCACTTCCCCGGCCGCCGGTGACGCCAGCTTGGTCGGAGGTCACCCGGCGCCGAGGAACGCCAGCACATCGGAGCGGGTGACGACGCCCGCCGGCTTGCCGTCGATGAGCACCATCGCCGCGTCGGCCTTCGCGAACGCCGACATGGCCGTGTCCAGCGCCTCTCCCGCCCCGATCGTGGGCAACGGCGCAGACATGTGCTGCTCCAGCCGGTCCGTGAGCTGCGCGCGTCCGGTGAACAGGGCGTCGAGCAGATCACGCTCACTGACGGCGCCGGCCACCTCGGCCGCCATCACCGGCGGTTCGGCCCGCACCACCGGCATCTGCGAGACGTGGTACTCCCGCAGGTACTGCACGGCGTCGGCCACCGTCTCGTTCGGATGCGCGTGCACGAGATCGGGCATCGTGCCGTCCTTGCGCCGCAACACGTCCAGAATCGTGGCGCCCTCGGTGGGCGGCAGGAAGCCATAGCCGGCCATCCAGCCGTCGTTGAACACCTTGCCCAGGTAGCTGCGCCCACCGTCGGGCAACAGCACGACGACCACCGCGGCGGCAGGCAGTTCCGCCGCCACCCGCAGCGCCGCCACCGTTGCCATCCCACCGGAACCCCCGACCAACAGGCCCTCCTCCCGAGCGAGCCGCCGCGTCATGTGGAACGAGTCGCCGTCGGAGATCGCGACGATCTGGTCGCAGACGTCCTTGTCGTAGGTGGCCGGCCAGAAGTCCTCACCCACACCTTCGACCAGGTAAGGGCGGCCACTACCGCCACTGTAGACCGAGCCCTCCGGGTCGGCGCCGATCACCTGCACCCGCCCGTCGGAGACGTCCTTCAGGTAGCGGCCCACCCCGCTGATCGTGCCGCCGGTGCCGATCCCGGCGACGAAGTGGGTGATCCGGCCGTCGGTCTGGTGCCAGATCTCCGGGCCGGTGCTCGCGTAGTGCGACGCCGGGTTCTCCGGGTTGGCGTACTGGTTGGGCTTCCAGGCGCCCTCGATCTCGGTGACGAGCCGATCGGAGACGCGGTAGTAGGAGTCCGGGTGGTCCGGCTCGACCGCGGTGGGACATACGACGACGTTGCCACCGTAGGCCCGCAGAACGTCACGCTTGTCCTCGCTCACCTTGTCCGGGCACACGAACACGCAGTGGTAGCCCTTGCGCTGAGCGACGAGTGCGAGTCCGACACCGGTGTTACCAGAGGTGGGTTCGACGATCGTGCCACCGGGGAGTAGTTCCCCGGCCGCCTCGGCCGCCTCCACCATGCGCAGCGCGATCCGGTCCTTCACACTGCCGCCGGGATTGAAGTACTCGACCTTGGCCAGCACAGGCGCGGCGATGCCCTCGGCGACCCGACCGAGCCGCACGAGTGGGGTGTTTCCGACCAGGTCCGCGACGTGCTCGACGAAATGCATGCCCTCATCGTCGCAGCCGGGCAGGATGGGGGCATGGGTGAATCCGGCGAGCGGCGCAACCAGAACTTCGCGTGGCGGATCGTAGCCGGGGTCGGGGGTGGCGCACTCGTCCTCGTGGGCATCGCGCTGCTGGTGCTGCCCGGCCCGGGCCTGCTGCTCGTGCTGGCCGGGCTGCTCGTTCTCGCGTGGCAGTTCCCGGCGATCGAGAAGTACGTCGATCCGGTGCGCGATCGCGCGATGCAGGCCGCTGAGGAGAGCGTGTCGTCGCCGCTGCGGATCGTCGGCTCGGTGCTCGCCGGGCTGGTGCTGATCGGCGCCGGAGTGGTGTGGGGCCGCACGCCCGACCTGCCGTGGGGCGGGTGGGGCACCGGGACGAGCCTGATCTTCTCCGGGATCGTGCTGCTCGCGCTGCTGGTCTACAGCTACCGGCGGGCACATAGTGCTCGGTCGGCAAGCGCGTCCTCACCTCACCACCCGTCGACCTCGTCCGGCCGACGGTGCAGGTAACGGCGCTCCGGCTCGGTGCCCACCAGCGTCAGCGCCTGCCGGTAGGCCGTGGCCGCCTCGACGACCGGCCACCTTCGCATCGCCCGTCCAGCCGGCCTCGTTGCCCGCCGGTGGATCCACCGACGCACTGTGCAGCGCGAACCGCGGGTCCCGCAGCAGGTCGGCGCCACATCGGGTAGAGGCACGGCCTGGCTCGACCCAAAACGTGTAATTCGCGGGGTGGCTGGCTGTCAAGGATGTGCGGTCAGCGCTCCGCGGATCTGCTCGCGCAGCTCGACGACCGGCGCCTCGGCGGCGTGCCGGCGCAGCACGGTGTCCAGGGTGCGCAGCCGGTCCAGGGCGCGCCGCGACGACAGGGCGGTGATCTCGGTGACCGCCTGCCCGCCGAGGTGCACCGCGGCGTCCAGGTCCCCGGCGATGGCACGCGCCCCAGCGAGGTTGGCCACGTTGCGCGCGCGGTGGCGGGCATAGCCCGGCCCGCAGCCCCGCACCGCCTCCTCCAGCAGCGGCACCGCCCGGGCCGCGTGCCGGGGGTTCCCGCTGGCCACGGCCAGATCAAAGTGGGCGCGACCCTGCCCAGCGGCCAGTTGGGCGGAACTGACGTGGGCGTTCCACGGCCCGGCAAGGATCGGTTTGGCGGTGGTGAGCTGCTCGACGACGGACCGGCCCAGCGCCCGATCGCAGCCAGCGGCGTCCCCGCGCGCAGCAGCACAGCGTGCCTGGTAGATGGCCAGGGTGCTGGCGGTGCTGGCCGGGACCGGGTGGGCACCGCCGGCCACCGCACCGTAGCCGAGCTGGACCAGCTGCCCGGCCTCCTCCGGTTGACCCAGGTACAGCGCCTGGTCGGTCATGTCCAGCAGCCCCATCACCGTCAGATCCACGGCGGCGGGATGCTCGGCCTGGCGGGCCACCTCCAGGGTGATGACCCACAGCCGGCGGGCGTCGGCGTGCAGCTCGCAGTCATAGCTCATCCAGGCCGCGAGCAGCCCCAGGTCCGCGGTCGCCACCAGCAGCCCGGCCTTCACCTCCGCGGTACACGCCACCTTCCGCAAGGCCAGCACCGAACGCAGCTGAGCCACCGCGACGTCCCGGGACAGCCCACCACCCCAGCTGAAGTCCAACTTCCGCAACGCAGCAGTCGCCGCCTCGATAGCCGCCACGTCCGCCGCACCGATCCGCCGGGGCAACGCGACGCCGGGACCCGGCACCAGCGCGGCCAGGCGATCCAGGTCCAGCGGTGCCATACCCAGACCCACGGTGATCCCGGTGACGGCCGCGAAGAAGGTCCGCCGGAGCATCCAGTCCACCTCCTGATCATTACTGTGACCGTGCCCGACCGCCCCCACACTATCCGCGCCGGCGGTGAATCCGAGCAGGTCGGCGGGGATGCCCGTCCGGGAGGAGAGCCGGGCGACGATCGCGATGTCGCGCAGCCGGTGGATCCCGCGTTCGACCCGGGAGATCCGTTCCTGGGGCAGCTCGATCAGCTCGCCGAACCGTTCCTGGCTGTAGCCGGTGGTCCGCCGGATCGCCAGGAAGACGGTGGCGAAGTCGTAGCCGGCCAGGGCCCGGCGCATCCGCTCGTCGTTGGTGAAGAACTCGGGTGGGAGCAGCGGTACCGCTGCGGGCTGGCGGGTGCACGGATCGCACAGCTCACCGAGGTTGTCCAGGCGCAGCTGGGCACCACACCGCAGGCAGCACGTCCGGTCGCTCATGGGGCTCACCACACCGTCCTTTGACATTCAACGATCACGAGATCCACTGTAGTGGTCCAGGTCACCGGCCCCAGCCCGGGCCCGGGGAGCGCGTCCCGGTCACGTCGCCCGTACCGAGGCCATCAGCCGTCCGATGAGCGCAGTGGCGGCCAGGCGCTTCACATCACTCGCCAGGAGGAACGCGATAGCGTCGTCGTCCAGCCCCGCCGACCTCCCGCGATCGCGACACTGACTGGCCACCGTCACGGTTACCTGCGGGTAAAGTCCGCGACAAACAACGCCGTCCCCGGAGGAGCAGACGATGCCCGAAGCCGTGATCGTCGCAGCAGCCCGGTCCCCGATCGGCCGCGCAGTCAAGGGTTCGCTCGCGGGCATCCGCCCCGACGACCTGACCGCGCAGATGGTCCGAGCCGCACTCGACCAGGTGCCCCAGCTCGACCCGCGCGACATCGACGACCTCATGCTCGGCTGCGGTCTGCCCGGCGGCGAGCAGGGCTTCAACATGGCCCGGATCGTCGCGGTACTGCTCGGCTACGACTCGCTCCCGGGCGCCGGGATCACCCGCTACTGCGCGTCGTCGTTGCAGACCACCCGCATGGCCCTGCACGCCATCAAGGCAGGCGAGGGCGACGTGTTCGTCTCCGCCGGGGTCGAGACGGTCTCCCGGTTCGTGAAGGGCAGCTCCGACTCACATCCCGACACCCGCAACCCGGTGTTCGCGGAGGCAGGCGAGCGCAGTGCGGCCGTCGCCGAGCAGGGTGCGGACTCCTGGACCGACCCGCGTGATCACGGGCAGCTACCCGACGCGTACATCGCGATGGGCCAGACCGCCGAGAACCTGGCCGCCGCGTTGGGCGTCACTCGCGAGGACATGGACCACTTCGGCGTGCGTTCCCAGAATCTCGCCGAGAAGTCGATCGCCAACGGCTTCTTCGCTCGCGAAATCTCGCCGGTCACCCTGCCTGACGGCACATCCGTCGCCACCGACGACAGCCCGCGCGCCGGAGTCACCTACCAGGGGGTCAGCCAGCTCAAGCCGGTGTTCCGGCCCGACGGGCGGATCACCGCGGGCAACTGCTGCCCGCTCAACGACGGCGCCGCCGCGCTCGTGATCATGTCGGACACGATGGCGGCCCAGCTCGGGATCACCCCACTGGCCCGGGTCATCGCGACCGGTGTGTCGGCCCTCTCACCGGAGATCATGGGGCTCGGCCCGGTGGCGGCGTCGACGCAGGCGCTCGCCCGGGCCGGCATGACCATCGACGATGTCGACCTCATCGAGATCAACGAGGCGTTCGCCGCGCAGGTCCTCCCCTCGGCCCGCGACCTGGGGATCGACGAGGACAAGCTCAACGTCAACGGCGGCGCGATCGCGTTGGGCCACCCGTTCGGCATGACCGGCGCGCGGATCACCGCCACGCTGCTCAACTCGCTGCGCACCCACGACAAGCAGATCGGACTGGAGACGATGTGCGTCGGCGGCGGCCAGGGGATGGCGATGGTGCTCGAACGCCTCAGCTGACGAGCGATCACCGCCCGCCCGCCTGGGACGACGCCGCGGCCGGCACCCCTGGGGGCCGCTGGCCGCGGCGTCGTCGAGTCAGCGTTGTGTCGAGTCAGCGCCCCCGCCCCGGCGGGACTACTCGCCGCGCAGGTAGCTCAGCAGGCGCAGAATCTCGATGTAGAGCCAGACCAGCGTGGTCATCAGGCCGAAGGCGATGTACCAGGCGAACTTCGCCGGGACGCCGTCCCTGACCGCGCTGTCGGCCTGGTCGAAGTCGAGCAGCAGGCTGAACGAGGCGACACCGATGCAGACGATGCTGAACAGGTACGCCAGTGGCGAGCCGTCACGCAGGCCGAGACCGCCCGTGGTGAAGAAGCTGAAGATGAAGTTGGCGAGCATCAGCACGACAACACCGATCATGGCGCCCATGAGCCACTTGGTGAACTTGGGCGTCACCCGGACGGCGCCGGTCTTGTAGACCACCAACATTCCGACGAACACGCCAGCGGTGCCGATGACGGCCTGGAAGCCGATACCCTCGAAGTTGGGGAGGCTCTCGAGAACCCCGGTGATCGCACCGAGTGCCACACCCATACACAACGAGTACGTCAGGACCAGGCCCGGGTTACTGCTCTGCTTGAAGATGACGATCAACGACACGACCAAGCCGATGATGAACGCGGGCAGCGCCAACCAGTAGGCGCCGCTGATCGCGGTCAACACACCCGCCACCAGCGCCACACCGGCGGTGATCGCGGTCTTGGTGACGACGTCGTCGATGGTCAGCGGGCGTTCGCCGACGCCGGCGCGCCCGTACCCGACCTGGGTGGACGAGGCATCGGTGTAAGCGGCGGCACCACCCATCATGCCGCTTTGACGGTCGAAGCTGGCGTATCCGCCACCCTGCCCGGTGGGCAGGTTGCGAAATGCCGGGTTGCTGCTGGTGCGCACCTGGATCCTCCTGAAGAGCGAACGAACATCCATGTCGTTCAACGCGGGAGGTGCCGACGGCGTTCCCGCTCGGTGAACCGGACTGTACCGCGCCCCGCGGACCGTGCCGTCGCACCGCTGTCCACGTGGCACGCTCGTAGGACCGGACGGTGCCAGATGTCACTGCTGCGATGCGCTCTGTCACCATCGACGCCGAACAGTCACCATTCGGCCCCGAAGGAGTGGTCTCATGGAGTACATCGAGCGCTACGAACAGGCGCTCGAGCCGGCCCGCCGTCAGTTCGCCGACGACCCCGCCGTCCGGCTCATTCAGGATCCCGCCATCGGGATCTCGCATCTTGAGGCGTTCTTCATCTGCTGGTCAGCACTCGGCGTCGCGATGACCGAGCCGGTGGAGGGGTGGATCCGCCGGGCCGGCGAGGCCTGCGTACGGGTCGGCGGTCCGGGCGTCGACGAGCTGGGTAGCGCCCTGCAGAAGCACGCGAAGGCCGAGGCCGACCACCACCTGCTCATGATCGACGATCTGCAGCGACTGTGTGCCCGACGGAACGCCGCGGGCCGGGCCACGCCCCGACCAGGCGAGCTCCTCGCGCTGGCATGGCCGGAGTCCGCGCACCGCTACCGCACGCTCCACGAGGACGCGATCGCCGGCCCGGAACCGTACGCGCAGATCGCGATCGAGAACGAGATCGAGCTGCTCTCGATCCTGGTCGGCCCGCCGCTGCTGGCGAACGCCCGCGCGCTGCTCGGCGAGGACATCACCGACGACCTGACCTTCCTCACCGGCCACGTCACCCTCGACGTCGGGCACACGACGTTCAACCGCCGGCAGATGGTGCAGTTCCTCGACGAACGGCCGAGCGCGCTCGACGCACTCGTCGCCGCCGGCACGGAGGCCTTGGACGTCTACCGCGCGTTCATCGCCCACTGTGTTTTCTTGGCCGACGGATTCTTGGCCGACGGATTCTTGGCCGACGGATTCTTGGCCGACGGATTCTTGGCCGACGGATTCTTGGCCGACGGATCGCCGGCCGACTGTGGATCGCCGGCGGCCCCCGTGCAGGCCGGGTCCAGTTGACGCCCTGGGGTCCCGGTCACCGGGTGAGCCGGCCCGAACTCGACTGGCGGGTGTACCCGCCGCCGGCGAGCGACCCGGGCCAGCCACGGTGGGCCGGGCCGATGCCGGAATGGCTCGTCGCCGTGCGCCGTTTCCGGGGCGAGATGCTCTACGCGGACGGGCTGCGCCCCGCCTACCGGCGGCTGGACGGCTCGTTCCGCGATGACGACCCGTGCGACCCGTTCGCCTACCACGCGATCGCGACGCTGGACGACGGCCTGGTCGCCACCATGCGCGTGGTGCCGCTCGCCACGACACAGTCCGGGGTGTGCGAGCGGCTGTTCGGCACCGCTCGCCTGGAGCAGGCTCTCGCCGACCTGGGCGTGGACCGGGCGCAGACCGGTGAGGGTTCCGGCTGGACGGTGCACCCGGGCCGGCGTGGAGCGGCGATGGGCACCCGTTCGCTCGCCGCCGGGCCCGCGCTCGTACACGAGCTCGGTCTGCGGATGACGATCGGCGCCGTCGGCACCCGGTACGGGGCGCTGTACCGGGTGCTGTCCGCCGGTTATCAGCGGGCAGCGGGCTTCGTCCCCATCGAGGTACCCGAGCTCGCCGACGAGGTCCAGCTGGTCCACGCGACACTCGACGACCTGCGACCGGGCTTTGTTGCCCGCGTCAAGCAACTTACTGACCTGCTGAAATGGCCTGACTATCCACCCATACGAGTGAACAGAATGACGTCACAGTCCTCCTAGTCGTTACTCATGGTGTGTACGCAGCGAGCAGCGGGGCCGTGGTGGATCCAAGGGCTGACGGATTTGGCGGCGCTGATGTCGTGTCCCTGGTCACCGCGGCCAAGCGGCGGAGTGGGCAGAAGGTCCACCGACCTACCTGGCCACGGCCGATCCGGGTCGCCGGACCGGGCGTCGAGCCCACCACCGTCGCACTGCACGTCGCAGCCGAGCGCCAGCGGATCGCCGGTGCCCTGCATGACGATGTCAGCTCATTGCTCTTCGCCATCACCACCGGGGTTCAGCGGGCCGAGATCCTGCACTCCGACGACGTCGACGAGCTGCGCCGCACGATCTCCCGCCTTGGCGAACAGGCACTGGAGGCGTCGGATCGGCTGCGCGCGGTGCTGCGCAGCGTCGCCCCGGCCGAGCCGACCGAAGGGGTCCCGGCGGCTGCCCAGCGCGACCTCGACGACCTGGCCGAACGCAGCGTGATCAGCACCCATCTCGTCGTGCGGGGGGTCGTGCGCGCGCTGCCCGCGGACGTCGAGCATGCTGGGCTGAACTGCCTGCGCCAGGCCCTGTTCAACATCGAGCGGCACGCCCGGGCCGATACGGTGATCGTGACGCTGAGCTACTCCTCCGAGGAGTTCGTGCTCGTTGTCCAGGATGACGGCCGGGGCCTCCCCACGGGTTACGAGCCGCGGGCGGTACCCGAGGCAGGCCACCACTGGGGTTTCGTGTCGATGGCCCGGCAGGTGGAGCAGCGCGGCGGCGAGCTGGAGTTGACCAGCGTCGAGGAAGGCGGCACCCGGTTGTGGGTGCGACTTCCGACCTGTCCGTGACCGAGCTGGCTATGTCACGACCGGCTGGCTCAGCGCCTCCGCACGATGCCGAAGGCCGACGGTGCTAAGGCGACATGATCCGGATCCTGCTGGTCGATGACCATCCCGTTGTTCTCGACGGGCTCCGCGCGCTGCTGAACGTCACGCCCGGCTTCACCGTCGTCGGTGAGGCCACCGATCGCGACCCTGCGATCTGCCTCGCGGCGGAGCTCCAACCGGCTGGCATCGTGCTCGACCTGCGATTGCATGGAAGCTACGCGGCCGACACCGTCACCTCACTCAAGACCGCAGCACCGGGCACGGTGGTCCTCATTCACACCGCCACCGAGGAGCTCGAGCCGGTCCGTGCGGCCCTGCGCGCCGGGGCCGACGGCGCGGTGTTCAAGGACGGGCGCGACCTCGTGCCGGCGTTGCGCGCCCTGCTGGGCGGCGGCGGCCCGTATGTGGACGAGCGGCTCGACCGCAAGCCCGACTCGTCGCGTCGCGTCGAGGGCTCGGAGCAGCTGGTGGAGCCGCTGTCGCCGCGCGAGTACGAGGTGCTGTGCGCCTTCGCGCTCGGACAGTCCACCCGCGACATCGCGCAGGAACTCTTCCTCGCCGAGAGCACGATCCGCAGCTACACGAAATCGCTGCTGACAAAACTGGGCGCCCACAGCCGAATAGAAGCACTGGCCACCGCCCGCCGCGTCTCCCTCATCTAGCCCCACCCACCCCGCGAGTTCCGCATTCCGGCACGGCGAGTTGCGCATTCCGACACGGTGAGTTCGCCGATCCGACACCGTGAGTTTGCGATTTCAGCACGGCAAGTCACCAGCGCCGACACTTGTCCCTGATCGCAGCGGACAGCCCCTCTGATCCGACTCGGGGTTCAGCCACGTGAAGCCAGTGTTGGCGTGCTCGATCGATGAACTCGCGGGTGCTGGATCGGCGAACTCACCGTGCTGGATCGGCGAACTCACCGTGTCGGAATGCGCAACTCGCCGGGCTCGATCGGCGAACTCGCGGGGGCGGGGGCCGGGGTCAGGGGGTGGCGCCTACGCGTTCCTTCTTTCCTGCCGGGCGGGGGTTCGGACGATTCGTTGCGGCGGCGCGGCGCCTGTGCACGACCCACACCCCGCCACCGATGAGCGCTGCCAGCAGGAGGACGACACCCCCCGGCACCGCCCAACTCCCCCAAAAACTGGGTTCGTAACCGGCCGGCGTGATCGTGGTCTCCCCGTCGACGACGACAGGTGTGCCGTTCACCAGCAGGGACACCGACCAGGACCGGACGACCGCGGGCTCGGTGATCCGGTACAGCGCCGCGAGATCCTGCTCCGGGCCGGCGCGCTCCAGGGTGAACGCGTAGTTCGGGTTGGTGCCGACCGGCACCCACCGCGGAGGGACGGTCGGGTCGCCGGCCTGCTCACCCTGCGCGGCCGGGTTCTGGGACGTGATCCACGTCGGGCTGGCCCCGTTCGCCTCGGCGCCGGCCGCAGTGATCCGCAGGTACGGCTCACCGACGTCACCGAGCACGATGACCTCGCTGGATCCGGAGTTGTCGATCGCGACGGCGGGCCGGGGGTTGCCCGGCAGTGCAGTGAGGGTCACGCCGGGCGCGGGGCTGGTGTCCGACAGGGTCGGGGTGAACGTACCCAGCGGAGGCCGGTACTCGAAATGCCCGTCGGCCGACCCGAGCGCATCGCCGTACTGAAGGGGAACGGTCCAGGTCCCGAAGGCCTCGAGCGGAGCGGTCCCGGCCTTCTGCTCCGGCGACAGGCTCACCGCGTGCAGCCGGTGGTCGAACCAGCCCCAGTTCGGGTCCCGGCTCACCTTCAACCAGACCGGGACGCCCTTCTCAGCCGCCCGCTCCGGGACGGTGATCGCCCCGTCCGGGGTCTTCGACGTGTACCACTCCGGCGAGCGGATGTTGCCGAACACGCCCTCGGGCCCGACCCGGAACAGCGGATCACCGACCGACGACAGGACCGTCAGCTCGGTCGCAGTGGCGTTCTCCAGCACGAATTGGGGCCCGAGCGCGGTGGTCTCGACGATCAGCGCGACCCCCGGCATCTCCGGTGTGACGCGGTCGAGGAGTGCTGCGATCTCACCGTCGGTGCCCTCGTGCGCCTGGGCGGCAGGTGCGAGCACGAGCGCGACCAGCACCGTGACGGCGACGACGAGCAGCGCTCGTCCGGTACGGAGGGCCTGGGTCGCGGGAACGCGCCGAGGCGCCCATCCGGTCCGGACGGGCGCCTCGGGGCTCCCAGGGGAGCTGAGCAGCATGCGATCTACCTCAGGTTGAGCCGAACGGGTCGCCGTCCCGAGCTTCCGCGGTTCAGCCCCGGCAGTATTGTTTCCGGCGCGTCCCCACGCGCCGGAAGCGACTCCTGATCGGCGGTCGGCCCGCCCGCGCCGATGCCGGTGACGTCCGGAACGGAATTGTTCTGGCCGGGCACGGCCAGCGGAAGACCGAGCGGATCGGACTGACCCGGGATCGTCGGCGGCTCGAGCGGGTTGGGCGGGTTGTTCAGCAAGGTGTTGGCCTCGGTCGGGGTGGCGCCGTTGCCATCGAAGACGGTGCCCTCCTTCATCGGCTCGAGTGCTTCGTCCGAGTCGGATGCGGCGCCGACCTTGACGATCCGGGCGACCGAGGGCACGGAGCTGCTCCCGGTGCCGGAGTTGATGAACATGTAGTAGTGCCCGGGCGGCGCCGCGATGCCGTCCTTCGGCATCTGGACGTCGAGCTTGCCCGCACCCTTCGTGAAGGGCAGTTCGAGGGTACGGGTGTCGTTGTCCATGACGTGCTGGGGCGCCGGCATGCGCATCAGCATGACCTTCGAGACCGTGGACGCGTCCGCGGTCTCGATCGTGAACTTCTCGTTCCAGGACAGCCCGCCGTGGAGACCGTCGATGTGCGGACGATTTCCCTTGTGCAGGTACGGCGGGCTGAACAGCTCGAACGACGGGTCCTTGTCGTTGTTGCCGGTCACGCCGGGGATCGCGTCGCGCTGCACGCCGTAGCCGAGCGAGATCGGCGAGTTGCCACCGACCAGGACCTGGCCGTTGGGCAGCAACAGCGCGTTGTTGTGGTACGTCCGAGCCCGCTCCGGCAGCGCGACCGTGCGGAAGGAGTTGGTCGCCGGATCGTAGATCTCCGGTTGCTTGACCGGCAGTTCCGCTCCCGGGAAGACGACCTCGTCGTTGCGCGCACCGTTGGTGAGCAGGACCTCACCGGTCGGCAGCGGGGTGGGCTGGGTGAACCACCGCGCGTTGTTCAGCAGCGGGCCAGGTGTGTTGGTGACGTTGCCCTTGGCGTCGATCGTGGTGAGCTCGGTTGTCGGCACGGCGATGTAGGTGCCGGGGGGTGGGCCGAGCGTGCCGCCGGCACGCAGGATCGTCATCGTGTCGTAGGGGGCAGTCATCGGCAGCGCGACCGACGCCGGGGAGCTGCGCGGGATGGTGAAGCCCGTGTTCTCCCACTGGTCGGTCTCGAAGTTGAAGAAGCCCTGCTGGCCGAAGAGCGCCTCGTCGACGGCCTGCCCGAACGGCCCGAACATCTGGCCGTCACCGGTGTAGAAGAGCTTTCCGTTCGGCGCGAGGTAGACCCGCGAGTTCTGCGGCAGCGTCTTCTCAGAGCCGAGATCGGTGTAGTTCTCGGTCCACGTCTTGGCGGCCGGGTCGTAGGTTTCGGTGCGCCGAACCTGCGAGCCCTGAGTGCTCTTGATCAGCTTGACGGTGCCGGAGACGACGGCGACCGAGCCGTCGGGCAGGGTGAGCCCGGAGGGGTACCAGCGGCCGAACTTCATCGCCCCGGTGGCATCCCAGCGGCCGAGCCCCTTGGCCCCGGCCGTGCCGTCGAAGATCCGCGCGCTGCGCAGACCCTCCAGCTCGACGGCGCCGACGTTCACCGGGTCACCTTCGGCCTGCTCCAGCAGCGACGGCTCGTTGTACCAGTCGGTGCCGCCCATGAGCAGCTGGCGACCGTCGGCCATCTGGACGATGTCGCCACAGAAGATCGCGCCGTCGTTGCGCTGCACGTCGTCCGGCGCGCAGGTCGGCTCGGCCTCGGGACCGCCCAACTGCTCGACGAGGCTGCCGACGAGTCCGTCACCACCGCGGCCGGGCACACCGGCCACCCCGAGCGGCGCCTCGGTGAGGCAGTCGTCGCTGGTTCGACCTTGGACGATGGTCGGGTTATCACCGTCAGTGGTCTCGTTCTCGGGGATGAACCAGGACGGGGTCCCGTCGCGCAGATCCATGACCCGGGTTCGGTCGTCGCGGGACTCGGGCGACAGGCTGAGAGCCACGCCGTCCTCGGCGTTCTCCTCGCTCTCGATGCCGTTGCCGTAGAGCACCCGGCCATCCGGGAGGATGGCGCTGGTCACCGCGGTGGGCTTGCACTGCAACCGCTCCGGGGACGGATCCTTGGCATCGTCGGGTTCGGTGACGTACTCGCAGCGCGGCGTGCCGGAACCACCCTCCTCGAAGGGGGTGGACCACGAACCCACGACAGCCGGATCCTCCGCCGGGGCGGCCGACGCCAGCGGCGCCGCGGTCACCCCGACCCCGCTGACGGTGAGCGTCGCAGCCAGGACAACCGCGAAGCGTCGTCCTCCACGTATGGGAGGTCGCATGCAAAACTCCTCTCGCGTCCCGCATGCCAGCTCGTCGCAGGCGGCTGGGGATGCGTCTGCGACGGGCAGCGGGTCTCGCGACCGTAGGAGTGCCGGCGAACGGCCAATACCCTCATTTGGGGTGAGTCGGTCGACGCGCGACGATGGAGTTGTCCGGCGACGGGCGGGTCCGCCGAGTGCAGCAGGGGGCCGGTCAAGGCGTGGTCCCCTCCGGGACGGATGCGAGGAAAGTAAGCACTTGCGACGGGAAGCACTACCCCCATCTGAGGGAGAGAACCGCTCGAAGAGACTCCGCCCTGCCCGCTGGGACGCCCTGCCCGCTGGGACGTTCGATGCCGGAAAGCGTTAGGTTCGCGCGGGGACGCAGGTGGCGACCCGGTCTCAGGAGGTGGTGGCCATGTGGGCGTTCTTCTCGGCGAGGCTGCGGATATGGTTGCTGCTCACGATCGGCGCGCCGATCCTCGCGTGGGTACTCGGCAAACTCGGCGACCTCGTGGTGGCCCGCCGCGGGCCGAACGGGCTGAGCAAGGTGCTACAGAAGTGCCGAGGCTGGCTGCGCAGCCGCTCCCGGGGGCCGTTCGCACGGCGTCTCTCCGCCGACACCCGGAGCACCACCGATCCGGACACACCGGTGCGCTGAACGCCGGCGGCGCGCCCGGCGCGACGACCAGCCATGCTTCGCGCGGGCGGCCGGGTAAGGCCTGCACCACAGGCGCGGTCGGTGGAGTACGTCGGTGCTCCGGCAGGCGGAGGAGGACCTCGCCGGACGGCCGGTGGTGCATGTCGGCGGGTGAGCGGGGTCGCGCAGCGGAACTCGATGGCTGCCCGCGCACTCATGTCCCGGCGCTCCAGGTTCCTGGTGCAGGTCTGTCCTGGCGTTCCAGGTTGCTGGTGCAGATCCGCATCAGCTCCAGAAGCTGTTGTTGCTGCGCGTCGGTCAGCCCGACGGTCATCCGCTCCTCGATCCCGGTGAGGGCGCTGGTGCCACGTCTTCACCGTCGCCCCGGAGGCCCAGCGGCCCCTCCTCGACCTGCTCACCGAGGCCACCGAACGGGTGATCCGCCACCAGCCCGGCTTCATCTCAGCCAACCTCCACGCCAGTCTGGACGGCACCCACGTGGTCAACTACGCCCAGTGGCGTACCCCTGAGGACCTGCGGGCGATGCTCGCTCACCCCGCTGCCCGCGAGCACATAGCGGCCGCCGGCGCCCTCGCCACCGCCGAGCCACATCTGTACGAGGTGGTGTCGATCCACCGCGCCTAGCCACCCGGCGGTGCTTCCTCAGCTTGGTGGACCCGAGCTTGGTTGGACCCGCATCTCCACATCGATGCCCCTCGGGCAGCCGGCCGCCCATCTGATCACCCGGCAGCGACGCAGGCCGAGCAGCACAACACCACAGCACCGACCGGCGCGACCACGGCGGCCTGGTCACCGACAACGATGACCAGCTGACGATCCCGGCGGTCGCCGCGTCCCTGATCGGCCGAGCAGCCGTTCGCTTCGGCCCGGTTGCGGTCAGTGCGCCGGGGACGATGTCGCTGAGTTGGGCGTCGCTCAGGCGGGACGATGACGTCCTCGAGCAGCGATGGATGCTCGCGATCGGCTGCCCCGCGCGTCTGGCATCATGGCGCCGACGTCGTGCGAGCTGTCACGGAGAGCGAACTGTCACGGAGTGGGCGCGGCTGCGAGGTGCGGTTGTGATGGTGATCGTTGATGAAGGAGCTGTCGCGGAACGTGGAGGTGCGGATGAGTGACACGAGTAATTCCGCAAGCTTGAGCGACGATGAGCTCGACGCGGTCCTGGACGAGTTGTCCGGAGAGGTCGCGAAGCTGATCGCCGATACCGCCGCAGTGGAGGATGAACTCGAGGCGTGGTCGGATGAGGAGGAGGAGCTCATTGAGCAGCCGCGTCGTCGTGGGGATGCGCGGCGGGCGGTGGTGTCATTGCGACAGAAAGTGGCGATCTCGGCGTCGTCTGCACTGAGGTCGGCGAGTCGGGAACTCGCGGTGTGGTGGGCCGATCTGGCCACGTGTGCCGTACTCGCCGCAGCGGAGGGTGGTCAGGTCGATGCGGTCCGTGGTGCTGCTGCTGATCCGGGCGAATTCATGCGTGCTGCGGATCTTGAGCGGTTGTCGGCGGCATCGGAGTCTGACCGTCTGCTCGCCGGTCTGGCGTTGCGGATGGGTGCCGCGCCGATGCTTTCGGACGACCTGGATTACGACATGCCCGCTCTCGCGCGAGACGTCGCCGAACGCGCTGGCATGATAGTGTGGCCCACGGTCGACGGAGAATCGACGATCGTGGACGACGGATCGGTCGAAGGTCGTAGACGGCGGTTGTGGAGCGACCTGTGGGTGGATTACCAGTTGCCTGAGCTGCCGGACGCGGCGTCGCTCGCCGAAGCTATCGCCGCGGGTGGAGCGCCCTCCGCGGTGGTGGAGGATGTGCGTGGCCCCGCGGCGGCGGTGGCTGACGTGAGGGCTGCCGCACGACGGCTTGACGAGCTGCGGTCGAGTGAGGAGTCCGAGTACAGCGAGGCTGCGGCCATGGACGAGTTCGACGCCTTGTGGGAATCCGTGGAGTCGGCGACGACGGTGCTTGCAACCTATGCGGAGACACTGACCCGACACTTGCCTGCCATCCGCGTCGCCGCTGCGACCCGGCCTGCCGGCTGACAGCTGCTCGGGGCAAATGGTGGCTCCTCATCGCGCGCGATACTGCTTGTCCCGCTGATGAGAAGGTACGTCTTCCCCTCCTTGCACCCCCAACCGTCGGGCTGGCAGCCGTCTCGGCGCGCCGTGAGGAGATCATCACCTGGCCGCCTCATGATCTCCGGAAGCAGTACCGGGTCTGGGCAACGTCCAGGGTCGCGGTAATTCGTTCGCCCGAGCGACATCGAGCGCGTCACCATCGAACCATGGCGGCAGGAGGGGTAATGCGGCATGAGCGGCTGGTGGCCGATATGGCCATCCCCCATCGCCGCACGGATGCCTACTGGCAGTTGCTCTCGGAAGGGCCTGTGGTCGTTCCGGTCCTGCACGCCGGCGTGTCGCACGGTGACGCTGCGGTGCGGGAGGGGTGCGTTCAGCTCCTCGACCACTTCCTGACCGAGGAGACCATCCCAGCGGTCATCGCCGCCCTCGACGACGAGCATCCCCGCGTACGCATGGCCGCTGCGCACACGCTGGCATGCGACCGGTGCAAGAAGGATGCGTGTCGCCCTGACGACCGAGACGTTCTGCCGGTCGCCATCCGTCTCCTGACGTCCGACCCGGACAAGCACGTGCGCGCGATGGCGGCCGAGCTGGTCGGCAAGGCCGT
>JBOHEO010000059.1:0-25684 GCA_050701055.1 Pseudonocardia sp. | reverse complement strand
CTCGACGCGATCGCCGACCGCCTCAACGGCCGCCCACGCCGTACGCTAGAATGGACCACGCCGAGCGAGAAGCTCAGCGAATTACTAGGAAACGCCGATGGCGCTCTCACTGGTTGAAACCAAGGACACCAGGCACCAACCCCGGGGTGTCATCAGGGCGAGCCGGCGACCAACGCCCATCGATGCGCATCGGATGACGTGTCGAACCACACGACTTGCCGGTCTTGGGTGACGGTGAGACCGAAGCGTTCCCACCAGGGGCGTCCGAGGCTGTCCATGTCTCGCGCGCGGCTTCGACGATGCGCCAGACTGAACGTGGCCCACCCTCGATCACCTCATGGGCACCATCGTCGTCGGCCAGCGTGACCTCGGCCCAGGAGCCGTCGGCGGCGGTGACGGAACTGGCGGAGGTGTTCGGGTCAAGGGTGCTCGTGCGTTGTCGCGGTGTTCCAGACCGGTCCTTCGCCGGCCTTGCCGACGGTGGTGCGGCGTGCTGTCGCCGCAGGTCCATGAATGCGGCGTAGACGGGGTCGAAGCGGCCCTGCGCTCCGTCGCCACTGCGCACCAGTCGGACGAGTGCGGTTGTCGCGGGTGACCGCGTACAGCTTCAATATAATCAGGCATTTCCCGCCACGCCGACAGGTGATCCATGACCACACCTAAGTACCTCCAGCAGGCCCGCGACAGCTTTGCCGCAGCCGCAGAGACAGCCAGACGCGCGGAGGTGCTCACCCGAAGCGGCCTGGCCTACGCCGCAGCGAACGGCGAGCAGACCGTCTACCTGGTCTGCCACGAAGGCCAGTTCATCGGCGAGCTTCACCACCCAATCGACAATGGCGCGTTGACGGACTGGCACGCAGTACCGGACCGTGATCCGGGTCACGCACTGGGCCGTTCCGCACCTCCAGGCAGGCGGCAGTGGCGCTACTCAAGCATCTATCGCTTTGATCTGACCGCTTTGCCTGCGCCCACGATCACCCAGGACTGTGGAGTTGGTGAGGATTCCGCCGGTTGAAGGCTGCGCCTGCACCGCCCCGACGTCGTCAGGGCTTGTGGGCGTAGAGGCGCAGATTGCGGATGTCGTAGGTGAACAGCTCCTCCACCTCGAAGAACTCCGACACCGCCGCGCGCAGGGACTCGGCGTCGAACATCGTGTGGTGGGCGTTCCAGATCCACAGCGGCACGCCGCGCGAGTCCACACCCCGGTGCGCGGCGCGTTCGGAGTGCCCGCCGAGGATCCAGTGGTTGGCCTCGGCGGTGTCGATCTCCCCGTTCGCCCATTGGACGGCCACGAACCTCGCGTCCGGCACACCGATGTCCACCCGGGCACCGGGCCGCAGCACCCGGGCCCACTCGCACAGTGTCGGCGAGATCAGCTCGTAGCTCTGGTGCTCGAGCACATGGTTGGCGCGCAGTGCGTCGAGCGACGCGGTGGCGAACGGCAGCCGATCGATGCCGCAGCGCACCTCGACGTCGGGCAGGGACAGCAGGTCGACGTGCAGGTCGTAGTCGGGGTGGGGCTTCTCGCCGGAACCGATCTCCAGTCTCATGCCCGGCCCACGAGCTGCTTGACGACCTTGGCCGGGCGTCCGGCGACCACCGTGTAGGGCTCGACGTTCTCGCGGACCAGCGACCCACCCGCCACCACGGCGTGCTCACCGATCGTGACCGGACCGAGCACGAGGACATGGCTGGCCAGCCACACCCCGTCCCCGATCACCACATCGCGTCCCGAGCGCGGGAAGGCCAGCTGGCGCTCGCGACCGAACTTCTCCACATCATGAGTACCGGTGAGGACGGCGACGTCATGGCCGAAAAAGGCGTACTCACCGATGGTGATCGCGCCACCGGACATGTTGAACAGCGCGTTGTTGACGATCGCGCTCTCCGGCAGGTGCAGCCGGGACCGGTCGCCGTGCCAGCGGCAGTCGTAGAGGGCATCGAGCTTGAGCTGCTCGACCTGCTGTGCCACCAACTGGGCGACCCGATCCGTCACCAGCGCATCGATCGGCCCGTTCAGCAGTTTGGCGATCATGCGGTCAAGCAGTCGCATTCCTCGAGTCCTCCGTTGCGCTCGGCGACGGAATGGTGACACACGCGCGCAGCGCAGGACCCGAGACCCTGGAACACCTCACCCAACCGGCTGCTCAATGTGTCGATCCCGAAGTGACGCTTGGCGATGGCTTCGTTGTGGTCGAGCAGAACCGGATCGGGGTCGGCCAGCCAACCCCGCAGCGGCCCCGGATCCCGGGCGTCGAACCAGCAGAAACCGAACGCCGCCAGCTCACGGGCCACCGGGAAATCCCCCACCGCGATCGGTCGCCGATGCAACGCCGACTCGATCAGCGGTAACCCGAACCCCTCCCACGACGACGGCAACACCACCGCATCACACGCCGCATAGGCGGCAGCCATACTCACCCCCGACGGCAACCGGCGCCGTACCGGCACGCCGGCCCCGCGCAGCAGACGGCGCAACTCGGGTGCGAACCCGTCCTCGGCCGGACCGGTGAGCCAGAACGTGCCACCGAGCGACTCGGTCACCGCCAGGCCGGCATGGACGTTCTTACGGGCGATGGCCCGCGTCGGTTGCAACACGAGCGGGCCCTCGGGGATACGCATCCGCTCGCGGACAGGACCGCGCCGGGTGGGACGAGGCCGCTCGTCGAACCCGTGATAGATCGTGGTCGCCGCGATACCACGCCGCGCCGCGAGCGCTCCCCGGGCCAGCTCATTGATCGTGACGTGCCGCCAGGCCGGATCGTCCGGTGGCCAAGTCAGGACATCGGCGTAACGCTCACGCTCCCAAGGCAGATCATGGTGACGCAACACCGCCGGCCGACCGGCGAGGTACTCCGCGACCGCCTCACCCACCACCCGGTTCATCGGCAACGAGCACACATTGTCGACCACCACCACATCGGCGTCGTCCAACGCGGCCCCCAACTCACGCCGCGTCGGCGGCCGAACCGCGTCGAGAGCAAGACCTCGGACCCGGACATCAGGCCGACCCTCACCCGCCACCGTGCACACACACATGCCCAGCCGACGCAACGCAGCCACCCACTGCGCCGCGGTCACCGACACACCATCCGCCATCCCGAGCCGATAGGACACAATCGCCACTCGGCGCCCGAACAGGTTCACCATCCGAAGATCATGCCCGGCACACGCAATAGCGGCATGTCCTGGCCACCCTGCTCGTCGCCATCCCCCCGATGACGTGCAGGTTTTCGAACGGATCGACCCGGTTGCGGCGCGGCATCCCACTAGTCTGCGACCGAATGAAGACCGCGCCCGGCTTCTCACGGCCTCAGGATCGAGTGAAGCGCGGACCGAGGATCTGAGTGGGAGGTGTTCCCGGATCCGCAGTTTGCGGTCGGCAGGAGGTCGATGCGGTGCAGTGGGTTGCGTCGTGGTCCGCCGGGGATCCAGGCGGGTGGGTGGAAGGTCGGGAGGCCGTCGGTGATGGTGACCGCCCAGTCGGTGGTGTGGATGAGGGTGTGGTGGCGACCTGGGCGCCGCAGGCCAGGCGGCGGGGGTCCTCGGCGCCGATGGCCCCGGCCAGGGTGCGGAGTGACCTCACCGGAGGCGGTGCGCCCAGGCAGCACATCCCGCGCTGCAGCGAGACGACGCTTGGCCTCCGGCCGGGTCACGTTCTGGGTGCACCGCACCAGCTCCACATCGGTGACGAACCCCTCCTTCCCACCCAGGCCCCGCGCAGTGACCTCACCGACCACCTCCAGCACATCCAGCACATCCAGATAAGCGGCGTTGAGCTCCCGGCTCGACTCACCCAGCGCGACGAGCAACTCCGCATCGGAGGCCTGCCACCACTCGGTCACATCATCACCATACCCGAACATATGTTCGATTGCAACAAAACTGATCAGTTTTCTGTGATCGCCAGACCCTGCTCGGGATCTTCGACGCTGACCGTGAGCTGACCGCCTCACGGGTCGGGTACATCGTGATCGGAGACAAGGACTACTACTGAGGACACCAAACCGTCGGCCCGCCGTCGGCCTCACCGAGGCAGGCGCCCCATCAGGAAGAACTCCGGGTTCGGGCGCAGTGCCGTGAGATGAGCCAGCCGGTTGGACATCGCGAACAGCGCGGTGATCGCGCCGACGTCCCAGATCTCGTCCTCGGACAGGCCCGCGATCCGCGCGTCATCCAGCTCGGCCTCGGTGAGCGCGGCCGAATCGGTGGCGATCAGCAGCGCGAGATCGACGATGGCACGCTCGCGGGAGCTGAGCTCGACCGCCCACGGGTTGGCCGCGACCCGGTCGGCGATCTCTGGATCCTTCATCCGCACTCGCAGGATCGCGCCGTGCGCGACGATGCAGTAGGTGCAGTGGTTCGCCCCGGAGGTGGCCACCACGACCAGCTCACGCTCGGCCTTGGTCAGGCCGTCGTTGCGTTCCATCAGCGCGTCGTGATAGTCGAGGAAGGCGCGCAGCTCGGCGGGGCGGCGTCCGAGTGTCCTGAAGATGTTCGGTACGAAGCCGGACTTCTCCGCGATCGCGCCGATCCGCTCCCGCAGATCGTCGGGCAGGTCCTCGAGTTCGACCGCGCCGAACCGACTGACCGGGTGTTGCTCGCGCATAGCAGTCGACGGTAGTCGGTACGGCTGGGATCATGCGGGAATGGCCGTGCCCGAGGAGATTCGTACCCGGTTGTCCCGATGGTGCACAGCATCCATCCCGCACTCCGAGCGGGCACATCGCCAGATCGGCTACACGATCCATGGCGACGACGTGACCATCGTGGACCGCCGCCCGCCCATCCACCCCGAGCAGGACGTGGCGTGGACCTCGACGCCACTCGCGCAGCTCCGACGAAGCGACCCGGAACAAGGACTGTGGTCGCTGTACCGGCCCGGTCCCGACGGGCCCGGATCGTGGCAACGGGAGGGGCAGGCGGCCGACGACCCGTTCGTCCTGCTCGACAGCGTCACGCACTGATCGCGTCGCCGACCTACCCAGCCCGACGAATCAGCCCGACGGATCAGCCGACGTGCGCCCGGGTCTGCGGAGCCGACCGCGCGCCCGGGTCCATCTGCACCACCCGGCCGTTGGGTGCGGCCGCTCCACCGCGGATGACCACCGTCTTGGCCCGGTGCAGCACGCTGAGCACGGTGGGGGCAGCCTTGGTGCGTCCACCGGGATCGACGACGGCGATGAACCGCGGAGCGACGGCGGTGAGCAGTAGCCGCTCCACTCCCATCCGGGCGGCCCCGAGCACCACCACCAAGTCGGCGGTGTCGGCCGGCGGCAATGCGGACAGGAGCTTCCCTACCGGCAGGAAGCACGCCATCCCGAGACCGGCGCCGCCGGCCCGGTCATCGTCGAAGCCCGACCATGCCGCGGCGAGCCGAGGGGCGCCGCCGCGCAACCGCTCCAGCAGCACAGTACACCGGGACTCGTCATGGGACTCACGCCGAGCGGCCACGAGCCCGTCCACCGCCGCCGCATAGGCCGCGCAGTCACGCTCGCGCAGGGCGGTGACGGCCTGATCGTGCTCCGGCGCGGTGGCCGGGACGGCGGCGTGCGCGGCGAGGTCGGCGGCCAGCTCGTCGAGCTGCTGTTCGGCTTCGGCCACCGGACCCTGCTCGGAGTAGCCGAGGATCGCGGCGGCGATCTGCTCAGCTGCCGTCACGTCCGGCACCGCGAGCGGGGAGTTCGGGTGCAGGAACAACACCTCGTGGCGCAACGCAGCGACCGACCGGGCCGCGGCCGATACCTTGACCAGCCCGTCGACCAGCTCGGTGAGCTCGTCGGCGTCGAGGGGAGCGGGAATGCTCAGCTCGGCACATCCGGTGCCGATCCGTTCGAGCCGCTCGCCGATCTCGAGGTGGCGCAGGATCAGCCGCACGTCCGCCGCCGTCGCCGGGGTCCGTCCGTCCAGCCGGATCTGGCGGAACACCGGCAGCGCCTCGCGTTGAGCTGCCGAGCGGAAGTAGGGCCGTGAACGCCCTCCGGACTCCACGAACTCGAGGTAGCGGCGCAGTGCCTGCACAGCTGTGTCCGGCAGCGACTTGCCGAGCGTTGTGACCTGCGGCGCCTCGCCGGCCGCCGCGAAGACCTCGACGGTCTGCGCGCTCTCCTCCAGCATCCGGTCGAACGTCGCCCGGTGCCGGCTGTAGATCAGGTCGGACAGCAGCGCCCAGGTCCACGCCTGGTCGTCGCGCGGCCGCAGGGCATCCAGGGAGCGCTCGACCCGGGTAGCGACCGAGGTGATCGCGGCCCGGCGTTCGGGGTCGAGCTCACCGAGCAGGCCGACGACCAGACTCTGCCCCTCCGCACCCACCGTGCTATCCAGCTGACCGCAGAGCTCGGCCACGTCACTGATCGGGGGCAGCGCACCCACCGGCGGCAACCGCTGTTCGGAACGGGCCCGGCGCTCGGGGGTGGAGGTGGCCAGCAACAGCCGGAGCTCTCGCAGGTCGGCCGGCCGCAGGGCCGGCAGCTTGTCGATCGTCCGGTTGGCGGCCTCCTGGGGCATCGCGTCACGCACCGTCGTGAGTGCCCGCCGGGCCATCGCGGTGACGATCACGCGGCGACCGTCGGCCAGGAGCGCCGCGACCGCCGCTGCCACTGCGTCCGGCGCGAAATCCGCCAGCACCAGCAGGTTGTTGTCGCGCACGGCCGTGCCGACGGAGCTGGGCTCGTCGACCGGAAGTCGCGGTCCCGGAGGTTCGGCGACGGACGCCGCGAGCGCCTCGGCCAGCCTGCGCAGTCCGGGTGGATCTGCGCCGGCCTCGATGCAACGGTGGATCTGCGCCCTGGCCAGACCCGTGCACCGATCAGCTCCCGCGGCGGCGAGCCGGTCGAGGAAGATGCCCAGGTCAGAACCGTCCGGGAGCTGACCAGCTGAGGCCTCGTCGGCCGACGCTGATCCGACGTTCAACACTTCGGTCACCTCCGCCTGCCGACGCCGGACGGCGACGGTCACCCTTCGTATCGTTGGTGTCGATCAGATGTTCCACCCCGATCCGGCTCTGTGCAATCAGCAGGCACGTCAACGGTCACTGTCAGCGGTACGTGACCGCTCTTCAGGTGGGCGGCGATCTGAACGAGTCTCGGCTCAACTATGGCGCTCACGTCATGCCGGAAACGACACTTACCGCGTCGAACGGTCGATACCTGTCGACCAACGGCTTCAGCAGCAGCGGGCTTGGGGTTCGCGATCACCGCGGTCGACATGCTGCCGCCAGAAGTCCCGCTCGCTGAGCACCGGTTCACCCGGATGGTGTTCACCCTGGTGGGTAAGGTAGTTCTCGTATGCGCGCTCTCCCGCGAATTCGCGAAGCAGCTGCCAGGCCACCTGTACGGCGTCGCGCAAGCGCCGCGGCATCGATGGCGCGACCCGGCGAGCAGGTCCCACAGGCGATGGCCCGATCCTGCGAGCAGGCCTCACGGCCCCTCCCGCCGGCCACCGGTGCCCGCGAGCTCGCGCACGCGCATGACCTCCCGTTCCTCCCGGGTCGGGATCAGGCCGGCAGGTGCCCACAGAGTGGACCGCACATAGGGATCCTCCGAGCCGCTGGAGAGCGGCCTGCCCCGCAGCGCCGCGACCCACACCCGCACCGAGTCCACGAGAATGATCACGATGAGTCCGGCGAAGAGCGCGGTGAGCGCGGTGTCCAGCGTCGTGTTGAACACCACCTGCTCCATGCTCTCCACCGTCTTCGCCGTGCCGAGGCTGGTCTCACCGGCGTCCAACGCCTGCTGGTAGCGCTCGCGCTGCGCCCAGAAGCCGAGCGTCGGGTCGTCGGAGAAGATCTTCTGGTAGCTCGCGGTGAGCGTGACGGCGGCGTCGAACGCCAGCGGCACCAGGGTGATCCAGGCGTAGCGCGCCTTGCCGGACTTGATCAGCAGCGTGGTGCACACCGCCAGCGCGACCGCGGCCAGCAGCTGGTTGGCGATGCCGAACAGCGGGAACAGCTGGTAGATGCCACCGAGCGGGTCGTTCACCCCGGCATAGAGCAGGTAGCCCCAGCCACCGACGATGATCGCGCTCGCCGTCCACGCGGCCGGGCGCCAGCGGGTGTCCCCGAAACGCGGCCAGATGTTGCCGACGGTGTCCTGGAGCATGAAGCGCCCCACGCGGGTGCCGGCGTCCACCGTGGTGAGGATGAACAGTGCCTCGAACATGATCGCGAAGTGGTACCAGAAGGCGCGCAGCGCATCGCCGCCGAAGACGTCGGAGAAGATCTGCGACAGGCCCACCGCAAGCGTGGGCGCGCCACCGGTGCGGCCGATCAGCGACTCCTCCTCCACTGCCGCGGCTGCCGCCATGAGCTGCTCGGGGGAGATGGTGAAACCGATGTTCGCCACCGCCGCCGAGGCCGACTCCACGGTGGGACCGAGCACGGTGCCCGGCATGTTCATCGCGAAGTACAGACCCGGATCCAGCACGCAGGCCGCCGCCAGCGCGCAGATCGCGACGAACGACTCCGTGAGCATGCCCCCGTAGCCGATCACCCGGATCTGCGTTTCCTTCTCGATGAGCTTCGGGGTGGTGCCCGACGCGACCAGCGCGTGGAAGCCGGAGAGGGCACCGCAGGCGATCGTGATGAACACGAACGGGAACAGCGATCCGGCGAACACCGGCCCGGCCCCGGTGACGGCGAAGTCGGTGAACGCCTCGGTCTGCAGGGTTGGCCACGCCAGCAGGATCGAGGCGGCCAGCAGGACGATGACGCCGATCTTCATGAAGCTCGACAGGTAGTCGCGTGGAGCGAGCAGCATCCACACCGGCAGCACCGACGCGACGAAACCGTAGACGACGAGCGCGAGGGTCAGCTGGTTCGCGCTCAGGGTGAACGTATCTGCGGCACCGGATTCGGAGATCCAGCCGCCGGCCACGATCGCGAGCAGCAGCAGCGCGACGCCGATGGCGGATACCTCGAGGATCTTCCCGGGCCGCAGGTAACGCAGGTAGAAGCCCATGAACAGCGCGATCGGGATCGTCATCGCGAGCGAGAACGTGCCCCACGGCGAGTTGGCCAGCGCCTGCACCACCACCAGCGCGAGCACGGCCAGCAAAATGATCATGATGGCGAGTACCGCGACCAGTGCCGCGCCCCCCCCGACGGGCCCGATCTCCTCGCGAGCCATCTGGCCGAGGCTCCGCCCACCGCGCCGGGTGGAGAAGAACAGCGTGACCATGTCCTGCACGGCGCCGGCGAAGATGACGCCGATGATGATCCAGATCGTGCCCGGCAGGTAGCCCATCTGCGCGGCCAGCACGGGCCCGACCAGCGGTCCCGCGCCGGCGATCGCGGCGAAATGGTGCCCGAACAACACCCGACGGTCCGTCGGCTGGAAGTTCTGGCCGTCGTTCACCCGCTCGGCCGGCGTGGCCCGGGTGTCGTCGACGCCGAGCACCGTGCGCGCGATGAACCGCGAGTAGAAGCGGTACCCGATGGCGTAGGAGGCAAGGGCGGCGAAGATCAACCAGGCGGCCGAGATCTCCTCGCCCCGGCTGAGCGCCAGGATGCCCCAGGCGACGGCGCCGACAACGGCCACCGCGGACCAGATGGCTACCTGACGCGGATCCACGCGACGTGATCGCGGCGGTCCGTCCGCTCCGCCGGGCCCGCTCGACATCTCGGTGATGGTCACGTCGCCTCCGCTCCGGTTCACCCGATCTCGCACACTGAGTGGACCACAGGACCCCGACAGCGGCTACCTGCCCAGGCGGAGTTTCAGAGCGTCCAGTTCGTCGCGCATCGACACGGGTAGACTATCTCCGATCTTGTCGAACCACTCCTCGATCAGCGGGACCTCGGCCTTCCACTCCTCAATGTCGACGGTCAGCGCAGCCTTCACGTCGGCGCTGTCGGAGTCGAGGCCGTCCAGGTCGATCTGGTCAGCGTTGGGGACATAGCCGATGGCGGTCTCGGTCGCGCCCGCCGTGCCCTCCAGGCGCTGCACCATCCACTTCAACACCCGGCAGTTGTCACCGAACCCCGGCCACCGGAAGTTCCGGTCAGCGTCGCGACGGAACCAGTTGACGGAGAAGATCCGGGGCAGCCTGTCGGCGTCGGCGCCCTTGCCCACGTCGATCCAGTGTTGGAAGTAGACGCCGGCGTCGTAGCCGAGGAACGGCAGCATCGCCATCGGATCGCGGCGCACGACCCCTACCTCGCCCGCCGCCGCGGCCGTCTTCTCGCTGGACAGCGTGGCACCGATGAACGTGCCGTGCTGCCAGTCGCGGGCCTCGGTGACCAGCGGTACGGTGTCGGCCCGTCGGCCGCCGAACACGATGGCCGAGATGGGCACACCCTGCGGGTCCTCCCATTCCGGCGCGACGACCGGGCACTGCGAGATCGGGGTAGTGTAGCGGGAGTTCGGGTGGGCGGCAGGGAAACCGGAATCAGGGGTCCAGGCCTTGCCGGTCCAGGATGTGAGGTGCTGCGGATCGCCTTCCAGACCTTCCCACCAGACGTCGCCGTCGCCGGTCAGGGCGACGTTCGTGAACAGGGAATTACCCCGATTAATGGTCGTCATCGCATGCGGATTGGTTTTCCAGTTGGTACCCGGAGCGACCCCGAAGAAGCCGCACTCGGGATTGACTGCATAGAGCCTGCCATCCTCGCCGAAACGCATCCAGGCGATATCGTCACCGACGGTCTCGGCTCGCCAGCCCGGGATGGTAGGCGCCAGCATGGCGAGGTTGGTCTTGCCGCAGGCCGACGGGAACGCCGCCGCGATGTAGTAGGCCCTGTCCTCCGGGCTGATCACCTTGAGGATCAGCATGTGCTCGGCGAGCCAGCCCTCGTCGTGCGCGATGGCCGAGGCGATCCGCAGCGCGTAGCACTTCTTGCCCAGCAGGGCGTTGCCGCCGTAGCCCGAACCGTAGCTCCAGATCTCGCGGGTCTCCGGGAAGTGGCTGATGTACTTCGTGTCGCTGCACGGCCACGCGACGTCGCTCTGACCGGGTTCGATCGGGGCGCCCACGGAATGCAGGCAGGGCACGAAACGGTCGCCGGCGGGGCCGTCGAACAGCGGCAGCACCGAGTCGCCCATCCTAGTCATGATCTTCATCGAGGCGACGACGTACTCGGAGTCGGTGACCTCCACCCCGAGCATCGGCTGGTCAGCGTCGATCGGGCCCATGCAGAACGGGATGACGTACATCGTGCGGCCGCGCATGCAACCGCGGTAGAGGCCGGTCAGGATCGAACGCATCTCGGCCGGGTCCATCCAGTTGTTGGTGGGCCCGGCACCGGACTCCTCGGCCGTGCAGATGAACGTGCGCTCCTCGACCCGCGCGACGTCGTCGGGGTCGGACGCGGCCCAGAACGAGTTGGGCTTCACCCTGTCGTCCAACTTGACGAACGTGCCGGCCTCGACCAGCCGCGCGGTGACCCGATGCCACTCCTCGTCGGACCCATCGCACCACACGACCCGGTCGGGCGTCGTCAGCTCGGTCACGCCCCGCACCCAGGACGTCAGCCGTGCGTTCTGGGTCGGCGCTTCGTCGATACCCGGCCCGGTCACTGCGGTCATGTCGTTCGTCTCCTTGCCGGCGGGCCGGCCCGAGCGGCCCAGAAATGCCGACACCACCCGAACCGACAGGTGCGGGTGCGCCGGTGAATGATGAATGCTGACGGTACTCGCGGTGTACGGATTCCCCCACGGTCGGCGACTGTCGACTCACTCACACGACCGATCCAGGTAATCGATTCAGATCACGGCGACGTTTCCCCGGCATTTCGCAATGTGGGAGCGGCAGGACGATGCGGGAGCGGCAGGACCTGGTGAGCCGTGGCACGATGTCGATCATGCAGACCCGACTGAGCTGCCCCTAGACTGGGTACACTGCGGTGTGCCACGAAGCACTCCTGGAGGAAGCCATGAACGAGACCGCCGAGTACCTCACCCTGCTGGCGATCTCCATCGCCCTGACCTTCGCCGTCGGGCGCCTCCTGGTGGTCTCCGGTGAGCCCTTCCTTCAGGAGGTCTTCCAGAATCAGAAGGTCTCGCACTCGGTGAACCGCCTGCTGTCCGTGCTGTTCTACCTCGTCACGCTCGGGGTGCTGGCGATCGTCTCCGCGATCGACTTCGCGATCGGCGGCATCGTGCAGACGATGGTGGTGAAGCTCGGTGTGGTGCTCCTCATCCTCGGCATCGCGTACGGCGTCTCCATGCTGGTGCTGATCCGCATCCGGGAGCGCCGGCGCGCTGCGCAGATCTCCGAGCAGGTTCAGCAGAAGCTCTCCGAGCGCGGCGTCGCGACCCAGCCCGCGTCCCAGGAGGTGGCCCCCCCGAACGCCCCGCAGCCGGCCACACCGGACGCCCCCCAGCCGGCCACGCCGACGACCCAGCGGTGACGCGGGTCGCTTCCGCTAAGCGGAGCGGGAGGCAGGTCGCTGGCGCTCCTCATGCCGAGGTCCGCTGCGGCTCCGCAACTCGGGCCAGCGCCAGCGCCGACCCAGTATGTTGGCCCAGTGCTGCTGACGATCACGCTGGCGCAGGCGCCGGCCACGGATCTCGGCTTCCTGCTGGGCAAGCACCCCGACCGCGTGCACCGCACGGAGTTGGCATTCGGGCACGCCACCGTCTGCTTCCCGCAGGCGGACGTCGAACGCTGCACGGCCGCACTGATCGTCGAGGTCGACCCGATCGGGCTGGTCCGGCGCTCCGACCCGTCGGGTTCGCCGGGCGGGTTCACTCTGGGCCAGCACATCAACGATCGGCCGTACGCCGCGTCGTCGCTGTTGTCGGTGGCGATCTCTCGCGCGCTCGGCTCGGCGTTGCACGGCCGTTCACGCGAACGCCCCGAGCTGGCGGCCGCGGCACTGCCGCTGGAGCTGGCGGTTCCGGCCGTCCGGGACAGCGACGGCCTCGCCGCGCGGCTCTTCGGCCCGTTGGGGTGGGCGGTGGACTGCACGCCGGTCGGCCCGCGGCACGTCGATCTGCGGCTGATCGGCGCCGCCCGGCTCACCGACGCGCTGACCGCGGTGTACGTGCTGCTCCCCGTGCTCGACGACGCGAAACACCACTACGTCGGGCCCGACGAGGTGGACAAGCTGATGCGCGCCGGCGAGGGCTGGCTGGCCGACCACCCCGAGCGGGAGCTGATCACCCGCCGGTACCTGCGGTACCGGCGGCGGCTGACCGCGCCGTTGCTGGAGCGGCTCGGGATCGGCGCTGAGGGTGAGACCCCGCCCACCCCGCTGCGCGAGCTGCGTCGCCGTGCCGTGCTGGCCGAGCTGCACGCCGCCGGCGCGCGCCGGGTGCTCGACCTGGGCTGCGGCGACGGGGCCCTGCTCGCCGAGCTCCTGCGGGACACCTCCGTCACCGAGATCGTCGGCATCGACACGTCCGTCACCTCGCTGGATCGGGCGGCGCGGCGGTTGCGCCTCGATGAGCTTCCGCCGGCGGCTCGGTCGCGGATCACGCTGCGCCAGAGCTCGCTCACCTATACCGACCGAGGGCTGGCCGGGTACGACGCGGCCGTGCTGAGCGAGGTCGTGGAGCATGTGGACCCCGACCGGCTGACGTCACTGGAGCAGGGCGTGTTCGCCGTGGCGCGACCGGCTACCGTCGTCGTGACCACACCGAACCGTGAGTACAATGCCCGCTACCCCAACCTGGCGCCAGGAGCGTTCCGCCATCCCGACCACCGCTTCGAGTGGACGCGCGCGGAGTTCGCAGCCTGGGCCGAGCGGGTCGGCACCACCCACGGCTACCGCGTGCGGTACGCAGGTGTCGGCGACCCGGACGTCACGCTCGGCACACCCACCCAGCTGGCCGCCTTCACCAGGAAGGGCGAATGAAGATCCCGGAGCTCTCCCTGGTGGTGCTGGTCGGGGTGAGCGGCGCAGGAAAGTCGACGTTCGCGGCGCGGCATTTCGTCCCGACCGAGGTGCTGTCCTCCGACGCCTTCCGCGGCATGGTCGCCGACGACCCGGACGACCAGTCGGCCAGCGCCCACGCCTTCGACGCGCTGCACCACGTCGCCGGGATCCGGTTGCGCCGCGGGCGGCTCACGGTCGTCGACGCCACCAGCACCCAACCCGCCGCGCGCGCGTCGCTGATCGAGCTGGCCCGCAGCAACGACGTGCTGCCGGTGGCGATCGTGCTCGACCTGCCCGAACGCCTGTGCGCGGGGCGCTCCCGGTTCGGCCGGGAGGTGGTGGGCCGCCAGCACGGCGAGCTGCGCCGCGGCCTGCGCAGGCTCAAGGCCGAGGGCTTCCGGTACGTGCACGTGCTGAGCACGGTCGACGAGATCGCGGCTGTGGAGATCGAGCGCACCCGTTCCTACAACGACCGCCGGGAGCTCACCGGCCCGTTCGACCTGATCGGCGACGTGCACGGCTGCCGCGGCGAGCTCGAGACGCTGCTCGGCGAGCTGGGCTGGGAGCTGCGCCGCGACGAGGTCGGTCGCGCGGTGTCGGCGCGGCACCCGCAGGGGCGCACCGCGGTGTTCCTCGGCGACCTCGTCGACCGCGGGCCGGACATCACCGGGGTGCTCCGGCTGGCGATGGGGATGGTCGCCGACGGGGTGGCGCTGGCGGTGGCCGGCAACCACGAGGTGAAGCTGGTGCGCGCGCTGAAGGGTCGCGACGTGCGGCGCTCGCACGGGCTGGTCGAGTCGTTGGACCAGCTCGCCGCCGAGCCGGACGGGTTCACCGCGCAGGCCACGACGTTCATGGACGGGCTGCTCGCGCACTACGTGCTCGACGGCGGCCGGCTGGTGGTGGCGCACGCCGGGCTGCGCGAGCAGTTCCACGGCCGCGCGTCCCGGCGGGTGCGGGCGTTCGCGCTGTACGGGGAGACCACCGGCGAGACCGACGAGTTCGGCCTGCCGGTGCGCTATCCGTGGGCGCTGGAGTACCGCGGTGCGGCGACTGTGGCATACGGGCACACGCCGGTGCCGGAGGCGGAGTGGGTCAACAACACGATCTGCCTGGACACCGGATGCGTGTTCGGCGGGGCGCTCACCGTGCTGCGCTGGCCCGAGCGGGAGCTGGTGAGCGTGGCTGCCGAGAAGGTGTGGTTCGAGCCGGTCCGCCCGTTGCGGGCCGAGCCGGCGGTCGCTGCGGGACGGGCCGCCGACGAGCTCGACGTCACCGACGTGCTCGGCAAGCGCGCCGTCGAGACCCGGCACCTCGGGCGGATCACGGTGCCGGCCGAACAGAGTGCCGCGGCGCTGGAGGTGCTCAGCCGGTTCGCCGTGCACCCCCGCTGGCTCGTGTACCTGCCACCGACGATGGCGCCGGTCGCGACCGCCCCGGACGGGCCGTTGGAGCAGCCGACCGCGGCCTTCGACGCCTTCGCCGCCGACGGTGTCGCCGAGGTCGTGATGCAGGCCAAGCACATGGGTTCGCGCGCCGTGGTGATCGTGTGTGCGGACGCCGGCGCAGCCCGGCGCCGGTTCGGTGCGACCGGCGGGGAGACCGGGGTCGTGCTGTCGCGCACCGGACGACGGCTGGTCACCCACCCTGAGCCGCTGCTCGCGCGGCTCCGAGCGGCACTCGCCACCGCCGGGCTGTGGGCCGAGCTGGACACGGACTGGCTCGCGCTCGACGCCGAGCTGCTGCCGTGGTCCGCCGCGGCCGGCGGGTTGCTCGACGATCGCTACGCCCCGACCGCCGCGGCAGCGCTGGCCGACCTCGGGGCAACAGCCGCGGCGCTCCAGGCCGCCGGCGCCCGCGGGGTGAACGCCGACGACGACCTGGCCTGGATCCGGTCGCGGCTGGGCGACGCGGCCGCGTTCGACCGCGAGTGGCGCCGACACGCCGGAGCAGGGCCAGTCCGGTTGGCTCCCTTCTGCCTGCTGGCCGGCGCAGGCTCCGTGCACGCGGAGCGCCCGGTGGACTGGCAGCTCGGCGTGCTCGACCGGCTCGTCACCGCCGGCCCGGAGCTCCTGGTGACCACCGCCCGCCTGCCCGTACGCCTCGACGACCCGGCGGCGCGCGAGCGCGGCGCGCAATGGTGGGCCGAGGTGGTGGCCGCGGGCGCGGAGGGGGCCGTGGTGAAGCCCGCCGGCAGCTGCGAGCGCGGTCGTCGGGGGCTCGTGCAACCCGGGCTCAAGGTGCGCGGCCAGGACTACCTGCGGCTGGTGTACGGCCCGCACTACACCGAGCCGGCGAACCTGACCCGGCTGCGGGAACGCGCCGTCGGGCGCAAGCGGGCGCTCGCGTTGCGCGAGTACGCGCTCGGGCTGGAGGCGTTGCACCGGTTCGTCGAGGGCGAGCCGCTGTGGCGGGTGCACCAGGCCGTGGCCGCGGTGCTGGCGCTGGAGTCGCAGCCGGTGGACCCGCGGCTGTGAGTCCGCTCGCCGGTGGCGTGCCCGGCAGCGCGATGCGGGCATGGACGGCGGCGCCCGGCGGCCACCTCGCACCGGGGGCGCTGCACGCGGTGTGAGTCAGTCGAACTCGCCGGCTCGGACACCCGCGGTGAACGCGGCCCACTCGGCCGGGGTGAAGATCAGCGCTGGGCCGGTGGGGTCCTTGCTGTCCCGGACGGCGCGGCGGCCGCCGTCCAGGTCGGCGACCTCGACACAGTCGCCGCCGGAACCGTTGCTGTGGCTGGACTTGCGCCAGGTGGCGCCGGTGAGGTCCATCGTGCACCTACTCTTACTCTCGTTCGCCCGTACCGGCGGTCAGTGTAGCGAGGAACGTCCTGGTCTCGCTGGTGGTGAGGGCCGCTGCCGTGAGCTGGGTGAAGATTGTTTGGAAGCGCTCGACGTCGGCCGGGCGCTCCAGGTACAGCGCGCCGCGGTCGTTCTCCAGGTAGACGAAGTCGAGCCCGGCCTCGTCGCCGGGGAACCGCAGCAATTTGAAGGTCTGGCCCATGGCGGGGTGCGGCCCGGCGGTGAACGGCAGCACCTGCAGGTCGACGTGCGGCAGCCGGGCCATGGCGGCGAGGTGGTCGAGCTGCTGACCGAACGCCTCGGTGCCGCCCACCGGACGGCGCAGCACCGCCTCGTTGAGCACGAAGTGCAGGTGAGGTGGGGTGTTGCCGGCCAGCCGCTGCTGTCGTTCGTGGCGGAAGGAGACCAGTCGCGTCAGCTCGGCCTGGCTGGTGGTCGGGTGGGCGGCCAGCATGACGGCCTGGGCGTACTCGGTGGTCTGGAACAGGCCCGGGACCAGCTCGGACTCGTAGCCGTTGATCTCGCTGGCGTCGGACTCCAGGCCCACGAAGGTGCGGAACCAGTCCGGCACGGTGTCGCCGTAGCTGGCCCACCAGCCGCGCTGGTTGGCCTCGCCTGCCAGCCGGATCAGGGTGTCGGCCGCCGGCGCCTCGATCCCGTAGAGCTGCAGGAGGAGCCGGACGTTGGTCGGCCGGATGGCCTGCCGGCCGTTCTCGATCTTGCTGATGGTCGGCGGCTTGATGCCGACCCACTCCGCGGCCTCGGCGATCGTCTTGCCGGCGCTCTCCCGGAGCCGGCGCAGCTCCTTGCCGAGCTGCCGGCGCCGGACCGTGAAGCCTGGGCCGTTGGTCATGAGGTACCTCCGCATCCAGGACGGGTGTGCGGGCACAGTGTGCGCGCTGCGCGCTCGCGACCACGAGGGGGGGTTTCTTCGATCAGGTATTGCACGAAAGAAACTTCCTGAGATAGTGTCTCTGGTGTCGGTCGCGATCACCGAATTCTAGGCACTGGCACGGTCGGATCGGCAGCCTGTCCCGTCGCTCGTTCGCCCGATGCGCGGCGGGGCAGGCCTCCAGAACGCCGCCGCTCGGCCTGTGCCTGAACCCGGGCCGAGCGGCGGCATCCAGCTGGCGAGAGGGGCAGCACGATGAATGCATCGGCGGCGATGCAGCGGGAGAACGAGCGCGGCCTGCAGACCGTGGACGGCAAGCACACCGACGACGGCGACCCGTGCACGCTGCCCGCGGGTGTCTCGCACCTGCTGGTGGCCGATGAGGCTCTATGTCCCGGCCGCTGGGGCAGCAGCCACGTCACGGTGTGCGGCGAGGAGATACCCACCCCGGGTGCCACCGCCGCGGACCCGACCGTTGACGACCCCAAGTACTGCCCGCAGTGCGTGCGCGCGGCCGTCCGGTGGAGCGCCCGCAGCGCTGCCCGGTGACGGTCGACGCGACGGACCACGTCGCGTGGATGCACCCGGTGGACGTCGCCGTGCTCGACGGCCAGGGACGATGGTGTCGCTGCGGCACCGGGTGGCGACTGCGACAGCGGGTGGCGACTGCGACAGCGGGTGGCGACTGCGACAGCGGGTGAGCTGCGGCAGGCGACGGCGTGGCCGCCGCCGACGGTCGGGCTGGGGTGGCACGATGGGACCGGGAATGGAGGTGGCCATGATCACGACACCCGAACAGCCGGAGCACATGCCGGCGGACGATTTCGTCGCCACGGACGAACTCGTTCGGCGTCACGGAGCACGTCCGATCGCTTCGGTAGAGGAACTTGCCGCGAGCAACGATCCGTTCGAGTCGGATGAGGAGTACGCCGAGTTCCTCGCCGACTTGTACACCTCGCGGCGGTCCGGCGTCGCGTGAGCGTCATCGTCCTCGACACAGACGTCGCGGCGACTCGTCGGCCAGCTCAACGCCACGAAACCCCCTGTTAGCGATCTCTCAGGTCAGCCCCAGATGCTCGCGATCGGGGCGGCGACGATCCGGTCGGCAAGGCGGTACACGTGTGGCCCGGTGTGCAGCACGACACCGGCGACGAACGACTCCCCGAGCTGGTCCCGCAGCCAGACCAGGTGCCGGGCGTCCTTGGCTGCCGGCGCCGATCTCGCCTTGATCTCCAGACCGATGACCTGCCGTGGGTTCAACTCGACGACGAGGTCCACTTCCCGGGCACCGCCTTCCTGACGAAGGTGGTAGAGCCGCGGCGGCTTGTCATACAGCGGCATCTCGGCTCGCAGCTGCGCCAGGACGAAAGTGTCGATCATGCGACCGAGCAGATCACCGTCACGGAGCATGCCGTCAACGTCGGTATCCATGACAGCAGCGGCGAGGCCGGTGTCCCGAACGTAGCGTTTCGGCGTGCGGACCAGCCGCTTGAGGCGGTTGGTGCTCCACGCCGGCACGGACTCGACCACCAGCAGCGTCTGCAGCAGTCGCTCGTACGCATCGGCGGTCTTCCGGTCGATACCCGCGGTCTCGTGCAGCGTTCGATCAGTGACCTCGCCGGCCGTGTTGAGCGTGTAGGCCTGGAAGAAGCGCATCAGGCGCACCGGGTCCCTGACCACGTCTATCTCGGCCGCGTCCCTGGTCAGCAGGCGATCCAGATAGCTCAACAGCCAGCGTCCGCGGATGGACGCCGGCAGCTTCAGCACGGGGTCGGGGTAGCCGCCCCGTGCTGCCAGCTCAACGTAGTTGCGGAGGTCGGGCGGTGCACCCGGCGGAAGCAGGCTGTCGACTCCACCGTCGGCGAGACGCCGCAAGAACGGTTCGCCCGTCAGGTCACGGCCGAGGGCCTCCCGAACGGCGAGGGTGTCCATCTCGACCCGGACCAGCCGACCGGTGATCGGCCAGCTGGAGCGCAGGAGATCGTCGCGCACCGATCCGGTGACGATGAACCGCCCGGGGCGGGACGAGCCATCGATCGCCCGCTTGACCGCGCCCAGCACGCCGGGGACGGCCTGCCACTCGTCGAGCAAGATCGGCTCGGGCAGCCCGGCAAGCGCCACGTCGGGGTCGGCCCGGAACTGCTCGGCCTCGCTGTCGCGATCGAGATGGACGACGCTGGCCGCGTGCCGGGCTGCCGTGGTGGTCTTCCCCGTCGCCCGCGCACCGACGACGAGCACACCCGGCAGGGCGTCGAGCAACTCGGTGAGGAGCCGGTCGACGAGCCTCGGTAGGTACTCTGCACCCGTCACCGAACCGACAATACCGTTTCTATGGGACTATCAGTCCTGCTTTCACAGCTATCTTGATACCGATCTCATGCCGTAGAACAGGCTGACCGGGCGGCCTACCGCCCCAGCGACACGGACGACATGGTGAACTCCGGTACCCGCACCGGTGGCATCGCGGCGCGGGAGAGCCAGTCCTTCCACTCCCGTGGCAGCGTGCGCTCGGTGGCACCGACCTCCGACGCCCGGCGCAGCACGTCCAGAGCGGAGAAGTTGAACCGGAAGTTGTGATCGACCTCGCCGACGACCTCACCACCCTCCACGAGGTAGACGCCGTCGCGGGTCAGCCCGGTGAGCAGCAACGTAGCCGGATCGACCACGCGGATGTACCACAGGCAGGTGAGCAGCAACCCGCGCTCGGTGCGCGCCACCATCTCGGCCAGCGACGCCGCTGACCCCCCGGTGAGCAGCAGGTTCCCCCCGGGAGGGGTGAACGTGGTGCCGAACTCGGCGGCCTCGGCGCGCGAATAGCCGAGCTCGGCGAGCACGCCCTCACGTACCCACTCGGCCCGTCGGGTGGGCGCACCGTTGTCGAAGACACTGATCCCGTCGCCGGAGTGGGTGGTGATCAGGACCGGCTCGTACTCGAGCCCCGGCGCACCGGGATCGGCGGCCAGGGTCAACGGCAGGTCGGTCAACCGTTCCCCGGTACGCGGCCCGCCGGGCCCGGCGAGCGCGCTGCGACCCTCGTGAGCGGACCGGCCGTCTATCGACCAGGCCAGATCCACCATCAGGTCCGCAACGGCCGAGGGCGGCAGCAGCGTCTCGTAGCGTCCGGCCGGCAGCGTCACCCGTCGCCGGCCCCAACCCAACCGCGCCGACGCCTGGGCGGCGAGCGCGACCACGTCGATGTCGGCGAAGTCGGTCGTGGACGCCCCGGTCCATGCCGAACCGGTGAGGTCCGGGGTCTTGACGTTCAGTTCCACCGAACCGGTGGGCTGCGCCCAACGCCGGCGCACGCCCGCTGAGGTGCCCAACCAGCGGGTGGTGATCTCGTGGCTGGCGAAACCGTAATGCCGCCGCGGTCCGGCCAGCACCTCCGCGAGCCCCTCGACGAACGTCCCGTACACCCCGATCGAGGTCTCCACCGCCCCGTCGGCCCAGGTCGGGTCGTCGCCGGTGGGTTCGGGGAGCGGCAGCGCGTCGCGCGCCGGACCCGCGCCGCGCGCGTCGTCCTCCGCGGCGCGCACCAGGTCCCCGAGCTGGGTGGGATGGGTGACCGCGGCACCGGAACTCACCACACCGGCCGCGGTACCACCGGCCACGGCGACCATCGCGATCACCGACACCTCTCGCGAGGTGGTGTGCCCGTTGGTCGTCATCGTCGAGTTGGCCCAGCGCAGCACGGCCGCACTGGTCTCGGACACGATCACGACGCGGCCCGCGTCCACCCCGGGCAGCGCGAGGATCCGCTCGACGATCTCCTGGGCCGTCAGCAGTGTCAATGATTCGCTCGCGAGCTCGCTCATCGCCCCTCTGACCGCGTGTTGAGCACGTTGATCCCGCGGAACAGGGCTGACGGGCAGCCGTGACTGACCGTGGCGATCTGACACGGCTGGGCCTTCCCGCAGTTCATGGCGCCGTACAGCCCCCAGGTCGACTTCCCGCCGACAGCGTCGAGGGAGCCCCAGAAGTCCGTGGTCGTGGCCTGGTATGCCACGTCGCGGAGCTGGCCCGTGAGCCGCCCGTGCTCGATCCGGAAGAACCGCTGTCCGGTGAACTGGAAGTTGTAGCGCTGCATGTCGATCGACCAGGACTTGCCGCCGACCACGTAGATGCCGCGTTCGACGCCGGCGATCAGGTCCTCGGTGGAGCGGTCGACCGCGGGATCCGGGCGCAGCGACACGTTGGCCATCCGCTGGATCGGTACGTGGTGCGGCGAATCGGCGAACGCGCAGCCGTTGGACCGGTCGAGCCCGAGCCGCGGGGCGAACGTGCGGTCGAGCTGGTAGCCGACCAGCGTGCCGTCGCGCACCAGGTCCCACTCGGTGGTGGCCACGCCGTCGTCGTCGTAGCCGATGGTCGCGAGGCCGTGCGGGACGGTGCGGTCACCGGTGACGTGCATGTGCGCGGAGCCGTAGCGCAGCGTGCCCAGCTTGTCGGGGGTGGCGAAGCTGGTGCCGGCGTAGGCGGCCTCGTAGCCGATCGCCCGGTCGTACTCGGTGGCGTGCCCGACGGACTCGTGAATGGTCAACCACAGGTTGGTCGGGTCGATGACGAGGTCGGAGGAACCGGGCTCGACCGACGGGGCCTTGGTCTTCTCGACGAGCAGCTCGGGCATGACCGCGAGCTCGCCGTCCCAGTCCCAGCCCTCGCCGGTGAGGTACTCCCAGCCGCGGCCGGCCGGCGGGGCCAGCGACCCCATCGTCTCGAATCCGCCCGCCGCACGGTTCACCGCCGTCGCGGTGATCGACGGTCCGATCCGGATCCGCTGCTGGATCGTGGAGGTACCGGCGAGATCGGCGTAGAACTTGTTCTCCCGAATCTGGATGACGCCGGCCCGCACGTGGTCGACCCCGTCGCCGGCCAGCAGCCGCTGCGACCACTCGGTGAGCAGCTCCACCTTGTCCCCGGTCGCGACGGTGAACGGATCGGTGCGGTGGTCGGAGACCCAGATGGCGCCGGCGTGCACCGGCTCGTCGGCGCGCACCACCCGTTCGAGGGCCACCGGACGCAGGGTGCGGGCCACCTCGACCGCGCGCTCAGCGGTGGCGGCGGCCCGCTCCGGGGTGAGCTCGATATGCGAGGCGAAGCCCCAGGTGCCGTCAACGATCACCCGGACCGCGAGCCCGACGGTGACGGCGTCGACGATCCCGGTGACCGTACCGTCCCGCAGGTCGATCGACTGGCTCGCGATGCGCTCCACCCGCAGGTCGGCGTGGTCGACGCCGAGCACGCGGGCCCGGCCCAGCGCGGCGTCGGCCAGTGCGGTGAGGGGGATGGCCCGGAACCCCGGATCGATGCGGTCGATCGACATACCCGCAACGTATCCGCAAGCTTCAGGGGTCCACTCCGGCGCCGGGCGAGCGGGGACCGAACAACCGGTTCAGCAACCCGGCGAGCACGGCACCGAAGCCATCGCCGTCCGCCGGCTCGGGTGGCGTCACCTCCCGCGCCAGGCCGTCCACACCGATCAGGAGTACCTGATCGGCGAAACCGTCGCCGTCGAGGTCGGTGTGCAACGCCAGCTCGTCGTCGTGCTCGGCGAACACGGTGTCGGCCTGGCCGTCACCGTCAGAGTCAATCCCGGCATGGACGTCGACACCGTCCTCGGGCACCGCGCCGGGCGACCGGTCGGCCCAGTTCATGGAGCGATTCCGCCCGGTCCGGTCCGAGCTTCATCGAGCGTCTGCACGCGGTCGGGCGCGAGCGCGACAAGCTCAGCGTCGACGGCGGTGCGGCGGCGGGCGACCCCGTCGTCGAGGTCAGCACCGGCCTCGCGCTCCAGTTCGATGCTCCAGCGGCCCAGCTCGCCCTCACATCCGGCCCGCGCGAGGGCCAGTGTCTCGGCTGACCAGCGGCGCAGCCGCGCCCGATCGGCAGCGACGGTGCGCATCCACCCGGCCGCGATCACTGCACCCAACCCGAGCCCCGCCGCCAGCGGCAGCAGCGCCGGACCACCCAGCGCCGGCAACCCCACCACGGGCAGCCCGGCAGCGGGGAGTAGCGCCAGCCGCCACATGCCCGCGCCGTCCGCCACGCCGATCAGCATTGCCCGCAGCACCCCCGGTGACGGGTCGGGCGGCGGCAGCCGGCATGACCCGCCCGCGAACCGGTCGGCCCCGCGGGTCAGTGGCCACGTCAGGCTGACCGGAACCGTCGCCGCGGTGGCGATGCGGCGTACGGCGGGGCCAGCCGTGGCGATCCAGCGGCGATGCATCCACGCCCGCAGTTCCTCGACGGCGGCGAGGACGGCCGCGGACAACGACTCCCGCCCCGAACGGTCAGCCCGGTCGATGTACGCCCGGACCTCCCGACCCAGCCCGGTGAACGCCGCGGCCAGCTCCGCGGACACGGTCAATCTCGCCAGCGCCAGGGTGCTACGCAGCTCCGTCCGGTGCCCACCGCTCAGCCGGGGCCGCAGTGCACGCAGCTCGGCGCGCCGGGCGCGCACGGCGTCGGAGTAGCGGTCAACCACCCGGGCAGGATGGCACCGAGATCCCCCGCCGCGGACCCGATCGCGTCGAGGGTTTGCGATCGCGAACCGGGTCAGCGGCGAGGGCGGGCAGGAGGCCCGGCGGCTGGGCATGCTCAGCCGGCGGGCGCAGCCGGCCCCGGGCGCACCGCCTCCGCTTCCGCGACCAGTCTCGCGTAGCGACTGCCGGCGGCCAGCAGGATCAGGCCGGCGCCCAGGAAGGCGCCCACCCGGGCCAGGCCGT
This sequence comes from Pseudonocardia sp., assembly GCA_050701055.1. Lineage (GTDB taxonomy): Bacteria > Actinomycetota > Actinomycetes > Mycobacteriales > Pseudonocardiaceae > Pseudonocardia. Next base: position 1,450 of record JBOHEO010000059.1, on the reverse strand, counting down.
CGAGGGCGATCAGGTCGAACAGCACCAGCTTGGCGACGGCCGCGCCGACCAGCACGAGACCGGTGATCCGCAGCGCGGGGCGGCTGACCCCGCGGGCCAGCAGGAACAGCGCGACCACCGTCCACGAGACCGTGACCAGCGCGTGCCCGGCGGTGAAACCGGTCCGGTCGGGCGCGACCAGCAGCGCCAGGGTGACGACCAGCCCCGTCGCACCGTAGAGCCCGACGATGCCGGCGGGCACCCAGAGCCACGCCGTCCCCGCGTCGGGGCGGATCAGCCGCAACCGCCCGCCGGCGACGACCAGTGCGATTGCCAGCACCAGCACCAGCGCCGACACCACGGCGCGGGCCAGCAGAGCACCGCTGCCCGGCAGCGGCTGGGGAAAGATCACCAGAGCATCGAGCGGGGCATCGGCGACCAACGCCGCGAGAACGCCGATCGTTGCGTAGCCGGCCGCGACGGCGAGTGCGAGGCGGCGGCGCAGCACGGCGGCGAGGACGGCGAGCACGGTGGCCTGGCCGAGCAGCACCGCGGTCCGGGTGGAGCCGTCGAGTGCCACGGCTGTTGCCTGGAAGAACGCGACGGCGGCGGCCGCGGCGCCGACCTGCCGGACGACCCGCGCCGTACCGGGCAGGGCGGCGAGCGCGAGCAACGCCAGGGCGGCTAGCGCGGCCAGCGCCGCACCACCCCACCGGTCGAGCATCGGTACGGCGGCGAGCACGGGCACCGGTGCGGCCGCCACGAGTGCGGCAACCGGGCCGGCCGGCAGCCGGCGCGCCGCACCCGCCGCCGCGCCGAGACCGACCAGGAGCACCCCGAGGACCATGGCGACCGTCTCGCCACGGTCACCGCCGAGTGCGGTGAGCACGGCGAGCCCGACCCCGTAGAGCACCGGACCGGCGGCGGACAGCAGCGCCAGTGACGTCCACCGGCGGCGCCACACCACCGGAACGGCCGCGACCTGGAACGCGAGGACGAGCGCCACCAGCAGCGGCCCACCGGCCAGAACGGGGGCGAGCAGCGCGCCACTGACGACGACCCCCGCGGCCAGCGGCTGAGCACCCCAGCGATCGGCAAGGCCCAACCCACCGGCGGCCACGAGCAGCGCCACCAGCACGGCGGGCACCGCAGCGAGGTCCAGCACCAGGGTGGCGCCGGCCACCACCAGGTAGAGCGCGGCGAAGCCGGTGCCGGCAAGGGCCAGCGCACCGGTATGGCCGGCTTCGCGGCGGTGCAGCCGCAGGCTCAGCACGATCAGCGCGACGCCCAGCACCGCACCCGCCCCGACCCGCGCGCCCGGGGAGAACCACCCGCGCGACGCCGCCAGGACCAGCAGCAGGACGATCCCGAGCAAGGTCACGGCACCGCCGGTCCACGCGAGCAGGCGGGCTCCGGACAGCGCCGGCAGCCCGGTCCGGATCCGGGGAGGCGCAGGGGCGGAGGCCGGCCG
>JBOHEO010000058.1:0-25892 GCA_050701055.1 Pseudonocardia sp. | reverse complement strand
TGTTCCAAGCCTTCGTTCACCGCATCATGCAGCCGGGACGAGGCCACCAGTTTCCGCTCCTTCGGTCGCGTTTTGAATGACTCATACCGCTCCTGGGCGGCAAGAGCCCGATAATCGACGGCACCGCCATTACGTTCGATCTCTCTTACGATTGTGCTATGGTGCCGCCCGAGCAGTTTCCCGATGCAACGCGCCGAGTTTCCCCGACTCAGCTCCCGGAGATCGTCTCCCGTTCCTGGGCACACAACGGCTCAGCTCCACTCATCAATCATTCCCCCAGAAGATCCCCCGGAAAGGGGTACCTTAGCAGACCATAATCTGCTACAATAATTACCTGTCGCTACGACCGCTTGAGCCCAAGCAACTAGTTGGGAGAAGCACGGATCCACGGTCAATGTCGATTTCGATCGCACATCATCGATGCTGTGGAACCGCATCGGAGTCTGTTGGAACATCGCGCCCCACCCGGTAGTCCCCGTGCGACAGCATCTCGACGGCTGGGCTGGCCGATGAGTGAAGACCCCGTACCTCCCGGCCGTACGGAAAGGCTCAACCCCGGGCGCCGCCCTCTGGGGCTGAGCCACCTGAACCGATCAGGCGAGAACAAACGATACGTCCGCGGGCGAGATCGAGGGATTGAGAAGCTGTCGGAAACGCGGGGCCGTTCGAGTTCCGTGAAGGACCGGGGTTTGACGTCGCGGGGGGTCGAGTCGGACCGCTCCAGTACTGGCAATCCGCGGCACGGCGGCCCGGTCCGTGCGGATCGCCAGGCAGGTTTCGACACCGCTCAGCGGGTTGACCGCGCCGAGGCGGCCTACGTCCCGATAGATACCGCAGTTACCAACCGCCCGGCGATCCCGATCGATAGGGTGACCGTATGACTACAGTCCGGGATTCGAGCGTTGAGGACGCGGCCTGGCTGCGTGCCGCGATGGTCGGTGAGCTTCGCGACTGTGACGCGATCACGTCTGAGTCGGTGGCCGCTGCCGTCGGCGCGGTACCCCGGCACCTGTTCGCGGTGGGAGAGCCGCTGGAGGTGGCGTACGCCGCCGACAGTGCGGTCGTGATCAAGCGCGGCGAGGATGGCGCGGCACTGAGCTCGCTGTCGGCCACCCACATCCAGGTGGTGATGTTGGAGCAGGCTGAGGTCGGACCCGGGATGCGGGTTCTGGAGGTCGGCTCAGGCGGCTACAACGCGGCCCTGCTGCAAGAGCTCGTCGGCGAGACCGGAAAGGTCATCTCGGTCGATATCGACCCAGAGATCATCGAGCGCGCCCGCGACTGCCTCGCCGCCGCCGGCTACGACCGGGTCGAGGTGGTGCTGGCTGACGCCGAGAGCGGCGTGCCGCGGGGCGCACCCTACGACCGGATCATCGTCACGGCCGGGGCCTGGGACATCCCCCCGGCGTGGCTGGAGCAGCTCTGCGAGCACGGCAGGATCGTTGTGCCGCTCCGGCTGAAAGGGCTGACCCGCTCAATCGCCTTCGACCGCACCCGTACCGGCCTGTGCAGCCACAGCTACCGGCTGTGCGGTTTCGTGCCCATGCAGGGGTCCGGCGCTCACACCGAGCGGGTCGTCCCACTCGACGAAGGGGTCGCGCTACGGATCGACGGCGAGCAGCGGTTCGACGTCAAGGCACTGCGGGAAGCGGTGCACTCTGCGAAGCTGCAACGCTGATCGGGCGCCGCCTTCGACCTGCCCGACGAACTGGAGCTGTTCCTCATGACCAGTACGCCGCGGGTCGCGCTGCTGCACGCCACGGCGGAAGTCGTCGAACGGGGTCTTCTCGCGCTCTCCGCTACCCGGGGTGTGCCCGCCCTGATCAGCGGCGGCAGCTTCGCCTACCGGACGAAGCGGCACAACGAGGCGACCGGCGGATTCGAAAGCGGCGTCCTGGCCCACGGTCCCGAGGCGGAGGAGGTCGCGGCCCAGTACGTGGATCTGCTGCGTCGGTGGGCGAGCGACCACCACCGCCGACGCGGCGCGGCGCGCATCCAGCACATCCCGAAGACCCGCTACACCGCCGATTCATCCCGGGGGCTCCTCGACAAACGACATGGGGCCGTCGCGGTCACCTGGCCGTAAACCGCCGGGGCCCCCGGCGAGAACGTGACGGAGGCACTTGCTGAGCGAGTTGGGCGAGCGGGCCCAGTGGTGGTTCCTGCGCTATCACGACCCCGAGGAGCATCTGCGGCTGCGGCTAAGGGTCCCCGCCGATAGCGTCGCGGCTACCGCCACCCAGATCGGCGCCTGGACCCAGGGGCTTCGCCGGGCCGGTCTGATCGCACGGGTGCAGTGGGACACCTACTTCCCCGAGACCGCCCGTTTCGGCGGCGAGGCCGCGATGGCCGCCGCTGAAGCCTATTTCGCCGCGGACTCGGCGACGGCGCTCGCGCAGCTGACAGCCAGCGCCGCGCACGGCGGCCCCGACCGGCGCGCTCTGACCGCCGCCAGCATGCTCGACATCGTCATCGCCCTACTCGACGACCCCGGCGAGGCGATGCGCTGGCTGATCGCACACACCCGGCCCGCGGCACCCGCCCCACCCCGCTCGCTCTACGCCCAGGCCATCGCCCTCGCGAACCCGAACGACCCGCAGTATCTGGCCGCGCAACCCGGATGCCGCTCCGTCATCTCCTGCTGGGCGCGGCGACGCCACGCGCTGGCCGCCTACCGCCGGTCGCTGCAGCAGAGCGCACCGGGCCGCGCGGCCGTCCTGCTGCCCGATCTGCTGCACCTTCACCACATCCGTATGGCACGACCTTCCCTCGACGGTGAACGCGCGTGCCTCCACCTGGCCCGCGCCGCGGCCCTGAGCTGGAACACGCGACCAAGGAAAGGATCATGCCCGAACGCGCTGGCCGCTGCCGATTTCCTCGCCCAGGTGCTGTCCGACCCGCACACCGCCTGGGCCGCCGCGCCCCCGGCCGGGGGCCGGGCCTGGCCGCGGTCGCTGGCCGGCGGTGCCGCGGGGATCGCCCTGCTGCACATCGAACGCGCTCATTCTGGCCACGGTGACTGGGCCACCGCGCACACCTGGCTCTCGTTGGCCGCCTCCGGCGACCTGACCGCCGCCGCCAACGCCGGCCTGTACTTCGGCGCACCGGCCCTGGCGTTCGCCACACATGCCGCTGCCGGTGCCACCGGCAGATACCAGCGCACCCTGACCCACCTGGACGAAGCCACCATCGCGATCACCCGCAGACGTCTGGCGGCCACCCACGCACGCATCGAGCGCGGCGACCGGCCCGAGATGAAGGAGTTCGACCTGATCCGCGGCCTCGCGGGCCTGGGTACCTACCATCTCAAACGCCGCCCCGACCACCAGATCACCAGCGACGTCCTTACCTACCTGGTGTGGCTGACCAAGCCCCTACCCGCACGCGACGACGGGCTTCCGGGGTGGTGGACGAACGTCTCACCCAACGGCGAGTCAAGCCCGGAATACCCGCACGGGCATGGGAACTTCGGCCTGTCCCACGGCATCTCCGTTATCTCGGGTGTCAAGCTCTTCTGAGCAGGTGGCCGCAAGATCGGCAGTTCTGGCACGTGAGGGACGAGGTCGGCACAGTTGGCGAACCTTGGTGCCGTGGCGAGGCCAAGTTGAGTTTCTCGAGCCACTACGCTGGCGGAATGCCTCTGTTCTCGGATACCGAAGGCACGGCGCCCGACTGGGCTGCGGAAGCGTCGGTCGGCCAGGTGCTGGGCGAGCTGATCGCACAGGCCAAGGCGGGCAACGTCGTCTATCTGACCGGGCCAGGTGATGAGGACGTGGTCGCCGTTGCCCCGGTTGAGGTCGTGCGAGCGGGCTCGCAGCACTGGGGCGGACCGAGCAGGACGGCAGTTAGATGAGGCGGCTGGTGTACCCGGCCGCAACGAGCCGCTGGTAGGCGGCGTCGACATCGTCGGGCATGTCCTGCTTGACGGCGAATCCTCGTCGCGCGTACTCGGTAATGCGCTGGGTGTCGCCGACAAGCATGTTGATCACTCGGTCGACATCGCCGATACCGGCGATGTACTCGTCGAGCGGCAGCGACCGGGACGAACACACGACGTCGACCTCGGGCCACACCTTGCGGCAGGTGGCATAGGCACGCCGCTGCTGGTAGGGCCGGGAGATCAACATGATCGAGGCGGGCCGCAGGCCAGCCTCGGCGAGGACCTCGCGGCTGTTGGTGAGGTTCTGGCTGGTGTTGGTGGCCTGAGTCTCGATGCTGATCACCTCCGCGGGCACGCCGAGGGCGATGGCGTGCTCGCGATAGCGCACGGCTTCGCCGCGGGGGAATCGTTCGATCGTGGTGGGCGCGTTGGCGCCGGTGAACACGATGCGCGGAAACATGCCCTGGTGGTAGAGCTCGGCGGTGTGGATGGCGACGCCGAGGTCGTGGCTGCCCAGGCCGATGCCGACGTCGCAACGGCGCAGCTCGTGGCCCATGTCGTGATAGGCCCACAGGGTTTCGACATCGGCGCGCAAGTCGTAGGGAAGCATGGTGGTCGCCATGCTGGGGCACCTTACGGCTGACGTGGATCGGTGCCGTGCACGCTCATCCGGTAGGCCAGCTCGACGGCGCGGGTGGCGGGGCGAGGCAGTCTGATCATCTCCCGTACGAGGATGCGGGACAGCCTGTGGTAGCGGACTTGTTCGGGTGCGTCGTGCTCTGCGGCGAGCAGCGTGTCGAGCGCGTCGTCGACGCGGTTCCACCGGACGTAGGCACGGGCGGTCTCGATGGCGTGGCGGGCGCGTCGTTCGGTGGGAAGGCCGCGGGTGTCGATGCGGGGACCGAGGTCGACGGCGACCTGGACGTCGCCGAGTTCCATCGCGGTCGTGACCTGGTGAATCTTGACGTTGGTGGGGCCGAACGCGGTCCACAGGTAGTTCGCGTCGCGGCCGAGGCGGGTTGCGGCCTGGTCGGCTTCGGTGAGGAATGTGGTGGTGTCGGCGCGGTCGTCAATGCGGGATGCGGCGACTGCGCCGACCAGGTGCAGCATCCCGTAGACGGACAGGTACTGCGGGCTCGCGGTGCCGAGGCCGGGTTCGAGGTGGTCTGCGGCGGCGCGGGTGAGCGCGACGGCTTGCTCGAACTCGCCGATGGACAGCAGGGCGTGGGCAACCGACCGGTACAGCGAGCCGATCATCAGGGCGCTGCCGCTGGTGTTGGCGGCGGTAAGCCCGCGACTCGCGGAGATTGCCGCGAGGTCGGCTTCGCCGAGCTTGGTGAGGAACGCGGTGGCCAGTTGGTGGGCGCTGGCGGCGAGTTCGTGTGCGCGTAGTCCGTCGTCGCTGGCGGTGCCGTGGTGCTGGCAGGCGGCCTGGGCATCGGTGATCAGCAGAGGCAGACGCTGGGTGAGCCGGGCGTAGCGAGAGTTCTGGTAGTCGCTCCACTGCTCGCCGAGGTCAGCGGCCAGTGTGTCCAGCCGGACCGGCTCTCCTGGCAGTGGGCCGGTAAGGAACTGGCGGTGGTCCATGAGCGCCACTCGGAGCGCGGGGACGGTCCGCCGGCCGGGCTCGTCGGCCCAGGCCATCAGCACGGGCTCGCCGATCAGGTCACCGAGGGCGACATGGAGCGCGTAGGCGAGGCGGCGCAGCACCGAGAGCCGGTCCAGCGGGAGCACATCGTGCTCAACTTTGCGAAGCCAGTCCTCCGTGCGGCCCACGAGCCCGGCCAGGACCGTCTGGGGCAGGCCCCGCCGTTGCCGGTAGAACGCGACGCGTTCCCCGATCGTCATGCCGTCGGTCATTCCTCGCATGGCGTTCACCTTCGCATCCGCGCAGGTGACGACCCCAGAGAAATCCTCCCGGTTCACGCCGCCGGGCGTACCTAACGTCCTTGGACAACACCGGCTGCTAGGCATCGCCGGCTCGCGACGGAATCAAGCACCCGTCGTGCTGGCCGTGCCCCGACCGGTCAGCACGACAGGCCCCACTCACAGGCACCCGGCCCGCTCGGGCAATCCCGTCGGCACCGACGAGCGCACCGCAGTCCTGCCACATTCCGCGACGACATCCGTGGAGGATCTTGATGCACGACCTGCGTCAGTCTCACCGTGTTCGGCTCGTCGACACGATCACACACGCCACCGGCACGGCCCCCAGCGTGGGCACCGGGCCGTGGTCGGTCCCGCTGGCCCAACCCGACCGGGTCCGCGAAGCGGTCGCCGAGTGCGTCGACGGGCGGACGGTCGTGGTCACCGGCACGCTGGACCGACGCCTGGTTCTGATCGAACACGAGCCAGGTGGCGGATGGACCGCGGCCGACCTGTCCGGGCAGCCCCACCGCACACGCGCGTGGCCGGCCTGGGTCGCCGACCATATGACGATCCATGATCCGAACGAGTGGCTGTCCCAGGCCGAGATCAGCGCCGAGGGCACGCGGCGGCTGCTGCGGCCCCGGCTACTGCTGGCCTCGCTCTACCACCCAGAGACCTTCCCGCTTCCGCGCTTCCCGCTGGCTATCTCCGACCTTGCTCGGGCGGCGCGGGCGACTCTGCTCGGCCATGTCGAGCTCATGGACATGCAGCTCGGCGTGTCGCTGGAGGACGTCCTCGACCGAGCCGGCTCCGGCGAGGTCGACATCGTCGGTGTCTCGGCGACGTTCGGTCAGCACGACCTGATGACCCGGCTGCTCGACGAGATCACCTGCCGGGAGACCCCACCGATGGTCCTCGCCGGCGGCAGTCTCACCGTCCGCAATGAGCGCATCCTGCTGGAGCGCTACCCGAAGCTGCTCATCGGACGCGGGGCGGGTGAGGCCACCATCGCCGATGTGCTCGCGTCCTGGCACAACGACATATCACTGGACCAGGTGCGCGGCGTCGGCTACACCGGCGCGCCCCGCGGTGCCGGAACGCTGGCCATCAGCCGACGTCGCAACGCTGTTGTGCCCAACATGGCCCAGGCTGACATCCTTCCTGAACTCGACTTGCTCGACCGCACGCTGGTCTGCAGCGGGGTTGCGCAGCTGGAGTTCAGCAGGGGATGCACCAACTTCTGTTCATTCTGCCCCAGAGGCCACAAAGGACAGTGGTTCGGTGCGACGCCGGAGTCGATGGCCTGGATGCTGCGGGAGATCGGCTTGATTTTCGACCAACATCGTCACCGCAGCAGAACGCTATACCTGGTGGACGAGGAGTTCGTCGGCCGAGGCGAGGACGCGGTGCCGCGTGCGCTCACGGCCGCCGACATGCTGGCTGAGGCCGGTTTCGCCTGGGAGACGTCCTGCCGCGTAGACCAGGTCGTGCGCCTCGACCGTGACGACGCCTGGCACCGGGAGCGGGCCGAGATGTGGCGTGGCCTGGTCTCCCGCGGGCTGCGGCGCTGCCTGTTCGGAGTGGAGTCCGGTGTCACGTCGATCCTGGAACGGTTCAACAAGGAGACCACGGCCGAACAAAACGCGCTGGCGATCCGTACGCTCACCGCGCTGGGAGTACCGCCCCGGTTCACCTACATCACCTTCGACCAGCTCATGACCGCCGACGAACTGCACGCGACCTACGCGTTCCAGGGCCGCGCGTACCTGCTGCTGCACCCACAACCGCACCTCAGCGTCGCGGAGATCGTCGAGGGCGTCCGCGACGAACACTGGGTCGCCGAGCACACGACCGGCCGCCCGTTCTACACCGGGATCAGCTACATGCTGGTCGGCATGGAGTGCCTGATCGGTGCCGCTTACACCCGCAAGGCCGCGGCCGCGGGCCTCACCGGCCGGCCCGACCCGTCGATGGGGCGCGTCGACGCCCGCTACATGGATTGGCGCATCGGGATTCTCGCCCGCTGGGCGCAGCTGTGGATCGACCGGAACTTCCCGCTCGACTACACGCTCAAGAGCCTGGAGAAGGTCCTCGACGGGCCCGCCTACCACCGCGTGCGTGAGCTTCGCCGGGTGCTCAAGGACGCCGCCTATCTGGTGTTCGGCGGCATGCTCCACGCCCTGGACGGCACCGCCCCCGACGCTACTGACCGACAGCGCCTGGACGAGGTCTGCGCCGAGGTGGTCGAGGCGATGATCCGTGAACTGCGCGGCTCGCTGACCCCCATCATCACCGCCGTGTGCGACGACTTTCCCCACGAGCAGCGCGACATCCTGGTGCGCGAGCACGACCGCTGGAGGCACAACCACGAGTGGACCCTGATCAACGCCAGCGATCCGTGCGGCACCTGACGAGGAGCGACATCACCTTGCCTATCCTGGAACGCCGGGTACTGCCTGGCCTGAACAAAGAAGTCTCCGCGATCGGCGCCGGATGCTGGACCATCGGCGGCCCCGCCACCAACAACGGCGTCCCGATCGGCTGGGCCGACGTCGACCCCTATGAGGCCTTCGCCGCACTGCTCACCGCCCACGAACTCGGCGTCACCTTCTACGACACCGCCGACGTCTACGGCCTCGGCCAGTCCGAGCGCCTCCTCGGCCGCCTGGTGCGCGAGGTCGGCCGCGACGAGCTGGTGCTGTCCAGCAAGGTCGGCTACTTCGCCGGAACTGGCCCGCACCCGTACCACCCCGACCAGATGCGCCACCAGCTCAGCACCACGCTGGCCAATCTCGGCACCGACCGGCTCGATGTCTATTTCTTCCACAGCACCGATTTCGGCCCCGACGACCAGTACCTCGGCGACGCGGTGAAGCTGATGCACAGCTGGCATGCCGACGGCGTCATCGGCGCCGTCGGCATGCGCGCGCCGCACGTGTTCGCCGAACAGTGGGCCGACGACGACAGACCGTACTCCGCGCAGACCACGCGGTTCCTTGAGCTGTTCGGCGAAATCGCGCCCGATGTGGTGCAAGCACGGTTCAACCTGCTCAGCCCGCTCTACGGCCCCGACGAGACCGACATCTTCGGCTTCGCCCGCCGCCACGACGTCGGCGTGCTGATCAAGCAAGCACTCGGCCAAGGCGTACTTCTCGGCGCATACAACCCCGATCAGCCGCCGAGGTTTAGCCACACCGACCATCGCAGCACCGACCCGGCCTTCACCCCCGACGCGTTGCGCGCCGCGGCCACCAGGCTCGCACCGCTGCGCGACCGCTTCAGCCACACCCCCGCCGCGCTCGCTCGTGTCGCGCTGCGCTACGCCCTGCAACACGCACCCGACTCGATCGTGCTCACCGGCTTCCGCCACGCTGCACAGATCCGCACGAACATCACATGCCTCGGAGACCCGCTCACCGACGACCAGCTCACCGAAATCCGCACCGTGCTCCACCCCACCACCGAACAAGAAGGCGACCTGACGTGAAGTACACCGAGGTCGAGAAGAAGTTCACGCTGCCCGACCCGGACGCCCTCAAGGCCAAGCTCACCGAGCTGGGCGCGAAGGCCTCCGAGCCGACCCACCAGGTCGACGAGTACTTCAACCACCCAGACCCGAAGCGGGACTTCACCCAGCCGGTGGCGATCTCCGAATGGGTGCGGGTGCGCATCGAGGCACGCGGATCGTCGATCAACTACAAGTGCTGGCACCCGGTCGACGCCATCGAGAAGACCCACGCTGACGAATTCGAGTCACCGGTCGGCGATGTCGAGGCCGTGCGGCACATCCTCGTCGCCACGGGGTTCACGTCCCTCGTAACCGTCGACAAGACCCGCGAGGAGTGGAAGCTCCCCGACGTCGAGGTCGCGTTCGACCACGTTGAGGGTGCCGGGCATTTCGTCGAGTTCGAGTTCAAGGGCGAGTTCGACAGCGTCGAGGACGCCACGGCCGGCCTCGACGAGTTCGTCGCCTCACTCGGCATCCCTATGGGGGAACAGGTCAAGCGCGGTTACCCGCACATCCTCCTCGGCCGCGAACACTAGCCACTTTGTCCTCGTCGGCGACGCCCATCCCGCAGGTGTCGCGGCGCCGACCAGGACATGCCCGCGCTGTTCAGCTCTCGCGATGAGGTCCGGGCTGGTCTCGCATCATCTGCCTGATCGATGCCCGCAGCCCGCCGAGGCTGTCCTGGGTTTGTTCAAGTTCGGCCCGCAGCTCTGCCGCTTCTGTCCGGGCGGCGACGAGCTCAGCGTCCCGGCGTCCCAGTTGTACAGTCAAGGCCTGGATCCGGGCGACCAGTTCGGCCGAACCGGTCTGCTCGACCTGCTGGCCGAGCCCGCGCTGGACCTTCGCCTTGAGCCGATCCCGTTCTTCCCGCGTCCGCTTGAGCTCGGCGCGGGTCAGCTCCAGATCGACCGCGAGACTCGCGGCGCTGGCCGAGATGCCCGATCGGCGTTCACGGCGCTGAGCGCCGTGTTGGCACCGGCGAGCGGTCTCGATGTGCTCGCGCACGCCGTCAGCGTATACAAGCCAGTTCGACACCCCAGCGGCTCGGGCGACGCCGAGGAAGGTGATCGGCTCGCCGCTGGCCTTCATGTCGTCCACCGCCGCGAGAACACGTGCCCGCTTGGCCAGGCTGTCCCGTTTCCGCGCTTCGCGGAGCACATCGACGGGGCTGCGCTTACCGGTCACTGCCCACTCCCTTCCGCGCGACGGACGACAGGCATCGGCAAGACGACCGGTCCGGAGGCCGCGCCGGCACGCAGCCGCCGCAGCACCTTGCTGGCCTCCTCGACCTCGTGGCGTTCCTCGTCGGACATGGCCTCCAGCTTCGTCTTCATCTTGGTGATCACGGCCTGGTAGTCGGCGATCTCTCCCTCCATGCCACGGACGGTGTAGTCGGCCGCACCCATCACACGGGCCATCTCCAGATTCGCCTTGAGACCGCTGACCTGGTCCTCGATGGCAGGCAGATGTGACGGGTCGGGTCGGTATGACGAGCATCCGGAGCATTGGAAGCGGATCGGGCAGGCGCGGCCCCCGCCGAGCCCATTGGCGCCGCGCCGCCGTGTCGGTTGATCGCGTGGAGCCGCAAGGTGTCCACGGCCGCGCGCTTCATCTTCTTCGATACCTGGTAGTACGCCGAGGTGGTGTTCGCCGACTTGTGGTCCATCAAGGACTGCAAGACATGCAGTGGCACGCCGGCGTCCGCATAGCGCTGGCAGAACGTGTGCCGGAAGGCATACGGGAACACCTTGGACCGATCGAACGGCAGCGGTGTGCCGTCAGACCCCAGCTCCTCGGAGTCCAGAGCCGGAATCGAGTCGGCCCACGACCGGATGCCATTCAATGCGGCCCGTTTGGCGAGGTTGCCACTACGGTTGGCCCAAGATCGTGATTGTCGAGTTTGGGTGGGCGGGTGGCGAGTGCTTCCGTTTCACTTCGAGAAGGGACTGCGGAGTTTCGCGGGCTGGTGGTACTTCAGCACGACGGGGACACATGTCGGGTTCGAGTCCTGGCTGGAACGTGATCACCTGATGCCGATGGACTTCGACCCGGACATCGGCGCGGTGGCGTCGCAGCCGTTCTGGCTGCGCTGGGATGACGAGCGTGGTGTGGGCCGGCGGCATGCGCCGGACTTCTTCGCTCGCCGTGAGGACGGGACCGGGGTGGTGATCGACGTCCGCCCGGATGATCGGATTCCGGGCAGGGACGCGGAGGTGTTCGCGGTGACGGCGGCTGCGTGTGCGCTGGCGGGCTGGGAGTTCCGCCGGGTCGGTGAGATCGATCCGGTGTTGACGGCGAACGTGCGCTGGCTGTCGCGGTATCGCCATCCTCGCTGCTTGGTGCCGCGGGTCGCCGCGGCGCTGGTTGGCGAGCGGCTACGGGTGCTGCCGGTGTTGTTCCATCAGCTGTGGTGTGGGCAGCTGGCCTGCCGTTGTGCAATCGCTTTCTTCAGCCATGACTCAACATCTTGGAGTTCGAGTCCGCGAGGACACGGAGTCGCATCGCTCCGCAGCTTGCCAGGACCCGCAGACGTCAGATAGTCCTTGTGCTCGGAGCTGATGATGTAGCTCACGCGGGTCGCGAGTGCGACCGGATCGCTATCCTATGCGGGCTGCCAGCGTTGATCTTTCCGGGGCTTACGTCGCTTGGGTGCGCGCATCAGTGCCGACCGATGATGGACGAGGCGAGCCCGCGGGTCAGCGTCATGGCTACAGGGTACGGGCAGGCAACCAGCGTCAGGCCCGCCACTATCGAGGCTCGTCCCTCGTGGGGCTCGCGGACATGTGGGTCGCCGCCGGCCGCACGGCGTCGGGAGGAGCACGGTCGCCGACCGCCTGCCGGTGCTGCTTCACCTCGAGGAGGTGACCCCGCACGCCTGCCCGGGCCGGACCAACGACGGTCGTCAGCGCGCTCAGCGGCAGCTCAGGAACCGCGCCCGCGCAATAGTCTAACGGTGCCGTGCCCGCCCGAGCTGACAGTGCTCCTGCACAAGCACATCGCGGATTTCGGGGTCGGGGCCGACTCGACCGTCATCCGCGCCCATCAGCACGCCGCCGGGCCCGCCACGCGCCGCTCCAGAACATCCCCGCCGAGCGGCTGGCGCCGCTGTTGCCCGACCCGGAACCGGCCCCCGAACCGGTTCCGGAGCCCTCGGCCGTCCCGGACCTCGCGGACGACACAGGGGGCTGGGTTGGTCCCGATCAAACGTAAGAACGGGTGGATGATCGCCGAGCACGTGGGCGAGCAGCCCCGAGGACGCAGCTCGCTTCTACACCGTCAACGGGTTTCGAGGCGGATCTCGGACGGTGTCTCAGCGGCATCGGTGATACCGAGCAGGCCCTCACCTTCAGCACCATGACATTGCACGGTTGCGAGCCCTGGAGGGTTCGCGGCCGGTGTGTGACCCAGACCAGTCTCGCCATCACCCATCTCCACGGCGGCGACCTGGAGCAGGCCGCAGTGCTCGGCCGCGACGCGCTGCGCACCGCCGCCACCCTCGACTCGACCATCGTCCTGGAACGCCTGCGCACCCTGCAACGACAGGTGCACCCGCTGCGCTCCACCTCCCCGCATCTGGCCGACCTCGACGACCGGATCACCGACTTCCACACCCGCACCGCCCGCCGGCGGCCCGACGACACCGTCCTGTGATCGAGCCGCATCGACGGCAGCACATACCACTGAACCGTCCGGTCGCCGCTGTGCGCGCCGCATCCTGGCAGGTCGCCTATGTCGGATCGTCGACGCCTGGACGCTCGACGCGATGACCGGCGTGGTGCCGGCGGGGGCCGGCGGTCCGCTGCCCAGCGGGGGCGGGTCAGCTCACGCTGGTCGCCGAGGCTTCCGGCGGCTGACCCGACACCGAGGCCAACCCGCCCCAGTGCCCGACGAGCTCCGCATAGAGCGTGCTGTCCCGGAGCAGGTCCTCGTGGGTGCCGAGCCGGGGCTCGGCACCATCCATGACGAGGATGCGGTCGGCGCGCCGCGCCGAGCTGATCCGGTGCGCGATCACGACGAGCGTGCCGTGTCGGAGCGCGAAGGCCTGTTCGGCTCGCGCCTCGGCGACGGGATCGAGATGGCAGGTCGCCTCGTCGAGGATGACGACCCCGGCCGGCGACAGGTAGGTCCGAGCGAGCGCGATGAGCTGGCGTTCCCCGGGAGACAGGCTTCCACCGCCCGGCTCGATCTCTCCGCCGTAGCCACCCAGCCGGGATAGCGCCTGCTCGAGGCCGATGGCCGCCACCGCCGTGTCGAGGTCGCTCTCGCTCACCTGCGGCCGCAGGTAGGTGAGGTTCTCCCGCACGGTCCCGGCGAACACGTAGGCCTCCTGGGGGATGAGCGCCACGGTCTGCCGGAGGTGTGACTCGTCGATCTGCTCCATCGGTAGGCCGCCGAGCCATAGCTCACCGCGCTGCGGTGTGGCGAGCCGCGCGAGCAGGTTCGCCAGGGTGGACTTCCCGACCCCGCTCGGACCGACCACGGCCAGGTGCAGCCCGTGCGGGATGTCGATGGTGAGGTCACGGACGACGGGGTCGGCGTGCGGGGAGTAGGCGAAGGTGGCGCCCGCCAGCACGAGGTCGCAGCCGGTGGGGATCACGCCAGGTGCGGGGGAACGGGCGACGAGCGGCTCGGCACACGCCTCGGCGAGCCGGTTCAGGACGACCCCGAGGCTCACGAAGATCGTACCCCCGGCATTCACCAGGAGTTGAATGGCCGGCTCGAGCCCACTGAAGAGGTAGTAGACACCTCCCACGATCTGTCCCACGGTGAGGTAGCCCTCCGCGAGCAGCCACGGCGACAGGGCCAGGAGCGCCAGCAGCGGAAGGTGCGCACCAAGGATCACCACGGGCAGCCGCCACGCCCGCGCCCGGGCGAGCGCCCGGGTGGCCTCGGCCTCGGCCTCGATGGCCTCGCCCACCTGGCCGGCCACGCGGTCCTCCGCAGCCGCCACGACGACGTCGCGCACCCCGATGATCGCCGGGGCGGCGAGGGCGACGACCCGCTCCTCCGCCAGCACGACCGTCCGGTAGCGCGTGAACAGGACGCGCAACAGCGCGGCGAACAGGGCCACGGCCGCAAGCACGAAACCGCCGACGACGGCGGCGAGCAGCGGGGACAGCACGGCGAGCCCCCCGAGAGCGGCGATGGCCGCCGTGAGCAGCTGGCGCATGTTGCGCAGCAGGGCCGAGACCAGTGCCCGCACGGTCTCGACCTGGACGGTCGCCTGCACCAGGCTCGAACCGTCGGCTGCCCCGCCGGCCAGCACCCGGCGCAGCGAGGCGGCGACCAGGGCCGTGACGAGCGAGTCGCGCAGCGGCTCGACGGCTGCCGCCAGCCAGGGGTAGACCTGCCTGGTGGCCAGCGCGCCGACCGCCCACAGCGCGGCCAGGACCGCGAGCCACCCGAACCCGACGAGTGGCCGGCCGGCGAGGAACCCGCGGTCGATGGCACCCGCGATGAGGAGTCCGGAGAGGAAGGCCGGCAGACCCTCCACCGCCGACCACGCGGCGAGCCGCCACAGCGCCGCGCGCTGGGGGCCGAGATGAAGGCGGAGCAACCGTCCGCCGTCGGTGAGCGTCATCCCGACACTCCCACCGGGGCGACGGACGGCTCATCGACGGCGAAGGCCGCCCGGTAGTCGGGGTCGGACCAGAGCACCCGGTGCGGCGCGAGCATCCGGATGCGCCCGCCGTCGAGCCAGGCCACCAGATCGGCCCGCGCCGCCGTGGCGGCCCGATAGGCCACGACGACCGAGGTCCGCCCGGCCAGCACCCGCTCCAGCGCCTCCACCACCTTCACCTCGGTCGCGGTGTCGAGACTGCTGGTGGCGTCGTCCAGCACGATCACCCGGGCATCGGTCAGGACGGCCCGTGCCAGCCCCAGCCGCTGCAGCTCGCCCCCGGACATCGGAGCCTGCGCCAGCGGGGTGTCGTAGCCGTCGGGGAGCAGGCGGACGAACCGATCGGCCTGGGCCACCGCGGCGGCGGCCTGTACCTCGGCCCGGGACGCCTCCGGTCGGGAGTAGGCGATCATGTCGTGCACGGTCGCGCCGAGCAGGGCCGGGCGCTCGAAGGCGTAGGTCACGGTCCGCCGCAGCGCGGGGAGCCCCAGCCGGGAGACCGGAGTCCCGTCAAGGCATACGGTGCCCTCGTCCGGGTCGAGCAGCCGGCCGAGCAGGGACACCAGCAGGCTCTTTCCCGTACCCGATCGTCCGACGACGGCCACGCTCGTTCCCGCCGGTACCGAAAGGTCGAGCCGGTCGAGCACCACCCGCCCGTCCATGCACACGGTGACGCCGCGCAGCTCGAGGCAACCCGGCCCCGGGAGAACCGGCAGCGGCCGCCGGGGCGGTCCGACGGCGGGTTCGGTGTCGAGGATCTCACCCACCCGACCGGCCCCTACCTGGCAGCCGAGCAGGGAGACGAGCGCGTCCGCAAGGCCGATCGCGGCCAGGGCCAGCGCGACGTAGGACACTGCGGCCACCATCTGGCCTGCGGTGATGGAGCCGCCGGCCAGGGCGAACCCGGCCACCGCAAGCACCAGTACCTGCACCATCGGCGCAAGCAGCGTCAGCCGCCAGGTCGCCTGGCCCTGCAGCAACCACACCTGCCGCCCGGTGGTGTGCAGCTCGGGCAGCGGCTCCAGGACCCGGGCGATCTCCTGGTCGGCGGTCCCGCCGGCCCGAATCGTCCGCACGCCCGAGAAGGCGTCGAGCAGCCGGGTCATGATCGCGGACTGGAGCTGCTGATACCGCAGGAACGGCTCGCCGGCCTGCGCGAGGAACAAGCGGATCAGGACCATCGCCGCCGGCACGCCGAGCAGAAGCGTCACGGCGAGGCGCCAGTCGATGAGAGCCAGGCCGACGACCCCGCCGATCGCGGTCAGCAACGTGGTGCCCGTCGACAGGAGGAGGGGAAGGAAGTTGGCCGGGGCATCGGCGTTGACGGCGAGACGGGAGAGCAGGTCACCGGCGGGGAACCGCCGCTGGCCGGGAGCGCCGAGTACCAGCGCACGCTCCAGGAGTCGGTGACGGAGCCGGGCCGTGATCGAGCTGCCCAGGTAGGAACCGACCAGGTCGTCCAGGGCGTCGACCGCGGTGGCAGCGGCGAGGACGACCGCGAGCCACGCAAGAGCGCTCGGCACGCCCGCACCCGCGACGGCGGCATCGATCACGGCGGCCAATGCCGCGGGCAACAGGACGGTGGTGGCGACCCCGACGAGGGCGATCACCGTCAGCACGACGACGGCGCCGCGAACCCGACCGGCGCTCTGCCGCAACACCCGGTTGCCGGCTGCGCGCAGCGCGTCGGCGGCCTCCTCTGGACCCAGGAAGCGGGTCAGCGAGCGAGGAAGGCGGCGAGACGAGTCCGATCTCATTCCGCGGGTTTCTCCTTTCGGCTACGCTCGGATGAGCGCACGGCACGGAGACAGCCGAGTGGCTGTCCCCGTGCCTGCCTCCCCATGACCCCGGCCGGTCCGAACGGCCGGGGTCATGGGTGTGGCGGTACTGCGATGCCAGCGATACTGCGAGCCAGCGGTACTGCGTCAGTTGCAGCTGTGTGTCAGTTGCAGCTCGCGTGCTACTTGCAGCTGGCGAAGATGGCGCAGACGGTCTGCAGGATGTTGACCGTCAGCAGGACACAGGCCGACCCGCAGGTACGGGCACCGCCGCCGGTGAACTGAATACCCTCGATCTCGATCGGGTCGGTCTCGGGCAGGGCCTGCAGCGAGGCCACCATGTCAAAGCTGTCGAGCGTCATGATATGTGTTCCTTTTCCTGATGGGGACTTGCGGGATGGGACTGGTACGTCGTGCTACTTGCAGCTGGCGAAGACGGCACAGACGGTCTGCAGGATGTTGACCGTCAGCAGGACACAGGCCGACCCGCAGGTACGGGCACCGCCGCCGGTGAACTGAATACCCTCGATCTCGATCGGGTCGGTCTCGGGCAGGGCCTGCAGCGAGGCCACCATGTCAAAGCTGTCGAGCGTCATGATATGTGTTCCTTTCCAGATGATGGACTTGCGTGGTGGAACTGGTATTGCGTGTTTGTGGTTCTCACCTCCCTTTCCGCTGCGACCCGAGAGAGGCAGAAGCGGACCACCCGGCTGGGCAGCGCCTCGTGTCGAACGAGACTTACCTCCTCGTGATCGCTATCGACCTCGAGGTATTCGAGGTCGACGTCTTCGGTCCGGCCGAGTTCGAGGAGACGTTTCCGCAACATCCTCGACTGCGCGACCGGGATCGTGAGATCACTGGTGCCGTGAACGAGCAGCAGCGGCGCTGAAAGCGATTCGCACATCCGCAGCACATCTCGAGGCCCGTCGTGATCAATGGCCTGTAGCCCACCCAGGTTGGCTATTCTGTATTGTACCCCGAGGTCGGCCCTTTCATACAGGCCTGGCCCGGAAAGAAATGGCGCGAGAGCGACGCATGCCGACCACAACGCCGGCCCGTGACATGCCGCCAGCAATGCCAGGAATCCACCGTAGCTGGCGCCCAGCACGACGGGCCGGGGCAGCGCACGATCCCGCCGGTCCCGCTCCAGGCAGCGCGCGAGGTGAAGCACGTCCTCGAGGTCGGCCCCGCCCCAGTTGCCGATGACCGCCCGGAGATACTCGTCGCCGTATCCGGTGCTGCCGCGGCAGTTGGGCGCCACCACCGCCATGCCCGCCGCTGCCAGGTGCTGGAAGAGCGGGTGGAAGTCGAATCTCCATGCGGACAGCGGGCCACCGTGCAGCGCCACGACCAGATGCGGGCTCTGCCGCCAGCCTGACCCGCCGTAGACGATCGCCTCGATCGGCCCTGCCGGACCGGGAAGCTCGACCAGATGAGCTGGAGCCCATCCGGGCTCGCCGGTCGCCTGGTTGTTGTCCGCGAACGTCCACCCGGGTTTCCCCCCGAGCCGCACGGTCGCGAGCGTGGCCGGTCGGCTCGGTGCCGAGAATCGGAACCGGATGAGCTCGCCCACCCACGAGGTCGGCACCGAGATGGTGCCGGTCGGGGTGGCCACGGGCTCCAGGCGGTCGTCATCGGGGGTGTAGACGAACAGTCGCGAGACCGCTCCCGCCACCTCGTGTACCAGAATCCGCTCTCCACGATCGTCGAGGGCCAAGGCCTGGCGCAGCCGGCCAGGGGGGTGCAGGGTGTCGGGAAAGTGCACGGTCGGCTCGCCCAGACGTCCCCAACCGAGCCGTTCCGCGCCGCCGGCGTCGGTGGTCACGACGAACATCTTCGAGCGGGGATCGGTGAGCACGATCCGATCGATGCTCGTATCGGACACGGACCAGATGCGCCGCCATGATCCGGTCGAGACATCGACGACGATGCCGCTGGACCGGTAACTGTCGGAGGTCTGGTTCAGCGCGAGCACGTTCTCGTCGAGCCAGGTGCCACCCGTGAGCGTGCCCGGCACCCGCGCGATCGGGGTGAGCTCCGAGGCTGACACCCGCCAGATCGTCGACTGATGCGGATCGTCGAGCAGGACGGCGAATCCGAGCTCACCGGCGCCGGGACCGGGCAGGAGGTAGCCGCCGAGCGATCCCCGCAGCTCGCCGAGCCGGTACCGGGAGAAGCCGCCGGCCGCGGGACTCAGCAGGGTGAGCTCGTAGCGGCCATCCGCGCTCTGCGCGTCTCGCTGCACGAGGAGAATCCGACCGTCGTCCAACGGCAGCGCGCGAGTCTCCCGGTCGGCGTCGACCTCGGGGATCAGGTGACAGGACGCCTTCTCCCCGGTGAACGTCCACCACTCGAGGTCTCGGTCCTCGTTCGTCGCTCTCATGGACGCGCCATATCGGCCGCTCGGTGAGAAGGCGACGTTGAACCGGTCGGGAAGGCTCAGCGCCCGGATCGTGATCATGTGCGCGGGCCCCACTCGAGCAGCGAGTCGACCATCCACAGGCGAGGCGAGCGGTGCCGCAGCCGCAGGAGGAAGGACAGGATCCCGCTCAGGCCGTCCGCCCACATGGCGGAGACGCTCCGGTCCTCGTCGGGGAACACCATCTGGCCGTCTCGGAGGGCGCGACTGGCGAAGATGACGCGGCCCACCTGGTGGGCCATGTCCTCGTACCGCCTGCCGTCCACCGTCTCGGCCATGTCGAGGAGGAACTCGCCGTTCCCCGCGAGTCCGTGACACTGGCCGAGCACACCCCGCCACGAGTTCTCCATGACCGCGGTGGCCGACATCTGGGCGACCTTGTCGAACCGGTCGTCCCCGGTGGCCCGGTGCAGCCGGGTGAGAAAGGCCCCGATGCCGGCCGATCCGTGGCACCAGTAGGGGGCGGTGGTCTCGTCCCCGGGCCCGGGCCCCCAGAGCGCCACGCCGTCGGACACGATGGCCGTGGAGAGGAGCGTCTCCCCGGCCTGGCGCGCGAGCTCGAGGCAGTCGGACCGGCCGGTGGCGAGTGCGGTGGCGAGCAGGAAGTAGCCGACCCCGGCGGTGCCGTGGGCGAAGCCGTAGTACCGACCGCCGGCGAGCCGGGACTCGAATGCCGCGGGCGTTCCCCAGATGAGGCCGTCCGGCCCGTCATCGGCCAACGTGAGCAGGGTGTCGGCCGACTCGCCGGCACGCTGGAGGAACTCGGCGTTGTCGCTGCGGAGCCCGAGATGCAACGTGGTGAGCCCGATCCCGGCGGTGCCGTGGGTCACGTCCGGATTCGGCGAGGAGACGGGAAGCCCCGCGGCCATCGCGAGACCGTGCTCCGCCAGCTGGTCGTCGCCCAGAGCCCGCCCGGCCTCGTAGAGCGACCACGCGATGCCCGCCTCGCCGAAGTAGAGACCCGGAGGTCGTTGCGCATCCGCACGCACCCGCTGGGTGATCCAGCTGCCGGTGGTGGCGATCGCCGCGGGCAGCCGCTCGTCGCCGGTGAGCTCGAAGCATCTGGTGAGTACACCCAGCACGCCGGCGGCGCCGAGCTGGAGGACGCACGGGTCGGGCGCGCCCTGGGCACAGGACGCGGGCCACAGTCGCTCCGGGTCGGCCCGGTTCATCGAGTCCAGCAGGTAGCCCACGATGCCGTCGACGGCGTGGCACCACTGCTCGTCGCTCAGCCGGCCGGCGTCGCTCCCGAAGCCGTCCGAGATCGGCGAGAGCGCTTCCGCCGCATGGCCGGTGGTGCGGGCCATGGCGAGCGTGTCCCGGGCTGCCGCGGTCGTCCACCGGCGCTCGGGGTCGGAGTCCATCAAGCCCAGGAGCAGCGTCTGGATCTCGGCGGGCAACTCCGCGGCACCACGGACGGCCAGCCACCCGGCCAGCCGTTCCCGCAACGACCGGGTCACCGGCAGGTCATCGAGGAAATCGGGGGTGCTGCCGGTGAGGACGAAGCAGATGTTGCCACCGAGGCTGTAGTAGTCGGCCCCGACCGTCGCCCGCGCCCCCGCCATCTGCTCGGGAGGGGCATAGCCGTGCGTCCCGGCGCCGGTCAGCTCATCCTCCTGCTGCCCGGACAGCACGGCCAGTTCCAGGTCGATGAGCCGGAGCTGCCCGTCGGGTTGCACCATGACGTTGTTGGGCGTGAAGTCCCGCAGGATGACACCGGCCCGGTGCGCGAGGTCCAGGAGCTCCACGAGGCGCTCCGCGGTCTGCATCGCGTCCGGGATCCGGCGTCGCCACCCGCCGCCACGGATCCGGTCGAGAACCCACTGGCGAAGGGCCACCCCCGGCACGAACTCCTCGGCGAGGAAGAGGTGCCCGCTCTGCTCGAACAGCCCGAGCAGTCGCGGCGCGACACCCAGGGGGCCGAGCCGCTCGAGCGCCCGGGCCTCGGCTCGCAGCAGGTCCCGGACGTCGCGTCCCGTCACGTCCGCCCCCACGTGCGGGCGGGCTTCCTTGATGATCGCCTCGGCGCCGGTCTCGGTGTCGACCGCCCGGTAGACCCCGCCCTTGTTCACATGGCGGATCGCCTCCCGGACCAGGAACCGGTCATCGAGCAGGATGCCGCCGTCCTTCGCCCCCGAGCCCGCACTCACCTGTGGCTGGGGGAACGGGCACGGGGCCCACGCGGGCGGCAGGTACTGCCCCACCCGTCGATCCTCGACGGGGTTGCCATCCGGATCCAGGATCACCCAGGCGTAGAGGCCGTCGTTCCCGAGCCGCCGGTCCTCGACGAAGGCGCCGTAGCGGTAGTGGACCAGGCTCTCCGGGGCGTAGGGGCGATCGGAGAGGATGCGGGGACCCGGTAGGCCCGTGGTCGCCCGATGCAGCGACTCGGCCAGCCGGGCGGCTTCCTCGTCGCTGTGCGGGTAGACGGTGAGGAACTTCCCGGAGTGCCCGCGGGGGGTGTGGCGAGCGTTCAGGTGCGCGACGTGCTCGATCGTCGCCGCGAACTTGAAGGCCGAGCCGGCCTCGAACAGCACCGAGAGCGCCCGAGTGAGCACCGCTTCGGCCGACGCCGGGGTCGCGGACAGATGCAGCTTCCAGCCCTGGGCACGCCGGGGGTGCCCCTCCGGCGTCAGGCTCGACCAGAACCCGTCGGTCGCCACGTGCCAGCGAGTTGCCCCGCCGGCGGCGTCGAGGGCGTTCTCCAGCACCTCGGTCAGCACCGTGCCGGTGGTCTCGGTGCCGGATGACCCGGGGAAGACACTGAGGTTGAAGTCGGCCATCAGTCGCTACTTTCTGTCATGGATAACACTGTAGAGGGACCCCCTTCAGGGTGGCTTCAGGTCGTCTTCACGAAACTCTTAGGTTTGGTCTCCGTCGGTGACGCGATGGACCCGCGGCATCGGAGCGGGGTCGACGCCCATCTCCGTCATCCGCTCGACATAGATCTGGTAGCGGCGCCGGGCCTCGCCGAGACGGCCGGCCTCGATCAGAACGGTCACGAGATCAAGGTGCGCCCGCTCGTCGTAGCTGTCCTGCCCGAGCAGCCGCAGGACGTACCGCACCACCCCGTCGACGTCACCGGCCTCCCATAGCCTGGCGACCAGCGCCCTGAGCAGAGCGACGTAGATAGCCCGGACCTCCTCGGTGAGCGGCTCCGCCCATTCCAGGTAGGGATCGTCCTCGAGGAAGCCCCCGGCATGCGCGGCTTCGGCCTCCGCGAGTCTCACGGTCGCGTCGGGTGCTCCACACCGGTGGGCGTCGAGCGCGGCGATCGCGCGGCTGAGGAAACTCTCCACATCGACCTCGACCTGGTTGCGGTCGAGCCACACCGAGTGACCGTCGGAGGCGAGCGGCCCCTCACCGAGCCGCTGCGGCGCCAGGACGTCGCGCACCATCGACAGCAGCACGGACAACCGGTTCCCCGCCTTGGCCGGGTCGTCGGGCCACAGGAGCTCGATCAGCTGCTCGCGGGGGACCGGTCGCCGCCGGGCGACCAGGAGCTTCACGAGGTCGCGGGCCTTCTTCGACTGCCAGACGGCCTTCGGTACCGGGACACCGTCGTGGACCACCCGGAAGACACCGAGGGTGTGGATCGACACCGTCGGCGCGGAGCCACTCACCACGGCCAACGGCCCTGCTGCAAAGCGACAGCATTCGACGTCGACGCCGGCCTCGCGCAGCGCCTGATGCGCGAGCTCGGCGCCGACCTCGGGGACGGACGCACCGATGCGCGCGGCCACGACGCGGGCCGCGGCCTCGTCGATCCCGCAGCCGGTCTCCCGCCAGATCTCGATCGCCTCGCCGAGCAGGGCGGACTCGACGACGGGGCGGTCGGACGCGAGCACCGTGAGCGTGATCGCCTCGGCCAGCCCCGGGCTGTCTCGCCGGAGCCGGGCGGCGGCACCGGCCCGAGCGGCGTCGGCCCGAGCGGCCTGCCGGTCGTCGGCCAGCAAGGCGACCCAGCCCCGGGTCAGCAACGCCGGGACCTCGCGCAGTGCCTCGTGCAGAGCCACCGCCCGGTCGGCCAGCGCGCGGGCCACGGTGAGGTCATCGGCGGCCCGGACGCGCGCCAGCCCGGTCAGCGCCGAGCTGAGGGCGCTCACATCGTGGCGCGGCTCGGCCAGCGCGAGCGCCTCCTCGTACACGGCCCCGGCCCGAGCCAGCTGACCCCTCGTCCGGTACACGTCGCCGAGCCCACACAGCGGCCAGGCGACGAACCGGGTGCCCATGCGCTGGAACAGGTCGATGGCGGTGGCAAAGTCCGCCAACGCCGGTTCGGGCGTACCGAGGAGCAGCCCCGCCCGGCCCCGGGTGGTCAAGGCCTGCGCGGTCAAGAACGGGTTCTCGCACCGCTCGCTGAGCCGCAGGGCCGCCTGCGCCTCGGCCAGAGCCTGCCGGGGCAGTCCCAGCTGGATCATCTGCCAGGCATGGGTGGCCCGGATCGAGGCGAGCTGCAGGAGATCGTCTCCCGTGATGGCGCTGTCCAGAGCATCGGCGAAGTGCGCATCGGCCTTGCTGCGGTCGGTCTCAGCGCCTGCCCGCAGTGCGAGCATGCTGTGGACTGCGGCCCAGGCGCGCGACTCACCGCACCTCTGGGCCGCGGCCACGGCGCGGGCGGCTACGTCCTGGAGGCCCACCAGGTCGCCGACCATCCGGTGGGTGACCGCCACCAGCGCGAACATCTGCGTCTCGTCGGCGAGGTCCCGCCCGCCGAAGCGGGTCCGGTTGTAGAGGGCCAGGACCTCGGGGAACTCCCCCTGCATGAACGCGATCTGGGCCACCCGCCAGGCGAGAGCGGGCTCCAGCTCGGCGTGGTCCTCCCCAGCGCGCTGGAAGCACTCCAGCGCGGCGGCCCACTGACCTCGAACCTGCCTGGCTTGGCCGATGACCTGCTGGATCCGGGAATCGTTCAACTGCTCAGCCGGCAGCTCGGCCGCGTCCAGAACAGCGCCGACCTGACCGCTGTTCACCAGCGCGGGTCCGTGGTCGAGGAGCAGGGCTGCGCACTGGGCGTGGTCGCCCGCCGCGGTCAGATGGCGCAGGGCCTCGCCGGGTGCCTCGCGCGCGAGGCATTCCTTCGCCGCCGTGAGGTGCAGCGCGGCCCGGGCGTCCGTCGACAACACGGCCTCGTGGTCGAAGTAGTCCCACAGCGGTTGGACCAGGGACCAGCGCACGGTGTCGCCCGAGTGGCGGCGCACGAGGCCCCTGCGGGTGAGATCGCCGAGCAGCCTCGGCGCGTCGTCGATTCCGGCCCCGAACCCGGTGGTCGGGCCCGCCTCGCCGAGGACCGCCAGCCTGCGCAACAGTTCCCGCACCGGCCCCGGCTCGGCGTCGATGACCTCCTCGGTCAGGTATCCGTGCAGCCGCTCGCCCGGATGGGACAGGTGCTCCAGCGCGCTCAGACGCTGATCCGGCTCGATTCCACGCAGCACGTCCATGGCCGCCATGACGGCCATCGGCCAGCCCCCGGTCCGCTCCCACACCCGGGCCGGCAGGCCGCGCGGTACCTCGCCGATCGCCCTGCCCAGCAGGGCGGCGACGTCGGCGACGTCGAAGGCGAGATCGGGCGCTGCGATCTCGGCGACCAGCCCCTGACCACGGAGCCGCTCCAGGGAGAACGGCGGCTCCTGGCGGGACACCAGGATGACGTGCAGGCGGTCCGGAGCACCCCGGCAGACACCCTCGAGCAGCCGGGCGGCGGCGCTGCCCGGGGAGAGGTCCTGCAGGTCGTCGACCACCAGAACCAGGTCCGCACGCAGGTGGGCCTGGAGCCAGGCACAGAGCGCCGTGGCCGTGGAGCCGGGGTCCTCGTCCCCGGCGCGTGCCGGCCGGCCACCGGCCGGCACAGCTGACTCGAGGGCGTCATACAGGTCGCGCTCGAACGCACCCTCGGACTCGCCACCGGTGGGTCGGACCCACACGGTCGTCGTCCCGGCCGTCCAGGACTCCACCGTCGCGGTCTTCCCCCACCCGGCGGCGGCAATCACCACGTACAGCGGCTGCCGAGTGCCCTGGTCGAACAACTCGCCTATCACTCGGCGGCCGATTGGCCGCGTCACCGGCGCCAACGCCAGGACATGGTTCGCCACGGCTACCCTTCACTGGGTGTATATCCGACCCCACTGTCGGTAGGCATTAGTTCGATCGGCGGGTGAATGTGTTAGCCGCGGAGGGCAAGATTGGGCCAATTGGCGGCGGCCATGCGGCCAAATGCTCAGATGGCCGGCATGACCGATTCAGGCCTCGCGACGCGCGCACCGTCGCTGATCGGGCCGTTATCGGTCGACATCGCCATCGGTTCCCCGGTACCCGTCCTCGATCACCGTGCGCAGCGCCCACAACCCCGCGCCCAGCCCGCCCCCCACGAGCAGCAGCGACTGCCAGGTCACCGGCAACAGGACATCCCCTCCGGGCCCGCCCAGGCCGACCAGGCCCACGGCCAGCACCCAGGCCACGAGTGGCGCACCGGCCAAGCCCGGGCGGGCGTCGAGTTCACCCACCCGCATCACCAGCCACGGCAGGATCAGGACCGAGAGCAAGGCACCCATCGGCACCGGAACGGAGCCGTGGTGCAGCGGCGTGAAGATCAGCCCGAACACCCCGAGCAGGGCGCCGTCGAGGACCAGCAGGCCGAGCACACCGATCCGGCTCACGGATCGACCCCGGCGAACAGGTCGGTATCCGCCCGCTCGTTCGGCCCCGCCCCACCCTCGACGAGCACGAACTCCTCGACGTCGAGCAGCGGTTGGGCCACGCCGTTGCTCATCGCGTAGGCGATCGGCGTGGAGCCGGTGTGCACCGAGATCTGCGTGCGG
>JBOHEO010000057.1:0-26022 GCA_050701055.1 Pseudonocardia sp. | reverse complement strand
ACACCGCCGCCAGAACCCCGATCGAGATCCGGTCCGGTAACCGCTCCAACGCCGCCTTCGCCTCACGCGTCACTCCCGCCACGCCGACGACGATACCACACGATGATCACTTAACGAAGTGGCATTGCCCTGTCCACCGTCGCTGTGCGCTGTCGTCCGCTGCCAGATGATCTCCGCCCGGAAGTTCTCCGCTCCGAAGATCTCATCCAGCAATACCCGCGCCAGGTGCGACACGTTCGGCGCGAGATGCAGGAAGATCGGACCCCGGTTCGACAGCAGCTCCTTCTTGGCCAGATCCTGGTCGGCCGCATCCCGCCGTCACCGACCGCGATGCGGACCTTGTAGTCCTGCCGGGAGTCGAACGGCGGATCGATGTAGATGAGATCGACCTGCCCAGCCAGCTCGTCGGCGAGCGAGGTCTCAGGACATGCAGGTTGTCGCCCCAGATGGGCTTGTTGCGCCAGCTGCTCTCGCCGGCGCCAGCGCCGACGTCGAACAGGGTGCCTCGGTTCGCGCGGGAGGCGTTGACCGTCTCCACCACCTGGATCGGCAGCTGCAGCCGCGGTAGCTCAGCATCCTTGCCGTCCCACTCCAGTCGAACGCCCCCCACGGCTCATCCTCCTGTCCTGTGCCCGGCGATGCTGCCAGCCCGGTGTGGTCCGCTTGCCTGGACGGATCCGCGGGCCTTTCGGTTCTACCCAGCTTGGCGGTCTCGGCGCCGGTGAGGAATCTGCACCCCGGTTCTGGCAGGTCCCCGCGGGCTGCGGTGCAGTGGTCCTACGATGTCGACGTGTCGTCCGTGCGGGCCGAGCGTCTGGTAAACCTCGTGCTCTGCCTGCTGTCCACTCGCCAGTACCTGTCGGCCGAACGGATCCGGGCGATCGTCCCCGGTTATCTCGACGCCCCCAACGACGACGCGTTCTTCCGGATGTTCGAGCGGGACAAGAACGAGTTGCGGGAGCTGGGCGTGCCGCTGGAGATCGGGCGGCGGTCGAGCTCGGACGCATCCGACGGCTACCGCATCGCCCGCCAGGACTACGAGCTCGGCGAGGTGGACCTGGAGCCCGACGAGGCCGCCGCCGTGGCGCTCGCGGCCCGGCTGTGGGACTTCCCGCAGCTCGCCGGGGCCGCGCACGGGGCGCTGGTGAAGCTGCGCGCCGCCGGCGTGGAGGTGGAGGAGAACCAGGGTGAGCGGGTGCAGCCACGGGTCCGGGCCGCGGAGCCCGCCTTCGGGCCGCTCCTGACGGCCGTGCAGACGGGTCGTGCGGTCACTTTCGACCACCGCCGCGGCGGGGCCACCGGCGAACGGCAGCGGCGCACGGTGGAGCCGTGGGGCGTGGTGTCCTGGCGCGGCCGCTGGTATCTCGTCGGCCACGACCGCGACCGGGACGATGTGCGGTGCTTCCGGCTGTCGCGGATCAGCGAGCCGGTGACGCCGATCGGGCCCGCAGGCGTGGTCGTGGTACCTCCGGGGACGGATCTGATGGCGCTGGTCCGGCAGGGCTTCAAGGCGCCACCGGTGATCACCCGGGCGCGGGTGTGGGTGGCTGCAGGCCAGGCGTACGGACTGCGCCGGCTCGGCACGGTGTTGGGCCCGCGCACCCTTGCCGGCCGCTGTGGGGATGAGCTGGAGATCGAACTGCGCAACCTCGCCCTGGTGGCCCGCTGGCTCGCCGGGCACGGCCCGGACGTCGTCGTGCTGCACCCACCGGCGCTCGCCGAGGCGGTGCGTCAGAACTGGGCGGGGGCGGCTGGGGTGCATGAAGGCACCATCCCAGGCCACTCCGACAATTCTGAACGGAAAGGTGGCGGACCCGCCCTGAAGGACCGGCTCCCGCCGGTGATCTCCGGGTGAGTGGGGTTGCCGACCGGCTGCCGCGGCTGCTGTCCCTGGTGCCCTACCTGCTGGCCCGGCCGGGGGTGGCGGTCGCCGCGGCGGCCGCCGACTTCGGTACCACCGAGAAGCAGCTGCGGCGCGACCTCGAGCTGCTGTGGATGTGCGGGCTGCCCGGGTACGGCCCCGGCGACCTGGTGGACCTGTCCTTCTCCGGCGACACGGTGACCGTCACCGAGGACGCCGGCATGCGCCGCCCGCTGCGGCTCACCACCGCCGAGGCCACCGCCCTGCTGGTGGCGCTGCGCACCCTGGGTGACGTCCCGGGCATGGTGGACACCGACGCCGTTCGCCGAGCCACCGCCAAGATCGAGCATGCGGTCGGGGACGCGGGTCGGGGCAGCGTGGCCGTGGGGTTCACCGCGCAGGAGGAAGTCAACACCACGGCGGTGCGCGCGGCGCTGGAGGCCGGGCGCGCGTTGCGGATCGTCTACTACACCGCCGGACGCGACGTCGTGACCCGGCGCACGATCGATCCCATGCGGTTGCTCCTCGTGGAGGGCCGCGGTTACCTCGAGGCCTGGTGCCGCCGGGCCGGGGCGGTGCGGCTGTTCCGGCTGGATCGGGTCGAGCAGGTCGAGGTACTCGACGACCTCGCTATCCCGCCCCCCGACGCCGAACCCACCGACGTGTCGGCCGGACTGTTCCGGCCCAGCGCCGAGCATCGCAGCGCGGTGCTGCTGCTGGAGCCCGCCGCCCGCTGGGTGGCCGAGTACTACCCGGTGGACGAGGTGGTCGACACGGGCGAGGGCAGGGTGCGGGTGTTGCTGCGCTACGCCGACCCGGCGTGGCTGGTGCGGCTGGTGCTCGGGCTCGGTGGCGATGCGCGGGTGCTCGAACCGTCGGATGTGGCCGACGCCGTGGCCCGCCGGGCCAGGGAGGCCCTCGGACAGGCGTCTTGTGGAACGGAGTAGCGATGCTGGTTGCGCTGTCGTTGGTCGGGATGGGGCTCGTGGCATTGGTGCTGCTGGTGTCGGCGGTGCTCCGTCGGGTCCGCCGGCTGGGCCGCGTGGGGTCGGCACTGAAGGTGGACCTGCGGCCCCGGATTGCCGCGCTTCAGGCCCTGGTGAACTCGCGGCGGCGCTGAGCCGAACGCCAGGTACGAGGTCGTGCGCTACGGGCCGCGGCGCACCGCCACCAGTCGCCGCCGCGTAGACTTGCCGCACGACCTGACAACAACGGAAGGATGAAGCCATGCCGAGCCTCGGCGGCTGGGAGTTCGTGATCCTCATCGGGATCTTGGTGTTGCTGTTCGGCGCCAAGAAGTTGCCGGACATGGCCCGTTCCATCGGCCAGTCGGCCCGGGTGTTCAAGGGTGAGATGAAGGGCATGAAGGGCGACGAAGAGGCCCGCAAGAACGAAGAGGCCCGCAAGTCGGACGCGCCCGCCACGGCGCTACCCCCGGCGCACGAGGTTCCGCGAGCTGACGCGCCGCGGGTGGAGGTTCCGCGGCCCGATGCGCCGCGGGTGGAGGTTCCGCGGGTCGAGGTTCCGCGGGTGGAGACGCCGCAGAGCCAGAAGACTCCCGGGCAGTAGCCACGCAGGTGGCCAAGTTTTCCCTGCGTCGGGTGCTCCGGATGCCCAAGAGCGCCGACGGCACAATGACGCTTATCGATCATCTGTACGAGCTGCGCTCCCGGCTCGCGATTGCACTCGCCGCGATCCTGGTCACCACGGTGTTCGGGTTCGTCTGGTACGACGTGGGCTTCTTGGGCATTCCCAGCCTGGGGCAGTTGCTCAAGGACCCGTACTGCGCGATCCCCGCGAGTTCGCGCGGCCAGTTCACGGCGGACGGATCCTGCACACTCCTGGCGACCGGCCCGTTCGATCAGTTCAACCTGCGGCTCAAGGTCGCCATGACGGCCGGGATCGTGCTCGCCTGCCCGGTGTGGCTCTACCAGCTGTGGGGTTTCATCACCCCGGGTCTGTACTCGAAGGAGCGGCGCTACGCGCTGAGCTTCGTCTCCGTGGCCGCCGTCCTGTTCGTCGTCGGCGCGATCCTGGCCTACGTGGTGGTCACGCAGGGCCTGGGCTTCCTGCTCAGCATCGGCGACGACGTGCAGACCACGGCGTTGACCGGCGAGTACTACTTCAGCTTCATCATCGCGCTGCTGCTGATCTTCGGCTTCAGCTTCGAGGTCCCCCTGCTCGTGGTGATGCTCAACTTCGTCGGAGTGCTCACCTACGCCAAGCTGAAGTCCTGGCGACGCGGCCTGGTCTTCGGGTTGTTCGTGTTCGCCGCGATCGCGACACCGGGGCAGGACCCGATCTCGATGCTCGCGTTGGCGATCGCGCTGGTCGTGCTGTTCGAGCTCGCCATCCAGATCGCCCGGATCAACGACCGGCGCAAGGCACGGCGGCGCGTGGCCGAGGGCTGGGACGATCTGGACCCCGATCAGCCGTCGCCGATCGACACCAGTCCAAGCGCGATCGACACCACGCCGTCCGCGCTTGGGCTGTCGGAGCCGGTGGATACCACCTCAGCCGGAGGAGCCGTTCGCGACCCCGAGTCGCGCCGGTTCGACGACGTGACATGACCGGAACGCGCTCAACCTGGAGAAGCAGTTCCAAACGCGCTGTCACCGTGCCCGGGATCGTCCCTCCACACCCGTAGCTGGTCGATCGCCCCGGCCAGCATCACCGCCGCCGGCTGTACCCGCACCCGCCACGGATCGAGTCGCAGGGCGGCGAAGGCCGGCGAGGTGGGCGAGTCCCATATCGGGATGATCGCCGGGTCGTAGCCGACGGGTGCGGGAGCGGTGCGGAATCTTTCCCACAGGGCGCTGCAGGTCGCGTCGTCGATGTGCAGCGCTGCCCGGCACTGTGCGGTCGCAGTGTCTTGGGACGGCTCCCAGTAGGTGAGTGAGACGTGCGGGTGCACCGCGAGATGGGCCCGCTTCGTGGGCGTGGGGCTGGTGGCGACCCAGCCGACGAGCCGCTCGCCGTCCCATTCCCATATCGGATGCAGCACCCGGGTCCAGGGGCGGCCGCCGGCGTCGACCGTGGCGGCGGTCGCCCAGACGATCCGGTGGGCCAACTCGACGAAGGCCGGTGCGGCAGAGGCGAGATCATCCATCCTTGCAGTGTGGCAGCCGTACCCCGGGCGGGGTGCGCCGGTTCCGTGCGTGACAACCGCTCGGCCTGGCCGGCATGAAGATCGCGGAGCTGACCCGCGCCAGTAAATTGGACGACCGAGTAGCCAGGCCAAGGGACAGGTGCGCCGGAGGGTCGGGCTCACGGTGTGACAGCCTGGGTACGTGGCCAGCAGCTCTCCGGCCCCCGCGGAGGCCTTCGCCGCCGCCAGGGGCCGTGCCGCACGTCCCCGGCTCGCCGGGTTCAGCGCCGGGTTGCCGTTCGAACTCGACGGGTTCCAGCACGCGGGCTGCTCAGCTCTCGAGGACGGCCACGGGGTGCTCGTGTGCGCACCGACCGGCGCGGGGAAGACGGTGGTGGGTGAGTTCGCCGTGCACCTGGCCCTCGCGGAGGGCCGCAAGTGCTTCTACACCACGCCGATCAAGGCGCTGAGCAACCAGAAGTATGCCGACCTGGTCACGTGGCACGGTAGCGACGCTGTCGGGTTGCTCACCGGGGACACCAGCGTCAACGGCGACGCGCAGGTGGTGGTGATGACCACCGAGGTGCTCCGGAACATGATCTATGCCGAAGGCTCGCTTGCGAGATCGAGCAGCAACACGGGATCGGGGCCACTGGCGAACCTCGGGTACGTGGTGATGGACGAGGTGCACTACCTCGCGGATCGGTTCCGCGGCGCAGTCTGGGAGGAGGTGATCCTCCAGCTCCCCGAGCACGTCGCGCTGGTGAGCCTGTCGGCCACGGTGAGCAACGCCGAGGAGTTCGGCGACTGGCTGGTCACCGTGCGCGGTGACACCACCGTCGTCGTCGACGAGCATCGCCCGGTGCCGCTGTGGCAGCACATGATGGTCGGCAGCCGGCTGCTCGACCTGTTCGCCGGGGTTGACGCCACCGGTGAGCTACAGGTCGATCCCGACCTCGTGCGGCACGCCGCTGACCATGAACGGCAGAGCGCGGTGTGGGATCGCGGGCGAGGTCGGGGACGGTCCGGCAACGGTCGGGCGACCACCCGCTTCCGCCCGCCGTCGCGGACCACCGTGATCGACCGCCTCGACCGCGACGCGCTGCTCCCCGCGATCACCTTCGTGTTCAGCCGCGCCGGCTGCGACGCCGCCGTCGGGCAGTGCGTTCGGTCCGGGCTACGGCTGACCACCGACGTCGAGGCCACCGAGATCCGGCGCACCGTCGAGCGGCGCACCGTCGACCTCCCGCAAGGCGATCTTGCCGTGCTCGGCTACTGGGAGTGGCTCGACGCGCTGGAACGGGGGATCGCGGCGCACCACGCCGGGATGCTGCCCGCGTTCAAGGAAACCGTCGAGGAGCTGTTCGTCCGCGGGCTCGTGCGGGCTGTGTTCGCCACCGAGACCCTCGCGCTCGGGATCAATATGCCGGCCCGCACCGTGGTGTTGGAGCGGCTGGTCAAGTTCAACGGCGAGTCCCACGCGGAGCTGACGCCGGGGGAGTACACGCAGCTCACCGGTCGCGCCGGGCGTCGGGGCATCGACGTGGAGGGGCACGCGGTCGTCGTCTGGCAGCCCGGGGTCGACCCGACGCAGGTCGCCGGGCTTGCCTCGACGCGCACCTACCCGTTGAACAGCTCCTTCCGGCCCGGCTACAACATGGCCGTCAACCTGGTGGGTCGGCTCGGCACCGCCGCGGCGCGTGACCTCCTGGAGCAGTCATTCGGGCAGTTCCAGGCCGACCGCTCGGTCGTCGGGTTGGCCCGGCGGATCGAGCACAACAAGGAGGCGCTCACCGGCTACGCGGCGTCGATGCAGTGCCACCTCGGCGATTTCGGCGAGTACGCCGCGCTGCGACGTCAGGTCGCCGACCGGGAGAAGCTGCTGAGCCGGCAGGGCATGACCGATCGTCGAAAGGCTGCCGTCGACTCGCTGCGCGCCCTCAAACCCGGTGATGTCATCGCGGTGCCCGGGGGGCGACGCTCCGGGCTGGCGGTGGTGCTCGACCCCGGAACCGAGTCCGGTGGCGACCCGCGCCCGCTCGTGGCATCGGAGGACCGCTGGGCCGGGCGCCTGTCCGCCGCCGACTTCCCGACCCCCGTCGAGCCGCTGGGCCGGATGCGGCTGCCCAAGAAGGTCGACCATCGCACGCCCCGGGTCCGCCGCGACCTCGCGTCGAGCCTGCGCAACACCGGGATCCAGGCGCCGTCGACGCAACGCCGGCGCGGGCGGAGGGGTGCAGGGCACGGCGGGTCCGCCGACGATCCCGAGCTCGCCACCGTGCGCCGCGCGCTGCGCGCCCATCCCTGCCACGGGTGCACCGACCGGGAGGCGCACGCCCGCTGGGCCGAGCGGCACGCACGGCTGGAACACGAGACCGAGCAGCTGCGGCAGAAGGTGCGGGCCACCACGCACTCGCTGGCGCGGGCGTTCGACCGGATCCGCGCGCTGCTGACCGAACGCGGCTATCTCACCGAAGAGTCGCTTGCGGGCTCGAGCACAGGCACCGAAGAGTCGCTTGCGGGCTCGAGCATGCCTGCGGTGTGGGACGTCGTCACCGCGAACGGGGAGCGACTCGCGCGGCTGTGGGGCGAGTCCGACCTGCTGACCGCGGAATGCCTGCGCCATGGCGTGTGGGACGGCCTGGAGCCCGCCGAGCTGGCCGCGGTCGTGTCAGCGCTGGTCTACGAGACGCGCCGGGACAACGGTCCGGTTCCGCGGGTGCCACCCGGGGCGGTGTCCGAGGCGCTGGCTGCCACGGTGTCGCTGTGGGCGGGGCTGGATGCCGACGAGCGGCGGCACCGGGTCGATCGAACCCGTGAACCCGATCTCGGGTTCGCGTGGCCCATGCACCGCTGGGCACGCGGCGAGTCCTTGTCCGCGGTGTTGACCGCTGCCGAGCAGAACGGCTCCGAGCTGTCCGCAGGCGACTTCGTCCGCTGGTGCCGTCAGGTGCTCGACCTGCTCGACCAGATCGCCGGGGTGGCCGGTCGGGACACACCGGTCGGGCGGACCGCGTCGCAGGCCGTCGCCGCGATCCGCCGTGGCGTGGTAGCCGTGGGAGCGGCATAGCGTGCCCCTGCCCCCGTCGCCCTGCCGCCCGCAGCACTCGATCACTCGCACACACCGAGCGGTCCCGCGCACATGTAGCAGCATGTGTGCGAGGCGGAATGGTGTGTGCCACCGGTTTTCCCGTGTCGGGTGGGTTGGTTGTGCTTGGATCCCCTCATGAGTACGCCGCGTGGCCCCAACCCCCCGCCTGATGCGGCGGGTCAGCCGTACGGCCAGCCCGGCTGGGGCCAGCCGCCGTCGGGCGGTTGGGGACAACAGCCTCCCTACCCGCCCGGCCAGCCCGACCCCAACCCCACCCGAGCCTGGGGTCAGCCGCCGTCAGGGCCACCGCCCCCGCACCCGCCTGGTCAGCAACCCCCGCAGCAGCAGTGGGCCCCGCATCCAGGTTTTTCGCAGCCCACCCGACAGTGGTCCGCCCCGCCGCCCGGCCAGCCGGGCCGTAATCAGCAGCAGTGGCCCGGCCCGCAGCAGCAATTGCCCGGCCAGGGTTATCCACGGGCGCCCTATCCGGCCGCGGGGAAGAAGAAGCCCGCGCTGCCGTGGATCATCGGTGCCCTGGTCGTGGTGCTCGGGCTCGTGGCCGTGCTCGGCTTCGTGACCCCGGCGTTCCTCGTCAGCCGGGTGTTCGACCGGGCGGCCCTGCAGCAGGGCGTGCAGCAGATGCTGACCGAGAACTACGGCATCGCCGGCGTGGAGTCGGTGACCTGCGAGGCGGGTGTCGAAGTGGTCGCGGGCGAGTCATTCGAGTGCGCGGCGGTCGTCGAGGGCGAGGACGTGACCGTGCCGATCCGGATCACCAGCGCTGACGGTGACTACGAGGTCGGGCGGCCGATCTGACAGCGTTCCCCAGCCGCACGGTGATCCCGGACGGAGCCCAGCTTCAGTCCGGGTCGCTCGCCGACCCCATAGTCAGCGCAGAGTGGCAAGAGCAGTAGAGAGCCGGTCCACCGGGCTGCCCAGGCCCCACTGCTGCGCCAGCGCGTCGAGCCGGTTCGGATCGAGCGGCGCGGCCGGCACGGCGTCGTCGCGGTCGAGGTGCACCGGGGCATCGAGGGCCACCCGCACCACCGGTTCCACGACCGCGAGGTACGGCGTGGCGGCCGCCAGCTTGCTGCGGACCGGGGCGGCGAGCCGGGTGTCTGAACGGTCGGTCACGGCGGCGCGCAGCTCGGCCCAGGAGGCGAAGCGTCCGACGAGGGTGGCGGCGGTCTTGGCCCCGATCCCGGGCACGCCGGGCAGCCCGTCGGAGGGGTCCCCGCGCAGCATGGCGAGCTCCGCGTACGCCTCCCCGGCCCGGTGGGTCGGCACCCCGTACTTCTCGGCGACCTCGGCGGGCCCGAGCGTCTCGGCCTTTGCCAGCCCGCGCCCGACGTAGATCAGCCGCACCGGGGTCGGCTCGGCGCGCACGCACTGCATGAGGTCGCGGTCACCGCTGACGATGAGCACCGGGTCGGCGCGCTCGGCGGCGGAAAGGGTGCCGATCACGTCGTCGGCCTCGTGGCCCGGCGCGCCCGCGGTGGCGATACCCGCCGCGGCGAGCACCTCCAACAGGATCGGGACCTGCGGCGCGAGTGTGTCGGGCACCTCCTCCGGGATGCCAACCGGCGCCACCCCGGTGTCGTTGCCCACCACCCGGTGCGCCTTGTACGAGGGGAGCGCCTCGACCCGGAACGCCGGGCGCCAGTCCAGGTCCAGGCACGCCACCAACCGCGTCGGGCGCCGCTCGGTGAGCAACCTGGACACCATGTCGCAGAAGCCGCGGATCGCATTCACCGGCGTGCCGTCGGGCGCGGTGACCGACTCGGGCACCCCGTAGTAGGCCCGGAAGTACAGGCTGGCGGCGTCGAGCAGCATCAGCGCGCGTGAGTCCACGACCCGGGAGCTTGCCAGCAGCGCCCAGGAATACGCTGCCGGGTATGACGGCTGTCCCCGTAGAGCTGCTCGCCGACCGCCTGCGCCGCGCCAGCGATGTCGCCGCGTCGCACGGCGCTGACGTCGTGCTGGTCACCCCGGGTACCGACCTGCGCTACCTGGTCGGAGCCGCGGGCACCACGCACGAGCGCCTGACCTGCCTGGTGCTCCCGGCAGCCGGGCACCTGGCGCCCCCGGCGCTCGTCGTGCCTGCGCTGGAGGCCCCGGGCCTGGCCGGGCTCCCGCTCGACCACCTCGGCGTCGAGGTGCTCACCTGGATCGACGGCGATGACCCGTACCGGCTGGTCAGTGACCTTGCCGGAGGGCCGACCCGGATGGCGGTGTCCGACGCGATGCCCGCGGCGCACGTGCTCGGGTTGCGGGACGCGTTCCCCGGGGTCGCGCAGGGTCTGGCCGGACCGGTGCTGCGCGAGCTGCGGATGCGCAAGGATGCCGCCGAGGTGGCCCAGCTGCGCGCCGCCGGTGCCGCGATCGACCGGGTACACGCACGGATGACGGAGTTCCTCAAGGCCGGGCGCACCGAGGCGCAGGTGGGCGCCGACATCGCCGCGGCCATCGTGGAGGAGGGTCATACCGGCGCCGCGTTCGTGATCGTCGGATCGGGTCCCAACGGCGCCAGCCCGCACCACGACGTGTCCGATCGGATCATCGAGACCGGTGACGTCGTCGTCGTCGACATCGGTGGACCGCTGCCGGGTGGCTACAACTCCGACTGCACGCGGAGCTACGCCGTCGGTGCGGAGCCGTCGGCGGCGGTGCGCGAGGCGTATGCGGTGCTGCTGGACGCCCAGGAGCGGGCGGTGCGGGCGGTGCGCCCGGGAGTCACCGCGGAGGAGGTCGACGCCGCCGCCCGTGAACCCATCACGGCAGCGGGGCTGGGGGAGGGGTTCGTGCACCGCACCGGCCACGGCATCGGGCTGGACGTGCACGAGGAGCCCTACATCGTGGGTGGCAACGAGCTGCTGCTGGAGCCGGGCATGGCGTTCAGCGTGGAGCCCGGGGTGTATGTCGAGGGGGAGTGGGGCGCCCGGATCGAGGACATCGTGGTGGTCACCGAGGACGGCTGCGAGCGACTGAACTCCCGGCCGCGAGAACTCGTCGTCCTGTAGCCGGCGTGGCTGGGCGGGACCCACCACGTTGTAGCCACCATTCGGCCACCAGCAGGTTGACCGTCCAGCTCGACCAGACACTCGCGCCTGCCGCGGCATGGATCATCGCCGTCTCGTCTCCGCCGAAGGCGCTCTCCTACTCGCCCCTGGGAACCCCGAGCCGTCCTCAGTGCCGCCAGCGCGGTCGGTGCGGATCGCCTGGTGCCAGTAACCGCGGGGAATGTGCATCACCTCGCCCGCGGTCATCGTGCCCGTCCACACGATCTCCTCGCTGGCTCGGTATTCGGCGTCGCGTCGCGGAACATCGGTGCCAGGCGTGACGCGCCGCGCACCTCCCAGCTCTTCTCCCCGGCCAGCTGGACCACGAGCACGTCGTTGGTCGTCCCAGTGCACCGGCCCTGGCCTTGGTGGGCTGAGGTAGACGTGCGTGCGCCCAGTAGGTCAGGTCGTCGCCGCGGGAGAAGTCTTCCACCACCCCACCCGTCAATCCCGATCCATACGCTCGCCTGCGACCTCGGCGTGGCCAACGAACTGGAATTCCACCAAAACCGATCGGCGGGGTGGGACCGGGGACCCGGGCGCGCTCCGGCGGAACCCCGGGGCATCTCGGGACGTTCACCGAGGGAATCCTGCCGGTGGCCGGCGGATAGTGGAGTTCAGCGGCGAGATCCGCCGCGACCTGAAAGGAGCCCTTCGGTGGCATCGACCCTGACCCGCCCGCGACACGGGAAGGTCATCGCCGGCGTCTGCGCCGGCATCGCCGAGCGTTTTGGCTGGAGCCCGTTCGTCGTGCGACTCGCGTTCGTGTTGAGCTGCGTGCTGCCCGGCCCGCAGTTCGTCGCCTACCTCGCGCTCTGGGTGATCATGCCCAAGCGCGCGTACTGATCCATTCGGGGAGTGGACAGGCGGAATGACCCGCACCCTCCTGCTCGGCGCCCGGGTCCTCGACCCGGGCAGCCGGTCGGGTGCCGACGCCCTCGAGATCACCGGCGGTCGGATCAGTTTCGTCGGTAGCGCGGCCGACGCCCGGGAGCGCATGCCCAGTGCCACCGCCGTGGACCTGGCCGGTGCCACCGTCACCCCGGTGTTCGTCGACGCGCACGTGCACGCGACGGCCACCGGGCTCCTCGTCGACGGGCTCGACCTCACCGGGTGCGCCTCACCTGCGGCCCTGCTGGACGCGGTCGCCGCCCGCGGCACCGCGCGGCCCGGTGCCTTGATCTGGGGTCACGGCTGGCAGGATCACAGATGGGCCGACCCGCCGCCCGGGCGAGCCGCGATCGACCGGGCCGCGGGTGGGTCCCCGGTGTACCTCAGCCGGATCGACGTGCACTCCGCGCTGGTGTCCTCCGCCCTGCTGGACCGGGCGCCGGGTGCCGTCGGGGCGCCCGGCTGGTCGGCCACCGGTGCACTGTCGGCCACCGCGCATCACCATGCCCGCCGGGCCGCGCTCGTCGCCGTCGACGCCGGCAGTCGCGACGCCGCGCAGCGGGCCTTCCTGGCTGCCGCGGCGGAACGGGGGGTCGGGATCGTGCACGAGTGCGCGGGTCCGGACATCTCCTCCGTCGCGGACCTGACCGCCCTGCTCGCCCGGCCGGGCCCGGAGGTCGTCGGCTACTGGGGTGCGGCGGTGGCCACGGCGGCGCAGGCTCGTGAGGTGCTCGCTGCCACCGGGGCGCACGGTCTGGCGGGTGACCTCTTCGTCGACGGCTCGATCGGCTCGCGTACCGCCGCGCTGCGCGCGCCCTACGCCGACGCCCCGGGCTGCACCGGCAACCGCTATCTCGACGCGGGCGCGGTCGGTGCGCACGTGGCCGCCTGCACGCTGGCCGGGGTGCAGGCCGGGTTCCACGTGATCGGCGACGCCGCTGCCGACGTCGCGCTGGCCGGGTTCGCCGAGGCGACCCGGTGCGTCGACGTGAGCCGGGCAGCCCTGCGCACCACGGTGCACCGGGTGGAGCACCTGGAGATGGTCGATCCCGACCAGGCCCGGGTGCTCGCCGGGCTCGGCGTCGTGGCCAGCGTGCAGCCGGTGTTCGACGCGCTCTGGGGCGGGCCCGACGGCATGTACGCGGAGCGCCTCGGGGAGGCTCGGGCCCGACCGATGAACCCGCTGGCGATGCTGCGGGCCCACGGCGTCACCCTTGCCCTCGGCTCCGACTCCCCGGTCACGCCCGTAGACCCCTGGGCGGCGATCCGGGCGGCGGTCGAGCACCGCACCCCGGGCTCCGAGCTCGACCCGGACGTCGCGCTGGCCGCCCACACCGTCGGCGGGCACCGCGCCGCGGGAGACCGTTCGCCGATGGCCGGACGCCTGCTGGCCGGCGCGACGGCGTCCTATGCGGTGTGGGACGGGGTCGCGCCACTCGACGGCACGGCCGGCGCCCCCCGCTGCCTGCGGACCGTGCACCGGGGACAGGTGCTGTTCGACGCGCTCGCCGACAGGTGATACGCACGGTTCCAGGATGTGGCCGACGATCTCCGGTACGGCTGGGCGAGCCGGCAGTGATATCGGACACCCGATTCCGGGGTCGCTGCGGCCGCCGACGGTGTGGCATGATGCGCCCCGTGATCGACCGGTACAGCCGCCCCGCCGTGGGTCGCTGTTGTCCGGGGTGCTGTCCCAGCTGTCGTAGCTGACCCGGCAACCGTCCGTCCGGCCGCTCCCGTGGCCCCGCACCGTCTGCGATCACATCATGCCCAGCACGCCCGACCTCCGTGGTCACACCGTCCTCGCCCTGCACGCGCATCCCGACGACGAGGCGATCTTCACCGGCATCACGCTGCGACGCCTGGCCGACGCCGGCGCGCGAACGGTTCTCGTCATGGCCACCGCCGGTGAGCTGGGGGAGTCGCGGGTACCGCTGCGGCGGGGGGAGACCGTCGCAGCGCGGCGGCTCGCCGAGCTCGAGCGGTCGGCCGAGCTGCTCGGCGTCTCCCGGCTGATGCTGCTCGGGCACCGCGATTCCGGCCTCCCGGGTTGGCCCGGCGCCGGTGACCGGCGGGCCCTCATCGGCGCTGATCCGTCGGCGCTAGCCCGCCGCGTCGCCGACATCGCGCAGGACGAGGGCGCCGACACCGTGATCCACGACGACGAGCACGGCATCTACGGCCACCCCGACCACCGGGCCACCCACCACATCGGTGCCACCGCGGCCCGCCTCGTGGGCGCCACCGCGTACCGGATGACGGTCGACCGCGAGCACCTGCACGTCAGCGCCCGCAACCGGCACCTGATCCACGGTGCGGCCCGCGCGGCGGACGTCACCTTCGGACGGGTGACCGCCGAGATCGAGCTGGCGGTGACCGGCGGGCCCGACTCCCTGGAGCGCAAGCGGGAGGCGATCACCGCGCACGCCAGCCAGGTCGGGCCCGAGGACGTGCCGGCCGCTCACTTCGCCGCGGCCTATGGCTACGAGTGGTACCGGCGCACCGGCGCGCCCGGTGCCCTCGACCGGCTCGGCAACGCGCACCTGCTTGTCGGCGAGCGCGCTGCGGCCTTCACGCCGGCGGGAGGGGTCGACGTTCTCCGTGCGTAGCGTCGGCCGCGCGCCGGATCGAGGTTGACATCGGGGCGCGCAACCCTGCCGTCGGTGCCGCCCGCTCCGGCGGGGCGGCCCCGGGCGGAGCACCGCAGGCGTCGGACGCGTGGTGAAGTGGCTGTGGGAGCGTGAACTCTACGGCCGATCAGGCCGCTGAACAGCCGGTGAGTACCGACCGGGCTGGCCGGTGAGCAGTTCCTGGCGGCAGCACCGACACCGAGGCGCTG
Organism: Pseudonocardia sp.; assembly: GCA_050701055.1. Classification (GTDB taxonomy): domain Bacteria; phylum Actinomycetota; class Actinomycetes; order Mycobacteriales; family Pseudonocardiaceae; genus Pseudonocardia. Next base: position 11,193 of record JBOHEO010000057.1, on the reverse strand, counting down.
CGCGAGGAGATCGCCCAGGTGCTCGCACCGATCGGTCTGCGGCTCTCACCAGCCAAGACCGCGCCCACACGAACCCGAGTGTCTGTTCTGTCTGGTCGACGAGCTGAGTGAGATACCGCCGCCACGCGAAGTTCGCCGCCCGCTCGATTCAATCGAGCACGATCGGGTGGCGCTCGCCCGTGTTGAGAGCGGTCGCGGTGCGGCCGACGTAAACGTCCAGGTGTAGCCGCATGGTCGGCTCGCCGGGCACGGCGTTGTGCGCCATGCCGGTGATCTCCAGCCGTGCGGGGTCGGAGCGGTTGCGGTGTCCGACGCTTACGTAGCCGCCCTGGCGCTGTACGAGGGTGACGACCTCGCGGGCGAGGCCGGCGTAGAGGTCGAGCAGCTGGTCGAGCTCTCGGTTCATGTCGTTGAAGGCGAACGCGTCGCCGATCAGCGACAGGCTCAGCGGGGCGTGGAAGTACAGGTCGAGCGCGTCGGCGGGGGGCTGTTCGCCGCGGCCGGGGTCGAACAGCAGCGCAGGTTCGACGTGGGTGTCTCCGTACACGGCCATCACCTCCGGCGGCCCGCTCACCAGACCTGCGACGAATGGTACGGCCACCAACCGACACCGACCCGGGATTCAGCGCCGGTGGCGCTATCGTCACGGTCATGGCTTCCCCCGCGCCGCACCCCACGGCGGCCCCCGCCCCGCCGGACGCGGACCCGGTCGCGATCCGTGCGTGCCTGCCGGCGGAGGTCGCCGCGGTGTTCGACGCCGAGTGGGAGCACGTCCTAGAGCAGGCGAAGCGGTCCAAGGACCTCACCGGGGTACAGGACCTGTTGCAGAACTGGCGCCATCACGCCTATCAGGAACTCCGCGAGCCCGGCGCCTACTTCCGGGTGCTGGCCACCGCCGCCCGCACCCAGGCCACCCGGCGAGCCCCGGAGGGCAGCGTCTCCGAGGCGGAGATGCGCGCGCGGATCGACGCCCGGCTCGTCGAGGCCGGCCTGGACGAGTCCGGCCGCCGGTAGACCCGGTGTTCCGGGTCGTCACCTACCCCGAGGCGGCCGAGCAGCTCGCCGAGCTTCCGTCGCACCTGCTCGCCGACTACGCCCGCGTGCTCGACGCGATCGCGGTCGCGCCGTGGGATGGCGCCCCGCAGAACGCCAACAACCCCGACGCCGAGGTGCGTCGCTGGCTGTTCGGGCCGCTCGGCGTTGCGCAGGTGCTCTATCTGGTGTTGGACCGGGAACGCGAGGTCCACGTGCTGCGGGTCGTGTGGCTGGAGCTGCCCGACTGAACTCCCGGACATGACGAGGGGGGTGCTTCCGACGGAAGCACCCCCCTCGTTCGTTCGACGTGCCGCTACTCGACGTTCGCGGCCGCCGCGGCGGCCCTGGCCGTGTCGCGTTCACGTCGCCAAGCCAGGTCCGCGGTCGCGGCGGCGCGGTAGCCCGGTTCCCAGTGCCGCGGTGCGGTGATCTCGTTCTTCTCCCCCACGCGTGGGTCGCTCGGGTCCGGGCGCTGGCCCGGGGTGTGGCGGTAGGGCTGTCCGGGCTCGCCGAAGGCGGGCGGGCGGGCGGGCGCGCGGCCATTGGTCCTGGTCTCGGTCCCGGGTGTGGACGTAGTGCTCGCCGGGGCGGCACCACGTCTCGGGGATCGCGGCCCTGATGTTCGCGAGCGCGTCGCGGCGCCACCGGGTGTGCCACTCCCCCGCGGCGCTGCTCAGGGCGTCCGGGGCGTGCGCGCCCGCCCAGCTGCGGCGCAGCCAGACCAGCTCGATCACCGCGGGGCAGTGCAAGGCCCAGTAGTCGGGCAGCTGCTCGCGGGTGATCTCGTAGAACGGGCCGAGGACCTTGGCCACCCACTCGGCCAGGGCCTCCCACTCCTTCGCCGCCGCGTCGGCCGACATACCCGGCCAGTCCAGCGAGACGGCCGCCAGCTCTTCCGGGTCGGCACCGGTCAGGCTGTCGACGCGGGCCGCGAGGTCGGCCAGCTCCTCGTCGAGCCCGGACACCCGGGGCAGGACCTGGGAAAGCAGCGTGGCGTTCTCGGCGAGCAGGCCGCCGCGCCGGGTGATGTCCTTGTGGTGCTCGGCGCGAGCAGCCCGCAGCTCCGCGGCGAGGTCGGACAGCATCTGCTCCCGCCGCGGGCTCGACGGCGAAGGCCCGCCCGCCGGCGGCGGGGCGTTCCGTCGGGCGGCGTGCTCATCCGGCCTGCTTACGCGTCGTGGGGAGCTGCACGACCTGACCGACCCGCGGATCCGGCGCGGTGCCCTTCGCCGGGGCGAGGGCGGCCTGCTCGCGGGCCACTCGGACGTAGCCGGGTTCGTAGGAGACGACGGCGGGGCGACGGCCGAGACCGAGGACGTAGGCGTGCCAGCGGGGCATGGAAGAGATCGTGTGCCCGGCGATGACCGGCTCCAGCGTCGGGGTGCGCGAGGTGGAGTGCGAGGCGCGGCCGTCGGCGTTCTCGGACTCGCCGCGGGTGGTGTGCTGCACCCATCGTTCCCCGGCCAGGTAGAACAGGGCGCGCAGATCGTCCTGCTTGGTCACCCCGGGCAATACGATCTTGGTGGGCAGTTTTGTATGGTTTTGTCAACGCCGTGACGGCGTTCCGCCGAGATCGGTCCCGAGCTGGACCACCGGGCGGGGTGGCGCCCCGCGGGCGCCACCTACTCATCCGGCGCTCGGTCGAGACCCGCCGCTCGGGGTGCTTCCACTGGTTCCCGGATGGTGATCAGTGTGGGTGATCACTGGGGCGCTTGCTGGGGATGGGTGGTGTTGCGCGATCTACGATCTCTTGATCAACGATTGGGGACCTGAGGCTGTGTCTCGTGCGGTTGCCGCTTCCCGGACGTCGATCAGCGAGTGCCGCAGCGAGGCACCGCACGTCCGTTGATCAATTTAGGCTGAATGGCATTTGCCGCCCGCCCGTCGGCGTTCCAGTCCTCGCCGCTGTCTCGGATAAACGATGATCGGTTTGTCCGTGGTCTGTCGGGCCGGTTTCGCACCGGGTCTCGGTGAGCGCGGTCGGCACGACGTGGACATCGTCCGGCACCCGGCCCTGTCGGCGACGATCTGGTCGGCAAGGTACGGCGAAGGCACCCAGACCATGTCCAGCCCGGATCGGCAGCGGCCTGCCGCTCGTTGTCGTAGGCGATGTTGGACAGCACCAGCAGGGATATATCGGGGAAGCGTCTTCGGGGCCGCGTCACGGTTTGCGCGCCACCGCGCCGTAGGCACTGCTGCTCGGTTCGAGGGTGCCTACCTCGGTGGTGTCCGGGCGCCACTGGGTGACCGGCACCAGGCCGGGATCCACCAGTTCCATTCTTGCGAAGCACTCGGTGAACTGCTCGACGGTACGCAGGTGGTAGGGGTGTCCCATCTCCGCTTGCCGCTGCACACCTGCGCGATAGACCTCGTCGGTCGTGTCGGCACCATCCATCAGCACCAGGTAGCTGCCCGAGGGCACGCCGGCCATCAGCCGGGCGATGATGGAACGCATCGTGTCGAACTCAGGTGCCGCGTGCCCGAGGATACCCAGCAGCATGACCGCGATCGGCTGGGTGAAGTTCAGCACGTTGCGGGCATCGGCGATGATCGACTCGGGCTCGCGGACGTCGGCGTGGATGTAGGTGGTGACCCCTTCCGGGGTGGTGTCGATCAGCAGCGCGCGCGCATGCGCCAACACCAGCGGGTCGTTGTCCACGTAGACGATTCGCGACCCCGCCGCGATGCCTTGGGCGACCTCGTGGGTGTTCTGCACGGTGGGCAGCCCGGTGCCGATATCCAGGAACTGACGTATTCCCACCTCACCGGCCAGGAAACGCACGGCCCGCACGAGGAACCGCCGACACTGCCTGGCGGTGAGCGGAAGGCTGGGGTTTACCGCGAGGACGGCGTCTCCCACGGCCCGATCCGCCGGGTAGTTGTCCTTGCCGCCCAGCCAGTAGTTCCACACCCGCGCCGAGTGCGGCACCTCAAACTTAATCTTGGCAGCCAGTTCGGGGTCGTCCGGCGCGTCATGCTCTTCCTTGACCACGGGACTCAACTCCTGGAGATCGCGCACGTGATGCGGACCGGGCCGTCCACAGGGTACAGGCAGTGGTAGACGCTCAGGAGCCTTCCGTCCCCGAGGGGATGGTGCTCGACGCGGATGTCCGGACGTAGCCACACCGGGTGCGGGGGCCGGTGACACGTTCCTTATACGGCGCCCCCACCCGACCGGATGCTGCCGGGGCAGCGTCGGACCCAACCGTAGGCTCGGTCCTGTGGCCGTACCCATCGCCGAGCCGACCGCGGGCCCCGCTCCGGAGCTACCGTGCCAGGATCGGCCGAACCTGGTGTTCGGTGCCCGGCTCGCAGGCGCGGTCGGCGGCGGGCTGCTGCTCTACCTGAGCTTCCCGCCGCGCACCCTGTGGTGGCTGGCGCTGCCGGCGTTCGCGCTGCTCGGGGCCGTGCTGCATGGCCGCGGGGCGCGCGCCGGGCTGGGCTGGGGGATGCTGTTCGGCCTGGGTTACCTGCTGCCGCTGCTCGTCTGGACCGGCGAGTACGTCGGCGCCCTGCCGTGGCTGGCGCTGTCCGGGCTCGAAGCGCTGTTCTTCGGCCTCGCTGCCGCCGGGATGGCGGTGGTCTCCCGGCTGCCCGGTGCACCGTTGTGGGCGGCGGCGGTGTGGGTGGCGGGGGAGGCGGCGCGCAGCCGGGTGCCGTTCGGCGGCTTCCCCTGGGGGCGGGTGGCGTTCGGTCAGTCGGACGGCCCGCTGCTGCCGGTCGCCGCGATCGGCGGGGCACCACTGCTGTCGTTCGTGACGGTGCTGGCCGGGCTCGCCCTGGCCGAGGCCACCCGCCGGGTCGTGCGTCGCGAGCGCCGGGCAGCCCTCCCGGCCGGTCTTGCGGCGCTCGCCCTGCTCGCCGGCCCGCTGTCCGCACTGATCCCGCCCCTGGGCGGCGCGCCGGAGCGGGTGGTGACCGTCGCTGCCGTCCAGGGCAACGTGCCGCGCCTGGGCCTGGACTTCAACGCCCAGCGTCGCGCCGTACTCGACAACCACGTCCGGGTCACCGAACGGCTCGCCGCCGACGTCGCCGCGGGCCGGCTGTCGGCACCCGATCTGGTCATCTGGCCGGAGAATGCCAGCGACATCGACCCGCTGCGCAACCCCGACGCCGCCGCCCGGATCGACGCGGCGGCCCGCGCGGTCGGGGTGCCGGTGCTCCTTGGCACGGTGCTGCGCAACCCCGACGGCCGCACCGCGAGCAACTCCGTACTGATCTGGGAAGCCGGCTCCGGGGTGGTCGGGCGCACCGACAAGCGCCGGGTGCAGCCGTTCGGCGAGTACCTGCCCTACCGCGAGTTCTTCTCACTGTTCTCCAGCTACGCCGACCGGGCCGGGAACTTCGTGCCCGGGCCCGGATCGGGTGTGGTGGACATGGCCGGGGTGATGGTGGGCGTGGCGATCTGCTGGGAGATCGCGTTCGACGATCTGGTTGCCGACAGCGTCGCCGCCGGCGCGACCCTGCTCGCCGTGCCGAGCAACAACGCCACCTTCGGCCTGTCCGGAATGACCTACCAGCAGCTGGCGATGTCGCGGGTGCGGGCGGTGGAGCACGACCGAGCGGTGGTCGTCGCCGCCACCAGCGGGATCAGCGCGATGATCGCCCCGGACGGTTCGGTGCGCGACCGGACCCGCCCGTTCACCGCGGACGTGCTGGTCGAGCGCACGACGCTGCGGAGCACCACTACGCTGGCGGGCCTTGTGCGGTCCGTGCCCGAATGGACGCTGGTCGCCATGGGAGTGCTGGCCGTCGGGTGGGCCGTCCTCGCGGGCCGGGCGGCCTCGGGTCGGCCTGCCCCACGGCCCCGTACGGGAGCGGATCGGGTTGGGGAGGACGACGATGGCTGAGCCCGCTGGACGGGTGCTGGTGGTGATCCCGACGTACAACGAGCGGGAGAACCTCGGTCCGGTGCTTGCGCGGCTGCACGCCGCGGCGCCGGCGGTGCACGCCCTCGTGGTGGATGACTCCAGTCCTGACGGCACAGGTGTGCTGGCCGACGAGCTGGCGGCCGCCGACCCGCGCATCCGGGTGCTGCATCGCACGGAGAAGGCCGGGCTGGGCGCGGCCTACCTCGCCGGCTTCGCCACCGCTCTGCGCGGCGACCACGACATCGTCGTGGAGATGGACGCCGACGGCTCACACGCGCCCGAGGACCTGCCCGCGCTGATCGCGGCCCTGGACGACGCCGACGTCGCGCTCGGATCGCGTTACGTGCCGGGCGGTGAGGTCGTGAACTGGCCGGCGTACCGCGAATGGCTCTCCCGCGGCGGCAACCTCTATTCGAGGGTCGCGTTGGGGGTGCCGATCCGGGACATCACCGGGGGGTACCGGGCTTTCCGCCGGCAGGTGCTCGAGGAACTCGACCTTAGTGAGGTGGCTTCTCAGGGCTACTGCTTTCAGGTCGACGTGGCCTGGCGGGCTGTGCAGGCCGGGTTCCGGGTCCATGAGGTGCCGATCACGTTCACCGAGCGGGAGCGCGGCACCTCGAAGATGAGCGGGGCGATCGTCGGGGAGGCGCTCTGGCGGGTCACGCGATGGGGTCTGGCCAGGCTCTTCGGTCGCGACAACGCGGTGCCGGACGGGCCCCGGTGCGGGCCTGAGCGCTTGACCCGCGGTTTCGGACACGACTGAGCCGGTTTCGGACACGACTGAGCCGGGCCGCCAGAAGCCGACCCGGCTCGGTCGTCGACCTACCCGGCGTGATCGGACCTACAGACCTCGTCGGACTACGCGATTTCGGCCCGACGCTCGCGCAGCAGATCCAGCCGCTCGGTGAGCAGCACATCGAGGTCGGCCACGGAGCGACGCTCGAGCAGCATGTCCCAATGTGTGCGCGGTGGCTTGACCTTCTTCTTCTCGGGCTCGACACCGTCGACGAGCGTGGAGATGCTGCCGTGCAGGCGGCACTCCCAGGTGTGCGGAGCCTCTGCGTCGTTGGCGAACGGTACCTCGAAGTCATGCCCGCGCGGACACGCGTAGCGCATCGACTGCCGCGGCGCCAGGTCGTGGTTGCGATCGGTCTCGTAGCTGACAGCCCCGAGCCGGCTGCCACGGAGCACGCGGTCGGCCATGCGAATCCTCCCGTTCACGGGGCGAAGGGGGATCCTTTCGCCCAGTACCACCAGGTGTAACGTCTGCAGGGCAGCCGTCTGTTCCCGTTGGCGGACGCCAACCGATCGAGTGTCGTCGAATCGCGACCAACACCAGCTGGTTGATGTCCTGACAGGAGAGTGTCCCCTATCCGTCGCCCTCGCACACGTTACTGTGACGTGTCCGCTGACTGTGACATGCGTCACCTAGGCGGCCCGAGGGTGGTTCAGGCCTGAGGGTGGTTCAGATCGCGGCGTCGACCCGCTCCGGCGCGCGCACCTGCAGCAGCGCGATCAGACCGACGCCGATCACCAGCAGGATCCCGACAATCCCGGCCCGGTTCGAGGCGAAGGCGTAGGTGAACACGCCCACGAGGGTGGGCGCGAGGAAGGACACCGCGCGCCCGGTGGTGGCGTACAGACCGAACATCTGACCCTCCTGCCCGGGTGGGGTGAGCAGTGTGAGATAGGTCCGCGACGACGCCTGCGCCGGGCCGACGAACAACGTCAGTCCTAGCCCGAAGACCCAGAACGCGGTCGGCCCCGACACGAACAGCAGGAACCCCCCGCTCACCAGCATCCCGACCAGTGACCAGACGACGACCACCTTGGGCCCCACCCGGTCGTCGATCCGCCCGGCGACGACCGCGCCGATCCCCGCGGCGACGTTGGCCGCGATGCCGAAGATGAGCACGTCGGCCGGGTCGATCTGGTAGACGCTCACCGCGAGCACCCCGCCGAAGGTGAAGATCGCCACGAGGCCGTCGCGGAAGACCGCACTGGCCCCGAGGAAGTAGACGGTGTGCGGATCGGCCCGGTAGAGCTCGCGCAGGTCGCGCAGGAGCTTGCGGTAGGATCCGACGACGCCCAGCCGCGGGTGCTGCTCGGCCGCGGGCGTCTCCGGGATCAGCACCAGCATCGGCACCGCGAACACCGCGAACCACACCGCGGCCACGAGCGCGACCAGCCGGATGTTGAAGCCATCCGCCGTGCTCACCCCGAGCAGGCCACCATCACCGGTGATCAGACCCAGGTACACCGCCAGCAGCGCGACGATGCCACCGAAGTACCCCATCGCCCAGCCGAACCCGGAGACCCGCCCGATGGTCGCCGGCGTGGAGACCTGGCGCAGCAACGCGTTGTACGATACCTGCGCGAGCTCGGCGAAGATCGTCCCCAGGCCCAGGAGCACGAGCCCCAGCCACAGGAACGGGTAGTCGTCGCGAACGAAGAAGAGCCCGACCATCGTCGCGATGGTCATGGCCGTCCACCCGCCGACCGAGAACCGGCGGCGCCCGGCGGCGTCGGCGCGCTGACCGATCACCGGGGCCATCAGCGCGATCAGCAACCCGGCGGCGCCCAGCGCGTAACCCAGCCAGCTCTGCGCGGACACCGAGCCGGGCAGGTCGTCACCGACCGTGCCGGTGAGGTAGACGGAGAAGACGAAGGTCAGGACCACGGCGTGGAAGGCCGACGATCCCCAGTCCCAGAACCCCCAGGCGGAGATCTGCCCGCGGGTCGCCGGGAGATCATGGCGGGCCGCGGTGGTCATGCGGTGGAGCGTAGCGGTGCGGGTCCGCCCGGAGAGGTCAACGCGCGGCCCACTGGTCGCGGTCGGCGAGAACGTCGCGGAGCAGGTCGGGGCGGTCCGAGAGCAGGCCGTCGACGCCGAGATCGAGCAGCTCCGCCATCTCGGCCGGGTCGTCGACGGTCCACACGTGCACCTCTCGGCCCGTCCGATGCGCCGTGCGAATGAGTCCCGCGTCCACCACGGTGAGCGGCCCGAACCGGCGCGGCAGCTGCGCGAGGCGGCCGTGCACCGGCAGCGTCGGCAGCAACGCCAGCGGCCCCGGCAGGACGTCGATCCAGGCCCGGCTGCGCAAGGCGACCGCGGACCGCATCGCGATCGAGGTGAACAGCCGGGGACCGGCTTCCCGGCGGGCGCGGCACAACCGTGCTTCGTGGCGCGCGCCGAGGCAGACGCTGTGCCAGGCGGCCGTGCGCTCCAGCACCGCCAGGACCGGCCCGACCACGGCGTCGGACTTCAGCTCGATCGTGATCCGGGTGTCCGGGAGCTCGGTGAGCACCTGCTCGAGGAGCGGGATCGGCTCGTTCCCGGCGCCCCGCACGGTGGTGAGGTCGGCCGCCCGCACCGTGCGGATCTCGCCGGTGCCGGTGGTGGTGCGGTCCAGCGTGGGGTCGTGATGGACGACCGGGACACCGTCGGCGGTCGCGCGCACGTCGAGCTCGAGATAGCCGAACCCCTCGTCGACGGCTCGGTGGAACGCCGCGAGGGTGTTCTCGCATCCGGTGAGCTCCCCGATGTGCCAGCCGCGGTGGGCGTAGGCGCGGGGGTACGGGCCGTCCAGGTAGGGGTGGCGCTCCGGCACCGTCCGAGCTTGCCACCGGACGACCCTCACCCGCGACGGGGCAGGCGTTGCGGCTCGGTGAACAGCGGGCCGAGCAGGTCGCCGTGTGCGGCGATCCGGTCGGGCAGGTCGGCGGCGACGAACACCAGGTCCTCGGGCCGGCGGCAGGCCGCCACCTCGTCCCAGGTGACCGGCGTCGCGACGGTGGGCCGGGCCCGGCCGCGCAACGAGTAGCTGGCGATGGTGGTCTTGGTCGGGTTGTTCTGGCTCCAGTCGACGAAGACCTTGCCGCGCCGGCGCGCCTTGGCCATCACCGCGGTGATCCGCTTCGGATCGTCGCGGGCGAGGTCCTCGGCCAGCGCGCGGACGAACTCCGAGGTGCGTTCGGGCCGGGACACCGCGACCGGCAGGTAGAGCTGCATCCCCTTGCCACCGCTGGTGCGCGGGTACGCGACGAGGCCGTCGTCGGCGAGCCGCTCGGCCACCCGCGTCGCCACCCGGGCGCAGTCCACCACGGTCGTACCCTCGCCCGGATCGAGGTCGAAGACCACCAGGTCCGGGGCGCGCTGGCCGCCTCGCGGTCCGACCCGCCACTGCGGGACGTGCAGCTCCAGTGCGGCGAGGTTCGCGGCCCAGGCGAGCCCCTCGGCGTCGTCGAGGAGCGGGAAGTCGGCGTTCTCCGATCGCCCGCCGGGGGTACTCACCCGGGCCGTGCGGATCCACTCCGGCGCATGTCGGGAGACGTCCTTCTCGAAGAACGAGTCCCGCTCCACCCCGTCGGGCCAGCGGACCATCGTGACCGGACGGTCGCGCAGGTGTGGCAACATCACCTCGGCCACCGCGAGGTAGTGGTCGAGGACGTTGGACTTCGTCGTGCCGGTGAGCGGGTAGAGCACCTTCTTCGGGTTGGTGAGCCGGGCGCGACCGACCCGTTGCGGATCCGGCGCCGTCCTGGGTGGCGCGGCGGCATCGGTCCGGTGGGCGAGGCCGGTCTCGACGAGCACCCAGTCCTCGCTGCGCCGGCCCGGAACGTAGGGGGAGGAGGCCCGCTTCGCCACGACGGCCGGCAGGCCCTGCTCGGTGGCCGCGGCGAGGACCGCCGGGCCGGCGTCGGGGTAGACCGGCGCGACCCGCCAGTGCGGCCCGACCAGCGGCAGGCCGTCGAGCAGGGCCCGGCGCTCGGTGTAGGGAAGATCGGTGCAGTCCCGCCCGTCGAGGTGCAGCAGGTCACCGATCCACAGGTCGGACGGGGCCGACAGCTCGCCGTCGAGCAGCACCTGGGTGGTGCCGAGATCGGTGCCGAGGCCGCGCAGCTGGGGAAGATCGGGGGTCCGGTCGGCACCGTCCGCGTCGAGGACCTGGGCCCGACCACCCTCGACGCGGACGATCACCCGGTAGCCGCCGAAGCACACCTGCCACCACCAGCCGGTATCGCGGGGGAGCGGGCCGGGGGTCGGGAGCATCGGTGCAACGTCGTGGGGGAGCGGCTCGTGGTCGGGGGCTGGTGGGTCGGATCGGCGCAGCAGCCAGCCGTCCCGCTTGTCGCGGTCGGTACGGATGAAGACGTACCGCCCCCGGGCCCGCTCGCCGTGGAACACCACGGCCACCTCGCGGTCGGTCCACTTGTCGGTCTCGTAGGTGCCGGAGTCCCAGATCGTCATCGTGCCGCCGCCGTACTCGCCGGCCGGGATCTCGCC
>JBOHEO010000056.1:0-26149 GCA_050701055.1 Pseudonocardia sp. | reverse complement strand
GGTAAGTACGGCTGCGCGACGCATTGCGTGTCATCGATGATTGTGATGTTGAACCGGATGCACTCGTCATAGCACCGCAGCTCCACCTGGTCGCGGTTCTCGACCCTCAGCTCGGCGCGCAGCCGGCGCAGGACTGCCATGTTCAGCCGGGTGAGGCTGGATAGGTCGCCGGGCTCGTAGTTCTCCTCGATCTCACGGGCGCGGATGGCCTCGCCGTCCGGATCGAGGAACAGGCATTCGAGACGCGCACCGCGGCCGAGGAGCGCGCGGAGTCGGACATCCGAGTACTGCTGGCACAGCATGTTCAGCGACAGCCCGGCGACCTGGATCTTCTTGGCCGAGTCGAACAGGGTGTGCGGCGGCATGTGCTCGGCGAACTCGGCCCGCGTCGTGTAGGCCGCGGTGAGATCGCCGTACGGCGTCCGCGTCGACGCGCTGCCGTTTCGGCGGGCCAGCCGGGCGTCCTGGGCGTCCTTCGAGACGTCCGGTAGCGGACGGCCGTCATCCCAGCGCTCGAAGAGCTGCTCAGCGGTGCAGCCGGGGAACATCGACTCCAACACCCGGCAGTGATCCGGATGAGGCAGCTTCGTCATGGCGCCGGACAGCCACCGGTAGAACGTCGCCTTGCTCGGGTGCCTCCCGGCGAGCGTCGGGTCGACCTGCTTCGCGCTGCGGTCGTAGGCCCGACAGAACGCGCGGTGCTCTTGCAAGTGCCGGGATCGCAACATCGCCTTCAACAGCGTCGGGTTCTCCGGCACGGGTCACCTCCGGGCCTGATCGTCGGGAGCAGCGTACCACATATGAGACACAAACGAGACTAGATCAGCCACCGGCCCCGCAGATGAGTCCTCGACGCGGACGGGACGAGAAGAAACGCCCTCGATTTTAGGATGCACTCGCACAACCACCCCGCGAGCCCACCACCGAGACGCCCGGGAGGGCATCCGCCATGGAACTGTTGATCAACACCTCGCGCAAGTCCTTCGCCGTAGGCCGTCCGTTCGAGCGGAAGGTCGATGACAACGGCTACCAACGAGCCCGCCAGCCACCGGAACAGCCCTCGTCGCGGAGGGACTCCCGTGACTGGGGACCACGCACTGCCCGAGACAGCCACCGGCCCCACGAACTCAGGAACCGCACATGAGCGCCCACTTCGAGATCCAGGCCAGACTCCTCGAACGCCGTGACGGCACCTACGTCCGGGACGAGGTCCGGCTGGCCCGCGCCAACACCCTCGACAACGCCGTCCGCTCCGCCCGCACCTTCACCGCCGACGGCTTCACCGTCTGGATCTACCGGGTCGAACCCGGCAGCGGTATGACACCCGCATACCACCTCGCTCGCACCCTCCATCCCAAGCAGCGCGTTGCCGGACCCAGCCGACCACGCGGCGAAACCACGACTCACCGCCCCAGCGGACGGCGCGTCACATGATCACTGCCACCGCGACTGCAGACCGACCGCGGCCGGTCCCGCACCAACGGCCGCTACGACCTGATCCTGCTCGCGCTAACCGACTCGCTCACCCTCGTGGCGGGGGCGAGATCGCTGCGGCTGGAAAGCCACCTGTTCATCCAGGAGGTGTTCGCCACCTCAGGGCCTCATTACCGCGCTCTATCTGGTGACGATCGGACTGATCCTGAACGCGATCGTCTTCACGAGTGTGCTGCTCGTGGTGCCAGCCGCTCGCGCTCGACTCGGTCTGACCTGACGCCCGGTGGCGTCGCGATACGTGGTGACCGCGCTGGGGTGTGGTTCCGGTTATTGCTACCCCGGTCCGGGTGCGGCGGGAACGGGGCCATTCGGCGTGACCGATGAAGTCGAGAGGGACGTAGTTGTACTTGACGATGTCGTGCTGGGGGCGCTGGGAGTAGGGGTAGTGCTGGGAGTAGGGGTAGTGCTGGAGGTGGGAGTGCTGCTGGGGGAAGGAGTGCTGCTGGGGGAAGGAGTGACGGTGATGGTGGTGGGGGCAGGAGGAGGAACGGGAGCCGGCGGGGCCTGCGGGGCAGGGGGGCGAGCCGGGGCTGCTGGTGGAGCTGCTGGCGCAGGGGGAGGAACCGGGGCCGGCGGAGGGGCAGACGGTTGGGTGGACTCGGGGGCGGGGAGCGTCCGGTCCACCACACCGGCCCACCAGATCCGGAGCTTCGCGTAGTCCGGATCGGTCCGCGTTGCCACGCCCAATGTCCGGGATCCGTCTTCGGTCCATTCGATGAACGATGAGCCGCGCTCTTGATAACACAGAACTCGTCCGCTTATTCGGCCTGACTCGCTCGCGTACGGGCCTTCGGCTCGTTGCGCGTTACGACAGTCGCCCGAGCTCAGGCCGGTTTCGGAGCCAACCACAGCTGCGTTGTACCGGTTGCCGAGAGCCGTGGGGGAGGTGAACGTCGTGAACACGACCCTGTTCACGTCTCCGCCGGATGTACAGATCACGGAAGCTTGCACGTTCGCCGTGTTTTGTCCGGCGTCGGCGTTGCGCTTACAGCTGTTCTCCAGGGTCAGGGCGAGCGGTAGCTGAGCGAGGAGCGCCCGCTCCGACTGGTTGGGAAACCGCGAGCTGAAGTAGTTCAGGATGAGGGCGGTGGAGCCCCCGACCAGGGCAAGTGCCAACACCCCGCCCAGGGCCAACACCCACCACCTCCGCTGCGGCGGTGCAGCGGTCACGGGGACCCGACGCGGCGCAGGCTTCGGCATAGCGTAAGTGCTGGTCATGCCGGCGGAAACGGGCGGCGGCGGACTGTCGATGAGTCCTGTGGCGACCATCCCGTTCCTGGCAGAAGCCGCCGGACCGGAGACGGGCCCGCTCCTGGTAGAAGTCGCCGGACCGGAAACGGCCGGACCGGATGCGGCTGCGTCGAGGGCGAGAGCCAGGTCCCCGCAGGTGGCGTAGCGGTCCTCAGGTTGCTTCGCCATGGCCTTGGCCACAATGCGGTCGATCTGCGGTGGAAGATCAGGACGTTGGGCGGTCACCAGCGGCGCCTCTTCGTGCACGTGTGCCCACATGAATGCGGCGGTCTCCTCGCGCGGGAAGGGGACCGACCCGGTCAGGCACTGGTAGAGCACACAGCCCAGCGCGTAGAGATCAGCCCGGCCGTCCACCGGCTTGCCCTGGATCTGCTCGGGAGCGATGTAGTCGATGGTGCCGACGATCTGGCCGGCCGATGTGAGGCTCCTACCCGCGGAGACGAGCTTCGTGATGCCGAAGTCACTCAGGTAGTAGTTTTGTTTGCCATTTCGGTCGTCGATGAGGATGTTCGCCGGTTTAACGTCTCGATGGACCATGCCCTGGGCATGGGCGGCGTCGAGGGCATCAGCCACCGACGTGATGACGGAGACCACCTGCTGGAGACTGAGCGAGCCGTTGGCCTCGATCATCGCCCGTAAATCGCCGCCGCCCACATAGCGCATGACGATGTACAGCGACCCTCCCGTCTCGCCCGCGGCGTAGATCGGGACGATGTTGGGGTGGTCGAGATTGGCCGCGCTTTGCGATTCGCGGTCGAAGCGCTTGCGGAACAGCTCGTCATCGGCCAGGGTCGGAATAAGGATCTTCAACGCGACCTTACGGCGGAGGTGCACGTCCTCAGCCAGGTAGACCACACCCATGCTCCCGCGCCCGAGCTGCCGCTCGATGCGGTAGCCGGGCAGCGCTGGGACGATGTGGCCACCGTCGGGCAACTGACCGCTCGCACCAGCCATCTCTCTCCCCCGTTCCCGCCAGATATCCCAGAACCGCGCAGCGCTTCCTGGTCACTCCCACAGTGTCGCCAAGTTGCCAGTGTCGTCAGGGTGAACACGCCGCGCTGCCGGTTGACACCCCGTGGTCGTCGCAAATGTGTCCTTTATCACATGAACACCCGAACCAGGCAGGAGATGCCAGCGGAGACCCCGTCCGTGCGGGCTTTCTCCCCCTACCGCCGTTCATCTTGCCAGGGTCAGAGCACTCCTCGCCTCGTTCGCGCTGATCGAGGGCGGTGTTCAGTAGCGGCTGGCAGGGGGTGGGACTATCATCACGAACGGTGCAGCTCGTCATCGAAACCGCTGGTGTCGTCCGCGACGTGGACGTGAATGTCCAGGTACCCGACGCCACCGTGGGAGATCTACTCGAGGCGCTGGGATACCGGGCGGGCGACGGTATGGCTGGCATCATCGTGGAGGGCCGGTTTCTGCAGCCGTACCTGGCCCTGGCCGAGACCGGGCTGCACGACGGCGCGGTCGTCCGTCCGGGGGTAGACAACGGGCGCGCATCGACCGGCCCGGCCCAAGGCCCGGTCCTGGCCTTGGTTGGGGGTGTAGATGCCGGTCGGCGCATCAGGCTCCGTCCGGGGCGCATCGTGATCGGCCGTGACGGCGCCTGCGACGTGACACTCGCCAGCTCCACGGTGTCGGCCCGGCACTGCGTCGTGGAGGTCGACCCGCTCGGGGCAGCCACTGTCGAGGACCTCGGGTCGAGGAACGGTACCTGGATCGGCAGTGAGATGGTGCGCGAGCGTCGCAAGGTCTCGCCCGGTGAGATCATGCAGCTGGGGGCGGTGCATCTGACGCTGCTGGAGCCGGGGCGCGACGATCGCCCGATGCTGCTCGGTGCTCAACGCACCGTCGGCGGGAACATAGCGTTCAACCGGCCACCGCGGCCCATGCCGGCTGCGGACACCTCATCGGCCGCGGTGCCGAAGCCGCCACGCGAGGAAACCGCTAGACAACCCTTCTCGTGGATCTCGATGCTCGCGCCGCTCGCGATGGCCGCGGTGATGGTTCAGATCTTCGGCAATTTCATGTTCGCGCTGTTCGCGCTGCTCTCGCCCGTCATGCTGGTCGGCAACTGGGTTGAGGGCCGCCGTCATGGTCGGCAGACATCCCGTAAGGAGGCCGCCCGGTTCGCCGTCGACGTGGAGGCATTCCGGTCACAGTTGGAGCAGGAGCGCCTCGAGGAGACTGCCAGGACACGTGCCGGGCTGCCTGAACCGTCGGAGGTTCTGCGGCGGGCGACGGCACCGAGCGTGCGGTTGTGGGAGCGGCGCCTTGACGATCCCGACTTTCTGCATCTGTCCGCCGGCTTGGGCACCATCGGGTGGCAACCGCCCGTGGCCAGTACCTACGGCGAGCGCCCACCCGAGGTGGTCCAGGCGTTGACCGAGGTCTCCTCGCTCGAGCTCGCGCCGGCGCTGGTTGATCTGTCCGACGGCGGTGTGGTGGGCATCGCGGGGGAGCGTGCCGCGGCGCTGGCACTTGCGCGGTCCCTGGTCTGTCAGGCTGCGGTCCATCACGGGCCGGCCGATCTGCGGGTTGCGGTGCTCACCGAACCCGAGGGGACAGCGGCGTGGGAGTGGACGAAATGGCTGCCGCACACCCGGGACGCCGCGGCCGGTGGCGGCGCTCGGATGCTGGCCGGCCTGCCCGACCAGGCTCATGCGCTGCTAGGGGATCTGTTCGAGGCGAGCCGGGGAGGCTCGGACCGCGGGCTCGACTCCGGTCGGGAACGTCGGGTCGGGCCGGTGCTGCTCACGGTCGTCGACGCGGTCGGGTTGACCGAGGGCAAGAACGCGCCCGCCCGAGCGGTGCTGCGCGGCGCCGCCGGGCCGGTCGCCGGGATCGTGCTCGCACCCACCCGCGACCGGCTGCCTGCCGTCTGCACCACGGTGGTCGAGGTGCTCGACGCGGACGGCACGGCTACCGTGACCCGGCCGCGGCTCGGGGAGGTCGTCGAGGGGTTGCTCGTCGCCGGCGTCAGCGTCGAGACCGCTCGCTCGTGCGCGCTCGCGCTGGCGGGTTTCGAAGATCCCGAGACCACAACCGCCGGGGCGTCATTGCCGTCCCGGGTGGACGTCGCCACGCTGTTCACCCAGGACGTGTTCGATCCCGGGGCGGTGGCGGAATTGTGGCAGGCCGGCGGTCGGGACCCCGGCATCGCCGCCCCGATCGGCGTGACCGAGGACGGGGTGCTCACGCTCGATCTGCTCCGCGACGGGCCGCACGGGCTGGTGGGTGGCACCACCGGGTCGGGCAAGAGTGAGCTGTTGCGCAGCCTGGTCGCCGCGCTCGCGCTGCGCACCGATCCCGAGCACCTCAATTTCGTCCTGATCGACTACAAGGGTGGCAGCGCGTTCGACGAGTGCGCCCGGCTGCCGCACACGGTCGGGCTGGTCACCGACCTCGATGCGCAGCTGGGTGAGCGGGCGTTGCGCTGCCTGGAGGCTGAGTTGCACTATCGGGAGCGGTTGCTGCGCAATGCCGGCGCCGACGACCTGCGCGCTTACTTGCGGTTGCCCGTCGCGACCGGGGCCCCGCTGCCGCGGTTGGTGGTGGTCATCGACGAGTTCGCGACGATGGCGGCAGAGCTGCCCGAGTTCATGGAAGCCCTGGTCGGCATCGCCCAACGCGGCCGCAGCCTCGGCGTCCACCTGCTGCTTGCCACCCAGCGGCCCTCCGGCGCGGTCAAAGACAACATCCGCGCCAACACCAACCTGCGCATCGCGCTGCGGGTTCAGGACACCGGCGACTCCACCGACGTGATCGGTCAGCCCGACGCGGCGCGGATCGGACGGGACCAGCCAGGGCGCGCCTTCGTCCGGCTGGGTCCTTCGGAGGTGGTACCGATCCAGACCGCGCTCGTCACCGGGGTGAGCCAGCACAACGGCGGCCGGGTCGACGTGGCATCGTTCCAGTTCGGACGCCGCCCACGTCCCCCGCAGCCGGCGAGGGCATCGGGCGAGGCCGACGCCAGTGACCTGGAGCGGATCGTGATGGCGGCGCGGACGGCCTTCGAGGCGGCCGGCATGCCGGTGCCGCGCAGGCCCTGGCCCGAGCCGTTGCCGGCAGACCTGCCGCTGGACACCGTCGCCGACCCGGACGCGGTCAAGGCGGGCACGGCGCTGGTCGCGCTGGCCGACGACCCGGACGCGCAATCGCAGTACCCGGCGGGCTGGAACCTGGGGGCGGGCAACCTGCTGCTGTTCGGGCTGGTGGGCAGCGGCACGACGACCACGCTCGCCTCGATCGCGCTGTCGCTTGCCGCCGGTGCCACCCCTGACGACCTGCACCTGTACGTGCTGGACTTCGGTGCCGGCGCGCTGTCGGAGTTGGCGGGTCTGCCGCACACGGGCGCGGTGATCACCGCGACCGAGGGAGAGCGGCAGCGGCGCCTCGTCCGGCTGTTGCGCGGCGAGCTCGACCGCCGACGCGAGCTGGGCGCGGCCTGCGCTGACGAGCCGCGCGTGGTGCTGCTGATCGACGGGTTCTCGGCGCTGCGGGCCGAGTACGACGAGCCCGCCGTCCAGTGGGTCCAGGACGAGCTGGCCCGGATCGTGTCGGAGGGCCCGCCGCTGGGAATACTCACCGTCATCACCGTTGACCGGACCGGAGCCGTGCCGACCGCGCTGTCGTCGACGGTGTCGCAGAAGTGGCTGTTCCGCCTCGCCGATCCCTACGACTACGCCATGTTCGGAGTGAAGTTCCGCTCGCCTGCGGCCCTGTCGCCCGGGCGTTGTCTGGTCGCCGAGAACAGCCAGCTGATCCAGATCGCCCGGCCGGCGCCATCGCTGGGCGAGGCGGTCAACCGGCTCGCCGCGGCCGTGCCGGTGCCGCTGCGGCCGCCGATGTCGCTGGGGACCTTGCCGGTCGCGGTGGACATCCCGGACCTGGGCGACGCGGCGCGTCTGGACGGCGAGCCGTGGCTGCTGCCGGTGGGCATCGCCGAGCGCGCTCTCACACCGGCGCTCCTGCGCGTCTACCCGGCCGAGCACGTGCTGATCGCCGGTCCCGCGCGGTCCGGACGCAGCGGGCTGCTGTACGCGCTCGCCCAGCTGCTCGCCGCGGCAACCCCACGGGTCGGCCTCACCGTCGTCGCGACCCGGCCGTCACCGCTGCGGCAGCTGGACGGCGTCGACCAGGTGGTCACCAACGCCCAGGACCTGCCCGACGCGCTCGCCCAGGTGGTGGACGCCGGTGGCCGGCACGTCGTGCTGATCGATGACGCCGAGTCGCTGGACGATCCGGCCGGCGCGGTCGACCAGCTGCTCAAACGGCTGCTGCCGGACGTGCA
Organism: Pseudonocardia sp.; assembly: GCA_050701055.1. Lineage (GTDB taxonomy): Bacteria > Actinomycetota > Actinomycetes > Mycobacteriales > Pseudonocardiaceae > Pseudonocardia. Next base: position 18,108 of record JBOHEO010000056.1, on the reverse strand, counting down.
CGTGATCGCCGCAGGCCGCGCGGACCTGCTCCGCTCCGCCTACGGACATTGGACCCAGACGGTGCGCCGGTCCGGAGCGGGGGTGCTGCTGCGCCCCGATGTCGACTTCGACGGCGACCTGCTCGCGGTCCGGCTGCCCCGGCTGGCGCCGGTCCCGGTCACCGCCGCCCGGGGTTGGCTGGTCAACGGCGGGGAGGCCGAGTTCATCCAGGCCGTGACCATCCGATAGACCGGTCCTGGTAAATGATTACCTGCTGCTGCGGTCCGTGCTGCTATCGTCCTGCGGTGGCGGCACCAGAGCCGGCAACTTACTGCAGCTGACAAGGAGTGGCGGGATGGCGCGTGTACTGTCCAGCGAGGAAGCGCGGACGGCGATCACTCAGATGCAGAACATCATCAACGGCGGGCTGACAGAGCAGATCCGGAGCCTGGACACGCAGGGCCAGCGCCTGTCCGACCCGAACGTGTGGGACGGCAAGCTCGCGACCGACTTCCGGTCGCAGTGGCCCGAGACGAAACGGGCGCTGGACAAGGTGAGCCAGGAGCTGGAAGAGCTGCGCAGCAAGGTGCAATCGATCAACACCGACATCATGAGCGCAGGCGGCAATAGCTGAGGCCGGTGGGTCTCGCCGATGTTGTCGAGGCCCGCCTGTGTGGCGGCGAGCTGAGGGGCGTCGATGCCTGATCTTCGCGGGATACAAGAGGATGTCAAGTTCAACTGGAACGCGGCGGCCGCGCTGGTCGCGGAGTTCCGTTCCACGGCCAATATGCTGAGCCAGCAGATCGGCGTCCGTAAGCAAATCGGCGCCGGGGCACGTAAGCAGTGGGAAGGCTCCTACGCCGGGCAGTTCGACGGGCGGACCAACATCTGCACCGGCGATGCGCACCGTTTCGTGGTCAGCATGCGCAAGGCAGCGGACGATCTTGAAGAACTGGCCAGGCTGGCTCGGCAGGAGCAGCAGCGTCGGGTGGTGGCGCGCGAGTGGGTCGCGCAGCAGGAGCGCAAGAACTGGTTCGAGCGCAACGTCGTCGATCCCGTCAAGGAGATCTTCGGGGAGGCCGACCTGCCGCCGCCCCCGCCGCGGGTCGAACCACCGAAAATCTCGATCCACGACGCGCCCTCAACATCGCGCGGATCGGCAATGCCGGGCGGGTGACCCGCTGGGCTTGGAGGGAAAGCAGGAAGTATGGCGGGTCGGAGCTCGGCGGATCCTGATGATCTCGTCGGTTGGGTGAACGCCAGCCGCGGGTTGGATGGGGTGTTGTCGCCGCGGCAGGGCGCGTTGTCCCGGTTGCAGAACGAGTTCAGCTCGACGTCGCGGTGGGGCCATTTCGATGCAAAGTCGATGATCGGGGCGTTCCGGACCTACATCGGTTACAACGAGACCGATGCGCAGTGGACCTCGACGATCGCGGGGCTGTTCCGCCGGGCGGACGCCTCCGGTGGTGTGGTGAGCCTGCCGGATAGGGTGATCGCGGCGGGGTTGAAGGCGGCCGGATTGACCGGGGGCCGGGCGTCGGTCACCTTCGACGATCCGGTCGCATGGGGCGAGCCGCCGACGTCTGGGTATGCGAACGACCCGGTCAACACCGCGTCCGGCAACTTCGTGGAGACCGAAGTCGATCTGGCCTTCACCGGGCTTTTACAGGCCTTGCGTTTCACCCGGACGTTCAACAGCCGCTCTGATCGGGAGGGGGCGTTCGGGCGGGGTTGGGCGTCGTGGGCGACCACCCGGCTACGGGCCGCACCTGACGGGGCCCACTGGGAGTCCCCCGACGGGCAGCGGGCCGTGATTCCTGTCGCCGCGGACGGCGGGTACCGGCGGGTGGTGGGGATCCACGGCCGGGTGGTACCCAGCGGGGCGGGATTGTCGCTGGAGTGGTTCGGCGGGGGCCGGTGGGAGTTCGACGCCGACGGCCTGCCGCTGACGGTGGAACAGGGACCGGGCACCTTGGTGCGGTTCGGTCACGCCGAGGATCGGCTGGTGTGGCTGGCGCATCAGGGCGGCAAACGGCTCGACGTGGTGTGGGACGGCGACCGGATCACGGGGCTGGTGTGCTCGGACGGCCGTCAGGTGACCTATCGCTACGACAAGGCGGGCAACCTGGTCGAGGTCGACGGTCCCGGCGGGCTGCGCCGCTACGAGGTCGACACCGCCGGTCGGGTCGTCGCGGTGCTCGACGCCGATGGTGTGGCCCTGATGCGCAACACCTACGACGCCGAGGGCCGGGTGCTCGAGCAGGTCTCGGCACATGGCCGCCGCTCGCGGATGCGGTACCTGCCCGGGCACGTCACGATCGTCGACGACCTCGACGGCGGGCCGGTCAACACCTACCTGCACGACGAGCACGGCCGGCTGACCGGTGCGGTGGACGGCCACGGCGCCGAGCTGACCAAGGTGTACGACGAGTGGGGCAATCCGACCGCGGTCACCGACCGCAAAGGCGCGGTCACCCTGCAGCAATGGGACGACCGGGCCCGGCTGGTCCGCCAAAGGCTGCCGGGCGGCGCGGCGTTCACCTACACCTACGACGAGTCCGACCGGAGGCTGGAGGTGGCGACCTCGACCGGCGCGACCACCCGCTGCCGCTACGAGGGCGCCGAGCGCACCCCGGTCGAGATTGTCGATCCCGAGGGTGGTGTCACCCGCATGGAGGTCACCGGCGGGCTGGTCCACCGGATCATCGACCCCGACGGCGTCCAGGTCAGCTTCGGTTTCGACACCGACGGCAACATCACCTCAATCACCGACGCCCACGGCCACACCGGGATCATTGAGCGAGACGCCGCCGGTCGGATCACCGCCGCGGTCTCGCCGACCGGGCTGCGCACCGAGCTGAGCTATGACCCGGCCGGGCGCCCGGTCCAGCGCCGGGATCCGGGTGGCGGGATATGGCGGTTTGCCTACACCCCGGCTGGCAGGCTGGCCGCAGTCACCGATCCGACCGGTGCGCGCACCGAGACGCGGTACGGCAGTACTGGTGAGGCCGAGCAGGTCATCGACGCGTTGGGACATGTCACCAGCCGCCGCGTCGACACGCTGGGCAACCTGGTCGGGATGGTCGCCCCTGACGGCGCCAAGTGGGAGTTCACCTACGACGCGCTGTGCCGCCTGGTGGGTATCCACGACCCGGCCGGCTCGAGCTGGCTGCGCGAGCATGACGCCGACGGCAACCTCACCGCCAGCATCGACTCGTTGGGAGCACACCGCAGCGCCACCGTCGACCAGCTGGGCCGGGTCACCAAAGTCGACGACGGGGCCACCTCGACAGAGTTCGAGTACGACGAGCTGGGCCGGGCCACGGTGCAGCGTCGCCCCGACGGCACCGAGCTACGGGCCACCTACGACCGCTGCGGCCGGCAGGTGTCGGCGACCGACCCACTCGGCGGGACCACCCGGTACGCCTACACACCCGCGGGGCGACTGGCCCAAGTGACCAGCCCACTCGGGCACGTCGTGGCGTTGGAGTATGACCGGGCCGGGCGGATGACCGCCGAGGTCGACCCGCGCGGGCACCGGCAGGCCTACCGCTACGACGCCGACGGGCGTATCACCCGGATCACGGCGGCCGGGCAGGCCTGGTATCTCAGCTACGACGAGACCGGTCGGCTGACCACCCGCCGTTACCCCAACGGCGGGACAACCCGCTACGGTCACGACCCCGCCGGGCGGCTCACCCAGATCACCGACCCCATCGGCGGCGTATCCCGGTTCGGCTACAACCCGCGCGGTCAGCTGGTGGAGGCCATCGACGCCAAAGGCGCAGTGACCCGCTACGGGTTCAACGCCCGTGGCTGGGTCACCACCGTCACCGACCCGCTCGGCGGGGTCGTCGAACACCGCTACGACGAGGTCGGGCGGCCGGTGGCCACCACCGACCAACTCGGGCGCACCACCCACTGGGAATACGATCCGGCCGGCCAACTGACCCGCCAGCTAGACGCGGCCGGCAATCGGATCCACTGGTCCTACGATCCATCCGGGCGCCTAGCCGGCTACCAGGCCGGCGATGCCGACCCGGTGACCATCGAACGTGACTCGCTGGGCCGTGCGGTAGTGATCAACGAGCCGGGGCTGCGTCACCAGCTGTCCTGGGACCCGCACGACCGGCTGATCACCAAACGCTCCGGTGATCTGGAACTGACCTGGCAATACGACGCCGACGGCCGCCAAATCGCCGCCGGTTATCCCGACGGCACCCACACCACCTTCACCCACGACCCGGCCGGCGGGCTGGCCACCGCGCAGCACCCCCTACTGGGCACGATCCGGCTGCACCGCGACGCCGCTGGCCGCCTGACCGGCCTGGAAGCCTCCGGACGCAGCGAGTCGTGGTCCTACCGCGACGGCGAGCTGGTCGGCCACAGTGTCGAACGGGACGGGCTACGCCAGGTCACCCAGCTCGAACGGGACGCGGCCAGCCGTGTGGTCACCGAAACCCGCGACGGCACCATCAGTCGCTACCACTACGACCCCGCCGGCCAACTGACCACCGCCGACGCACCCGACGGCGCCCGAACGTTCGGCTACGACCCCGCCGGCCGGCTGACCACCGAAACCGGGCCCGAAGGTACCACCAGCTACGCCTACGACGCTGCTAGTCAACTCCGTGAACGTCGCCGCAGTGCGGACACCACCCAGTACGCCTACGACGCCGCCGGCCGCCGAGCGACCGAAACCAGCCCTGAGCTCACCCGCACCTTCACCTGGAACCCGCAAGGTCACCTCACCGGCATCCACCGCCAAGACCCGACGGGCGAATCCACCACCAGGCTGACCGTCGACGCCTTCGGCGACCTGGCTGCAGTCGACGACACCCCCCTGGCCTGGGACCCCACCGGCGCCATCCCCCAACTACGCTGCCTCGGCGACACCACCATCATCGGCGACAACCAGCAGCCCTGGGCCACCACCAACCCCACCAGCGGCGCCACCTGGCTGGACACCGACTGGCAACACAGCACCAACAACACCACCGACAATCCCTGGGACCCCTGGGGCGCCACCCACCACGCCACCCCCACCACACCCCAGCTGGGCTGGCGCGGCGAACTACACATCGACGGACTGACCTGGCTACGCAACCGCGCCTACGACCCGACTACCCGCGCATTCCTCTCCCTCGACCCCCTACCAGCCATCCCCGGCACCCCTACCGCCACCAACCCCTACCACTACGCCAACAACAACCCCATCAACCAGCTTGACCCCCTCGGCCTACGCCCCATGACCGACGCCGACCTCAACGCCTACCGACAAGCCCACAGCCAAAGCTACTTCAGCAAAGCAGCCGACTGGGCTGGCGACCACTTGAGCGAAATCGGTCACGGCGCTCTCGATGTGATCGGGCTGATCCCCGGTCTCGGCGAGGTTGCCGACCTCGCCAACGCCGCCTGGTACACCGCCGAGGGCGACTACACCATGGCTGCTTTGTCAGCCGCGGCGGCGATTCCCTTCGCCGGCTGGGCGGCTACAGGCGCCAAAGCCGGTCTCAAGGGCGCTGACGCTCTCAAGGGCCTTGACGAAGTCGCTTACCCCGCCATGACCGGGAGCGGTGGCCGCAGACCCTTTGCCATGGGTATTGATGATCACTTAGACGACTTCGCGAGGCAGCACGGTGCTACTACGTGGAAGAACCTGGATGACCCGGTCAACTGGAAGCCCCCCGTGCAGGCGAAGTTGGCTGATCCAGATCAGCGAGTATTGTTCAATCTCGATGACGTCGATGTGTGGCCGGGTGTCACCCGCGCGGCCTCAGGTCGGGGTGGTGCCACGGACTGGGAGCTCATGACGATGCGCAACAACGACTTCCCCAACCTTGAGTTCTGGCACGGTGGCCAGCGAGTCGGAAATCCATTCCAGTGATCGCGTCATTCCCGGACCGCCGGTTCCAGTTGTGGGAGTACAAGGTGAGTCACGGCTCGCTGCTTGTACGCAGCCCGCGTGGGCATGAGGTCGAGCACAACATCGACCTCATGTTCGCTGGCCTCGAATACCTCTCCTCGCCTCGGCACCTGAGAGGGCTGGAACTGGATCATGGCGATCAGAGCGACATCGACACGGCCGTTGCCGCCCTGGGGCGAGAAGCTGTGCCAGAGCGGGTGTTCGTGCTAACCTCTGAAGGCCAGCGTCACCTGGTCGTGGCGGCAGGTTACCAGATCCGCGAGCACCATGACGACATCTTCGACAGCCCCTTTGCCTGAGTTCGTCAGCTGGCTTGACCGATGAGGGCTTGGCGGGCGTCATGGCGTAGGACGGGGCCTCTATGAGGCGGTGATGTGTTCTTACTCGTCGGGCCGATCTAGTCGAGGGCTTCGAGCGGGAGTCGGAGGCCGGTGTGGCGGGGCAGCGTTATAATTCGTCGAACTCGATCGTCCTAATCGGCTGCGCAGCCCCAGGCCATCGCCACCAACCCGCCAGCGTCCCCGGACCTCTCCAGGATCGAACACGTCATCGGGGATCAATGCGATCAAGTCCACCCTGGCGGGAAGCGGGCCCTCGCGGTCGCGATACTCCGGGGACTCGAACGAGCCAGCGCCAGTGCGCAGGAGCAGTGATGCTCGCGCTGACGCCGGGGTGACCAGCGTCGATGTCACGGACCTGGCCAGCTGTGACCAGGGTGATTCCACGTTTCCGGAGGGTAGCCACAACGGCCATGGGCCGCCGCGATCAGCTGAGCCCGACGCTCACGCTACGGTCGTCTACAGCGTCGTCCGGCGTAACCGAGGGTCAGCCAGCCGCGGACGTCGGACGGCGACCGGGCTTGCGATCCCAGTTCTCGGCGAAGTGCTCAATGGCGGTACAGGTCCAGATCGGGCCCGAACCCAGTCGTATGTACGGCGCCGGGAACCCGGGGTGCTCACGGTGCAGCTGATGGACTCGCTGCCGAGACACCCCCAGCAACTCGGCGACGTCCGTCGTGGCGAGCAGCTCCGCAGTGTCCGGTCGCAGCGCATCGGCCTGGTAGACCGCCGGAGCGCACAGCCGCAGGTCGGCCAGCCAGGCCGACGTCGGCATGCGGTACCCGCCGCCCTGCTCGGCGATGGCGAACGCTCCGGCCGGGATCGTGCCGACCTGGTCGCCATCCACCTCGGTGGTGAACACCACGCCCGGCTCTCTGGCACGGGCCGAGACCGTGATGCCGAGTTCGTCGGCCAGGTCGGCCATCGAGTCGAGCGATGCGGAGGGGACCGGATCCTGCGTACCCAGCGTGACCGCGACGACCCACCGGGCGCCAGGCGCCAGGACGCCCAGGGGCGCGAGCATCAGGTTGCTCACTGCTGATCCTTCCCGCGCTGTGCGCGCCATTCCTTCTTGCTGGGCGGCGGCCAGGGCAGGCCGTGCTTGCGGGTGCCTGTGATGACATCGAGCAGCCGACACGGGGATTGCTCGGGGTGGCTGGATGCCGCACGACGTAGATGCCTGCGGGTGTGTAGAACCGTCGGTAGCCGGCACCGTCGACGTCGCCTCGATCAAGATCTGGCTCCGCAACCCAACCAACCAAGATCCCCAAGATCCATAAGACACGCCCTAGGAGAACGCCCCGACAGTTTTGGGCGGCAATCGGCCGGCCGCGTTGGTTGTCCTGCGGCGGGAGTGGCGAGATCGTCGCGTACGGACATGTGCGGCGTGCTGGGTGGCGGTCAGTGGAGCTGGGCGCGCTCCGCCATCACGCTGGGGCGGGCGGACACCGCCAGACTGGTGGACTCCGCGCGGAGCGGACCAGCAGGTCGCCGACGGCGGCGATCATCGCCCCGTTGTCGCCCGCAGCGTGACGCCGGCCTCGGCGCAGCGCTGCTCGGCCAGCCAGCGGACCCGGCTGTTCGCCGTGACCCCCGCCGGCCACTGCGAGGTCGGCCACTCCATGCCGGCGACAGGCCAGCACGGCCTTGGTGAGCACGTCGGCCACCGCCTCCTGGAACGACGCCACCACATCGGGCACCGGCACTGTTCGCCCGTCGGCCTCACAGCGCTCCACCTACCGGCTACCGCCATCTTCAGCCCGGAGAATGAGAATCCCAGCCCAGGATCCGGGCGGCTCGGTCAGCGCGCGGAGGAAGGCGATGGCCTCCAGATCGCCGTCGCGGGCCGCTCGGTCGATGAACGGCCCGCCCGAGTATCAGAGCCTGAGGGCTCGGGGACCTTGTCGAACGCCTCACCGGCCGCGTCGTCGATGGCGTCGGACAGGTGCACGATCTCGTCGCGGGCCAGGTCCCCGACCGCGAACAGCGAGGTGTGCCCGCCGGACACGATGAGCACCACGCTGCAGGGTCGGCAGCGCGCCGTGCTCCAGCAGGTCGGCGGCGGCGTGCCCGGCCAGAAGGACAGCACCCGCGCGGTTGCGAACTACGCCGCCGCCACGGACCAATACGGCGAGTCGAGAACCTTTCCGATCACGCGGCGCTGTGTGGCGCAACGACGTGGCGACGGCGAACCTCGTCATCACCCGGCCACTCGGCACCGAACCCGGCGTAGGCCCGACGGTAGTCCTCCATCGACGGGGCGCCGTGCCGCGCCACCATTCGCGCCTCGATCGCCCTGCCGCGCTCGTCGTCGCCAGCGACAGGAGCCAACGGGGGGAGCGCAGTTCCACTGGGCTGCGCGTAGTCCGATCCGGTTGGTCGGTCAGTGGCGTCGGCAGAAAGTCATGCGAGCCGCTCATGCCGAGAATGGTAGCGCCCGAGCGCGGGTCGTCTCATCACGGAACGCCCGCCCCACCCCGCGTGATTGAGAGCCGGACCTTCGGATCACACAGCACAACCACGGCGACCACCACGATCGAAGCCTCGGGGTCGGGCTACCGGCCACATCTCCCAGCAACCGCTTCGCGTCGTCGGAGATGAGTTCGTGCATCCGAAGCCTGGCCCACCGGACCGCCTCCCGATGTTCATCGGCTTCCGGACGGTTGACGCCACACCGAGGATCCTGCTAACCCGCGACGACGCACCCGGCGGCGCTGTGATATAGATCGGCGTGTCGCCAGAACCGATCAATGCATTGCAACGTGTTAGGGTGCGCGATGCGGGAGATCGGGTAGACCGAGGCCAGCGAGGAGCACATCGCTCGTCACGGCATCGAGTCCGCCGAGGTTGAGGCGGTCGTCTTCACCTGATCCCGCTGGTCTCGCCCCGGCCGGGGTGGGACCGAACCCGTGTACGGCACGACCGATGCAGGCCGCTACCCGCTGGTGGTCCTGGCCGCGGGCGCGGACGGCAGGCACCTCGTCGTCACCAACCGTGACATGAACGCCGCCGAGCGCCGCCTGTTCACACGCCGCGCACGCTAGCCCGCACCGGAGAGTCGAACAGGCGGTTTTCCACCGGGCCGGTTGATCATCAACGGTCAGCCTGACGACCGGCTCACCATCGTCGTCGTGCCCACGACCGAGTCGACCCTGACGATGCGCAGCGGGACACCACATACTTGCCACGACCGACCTACCGCGACGCGGTGCTGACGTGATGGCGGCGAGCGGGCCGTCAGGCGAAGAGGTCCTCGACGGAGTCGGCGGTGACCGCCCGGCGCACCCATCCGTCGAGCTGGTCGAGATCGGAGCACTCGGTGATGCGGGTGTGGACGGCCTCGGGGACATCGACACCGCGCGCGTCGAGCACGGCGAGTACGGCTCTGGCCTCACCCTTTGCCTCGCCCTTTGCCTCGCCCTCCAACCGACCTTCCGCTCGACCCTGGAAGACATACCGGCGCACGAACTCGCTCTGGTACTCATAGGTCGGGCTGGTCATGAGTGCCTCCAGGTAGCGGCGCGCCGCCACGGGCAGCGCGGCGAACACGACGTCAGAGTACAAGGTGGAGCGCTGCACATCGACTGCTCCGAGCGCGCTGATCAGGGCATCCAGCACCCCGCTCCGGCCCGGATCGGCCCCGTGCGCCATCGCCGACAGCACCGCCAGCTCCGGGGCCTGCGCCGCGGCATCCCCCTCAGTCACCACCGGCACCCGATCCGGCCCCAGCACCAGCGGGGTGAGCGCCCAGCCGGGATGCCCGAGCTCGATCGGCGTGGCGCACCACGCCGCGGTCGCGGCTTCCACGCAGACCACCAGCAGCACCGCCGGACAGTGCAGCCGGGCCCGCAGGGTGGACAAGTAGACCGGCCAGCTCCAGCGCTTGCCACCGTCGCACCCCAGCTGCACCTCGACCACCACCGCCAGCACCGGGGCCTCCGCGGCGGTCAGCACCACGACGACGTCGGCGCGGTACTCGGTGGGAGCGACCTCGGTGAGCTCCCCGGGAGCGACCCGGGCCTGCTCGTAGCCGGGTAGCTCCATGCCCAGCGCCCCCACCAGCAGCTCAGCCGCCAGCGAGGGCCGATGCCGGAACATCTCGACCAGCGTCTCGTGCAGGAGTGAGGGCATGTCGCGGACGCTAGCGGCGAGCACCAACAGAACGGGGCGCCCGCCCATGGCTGACCGCGTGCTGCTGCCCGTCACCCTCCGTGGCCGCGACCCGCCGACCCTGCGCGCGCAGCACCGGCTGCTGGCCAGCTCACCGAGCCTGACGCAATGGCCCGCTACTCGCGGTGGCTCGATCAGCTGCTCGAGGTCGCGCTCATCGGCGCCGAAGCCGCCGAGTTCTGCCGGCAGATCGCCGCCGAGTTGCCCGAAGCCCGGCGTCGCGACCGGGATCGCTGAGCCCCGGATGATTACCAGCGCCACCACAGCGAACCCCGCGTAGCAAAGCCCGTCACCCGGACGGCTGCGGATGGCCGACGGCCCGACCCGGTCCCCCGGCAACAGCCGCGCAACACGAGCAGCGCGCCACCGAGCAGCGGCGTGATGAGCCGTTGTGGCTTGCACCTCACCTCTACCGCACATGCGGAGCTGAGACGCGGCGTTCGTCGCAACCGGGCTCGCCCGACCGGTCGCGCGATATTGCTGCTCACCGGAGCCCTCCAGCGACGTCCCCTCCCCGCCGCCTGAGACACCGCGGCGGGCGCGCTCACCGCCGCCAGTCGGGACACTCTGCGGCCAGCCAGCCCTCGGGAAGCTGCAGCCCGCTCGTCGCCATGGCGGAGATCACCTGCGACGCGAGGTTGTCGACGGCATCAGGCACACCCGCGTGAGTGAGGACGAGGTCGTTGTCCTCCTCCTCGCGGCACGAGTACAGACCGAGCAACAGCCCGAGCCCGATCTCGGTGGCGGCCTCGCGCGCCTCGATCCGGGCACGCCGGTCGATGTCGTCGAGATACGGCTGTACGACCTCGGCAAGCAGCTCGTCAGCGGCCTCGTGCGGATCGACGTACCCGCCGCCCCACTGCCGTCCAGCACGATGGGAAAGGTCGCCGAGGTCCAGAGCCCGTAGCTCGTCGGCAACGCCCGCGGCCACAGCCTCTCGATCGTCGCGCCCCAGCAGCCCCGCGGCGAGGCGCTCGGCCTCGGCCGCCAGGGAAGGGTGCGCGCGCAGCAGGGCGTTGAGCACCCAGCGCTCTCGGTGGCCGTCAACGCGGCCAACGCGGACTGTTGCGTCTCCATGATCCTCAACCTGGCAGCCGGGCCGCGTCGAGCGCGGCGATGAAGGTGCGCTTGCGCCGGTGCGTCGTGTGCAGGGCCCGAACGTACTCGGCGAGCTCCGCCGCGGTGTCGGCCCGCTCGTGGCAGCGGGCGAGTTCGGTCAACAGGCTCACCGCCCGCTCGTAGCCGTCCCGCTTGGCGAGGGCGACGGCGGACTCGACATGGCGGCGGAGCACCGGGACCGCGTCCGCCGGGTGTTCGTCGGCTCGCTTGCGGGCCAGGGTCAGCCACACCGCCTCCGAGCAGCCACCGTCCTGCGCCGCCTGCCAGGCAGCCGCGACGTCGCCCTCCCACAGCAGGATGTCGACCAGAACCGAATGACCTGCAGGCCGGGCCCAGACGGGCTGATCGGGGGCCACCGGCTTGGCGAGCCGCGGCAGCGCTCGCAGCTCACCCAGCGCCCGGTCTCGCCACCCGGACCAGTTCCCGTCGGCCGCCCCGTGCTCCCGCAACCGCTGACAGCCCTCCAGCGACGGACAAGCCGTGAAGTCCTGCCAGACCCACTCCGCCGCCTCGCCGTGGCGACCCAGCCAGCCCGCCAACTCCGCCGCCGTCCGCCGCAGGTCGCCCAACCTCCGGCTACCGGGAGCACTCACCATGCCACCCAGCCCTATCGCCACGCCCCATCAACCAGCTCAACTTCCTTGAGCGATCCAGCCGCCAGCGGCTCGGGGATTACCCGCCATTCCTTGAGTACGCGCTGTGAGTACGCGCTGTGCGGCAATCGGAGACTTGAGCCACCAGTCGGACCTGGTCACCGTAACGCCGTCGTATATCGGTTCCCAAGTGACGGCATGGAAGAACGGCTTCTCTGGCAGGAGTGCGCGGAGGAGCTGAATCGCTCGGCGGTGGTACCACTTGCTAGACGGCGGTCAACACCAGGCCGGAGCGCAACGCTTCGTGCAGGAGCGGCAGCGCCCGCTCCACGTTGCCCCGAGTCGTCGTGGAGCTGTCCTCGTAGCGCACGACAGCATCGGGTACACCGTGCTCAAGAAGGATGCGGCGGTGCTCAATCGCTTCCAGCACGCCCGTGTGCCGGTTCGCTCCACCGGTAAGGATGATGAATGGTGTAAGTCTTTCGTGGTATCGGCGGGCGACCATTCAGCAGGCGTGGCCTGGTTGGTACCAAAGATAATGTGCAGGATATGCGGTAATGCGGTAATCTGTGCGACGTCCGCTGTGCTGATCGTCTCGTCCATGGTCATGAAGAAGGAGCGTCGGAGCGGGCTCCACGTTCGTCATCTCTTCGACCGACGCCGCGCCGACCTGCTCAGCAAGTCGGGATCGCAGTACTCGCTCGATCGTCGTGACGACGGCCCAGCCGTTCTCGCCGACGGCCGGCGCCAGCAAGGAGCCCGGATCCCGGTCTACGACATGAAGCCCGATGAGCACCGGGACATCGCCGGCATTGAGCGCGTTCGCCGAGACGATGAGTCGCAAGAGCGCCTGTCCGGATCGGGCGACCACCGGGCTGTAGCTCCAGATCTCTCCACGTTGCACAACGCGCGAGCGTGCCAGGACCGCTACGAAGCCCGCAGCTCAGCCTCGGCGCTCTCCACGGCGGAGTCCTCCGCGTAGCTCGGGCGGGCGTCGTACCACACGCCCAGGGCGCTCACCGCGTCCTGGAGCGCCAACCGGCGCAGCTGCTCGGCCGCGATCTGAGCGACGGTGCCTCCGCGCTGGGCGCAGGTCCGACGCAGCCACGCCCCCGTGGCCTCGTCCAGTTCGACTTCGACCCGCTCGCTCACGCACGAGACGGTACCCCATCGGAGAACCATCGCCTCGACAACCTGCCGTGACGGCCGAGTGACCACGCGTCCTCCCACTCGACGCCGTCGTCCACCCGGAGAGCCCGGTCCAGCTCGGTCAGCCACGCCGGAGACCGGGCCAGCAGGAAGCCCCGCAGCTTCCGGTCGGTCGACCCCACACCGAGGATCCTGCCAACCCCCGCACATGGCCGAATGGCTAGGGTGCGCCGGTGGCCAATCTTCCCACGCCTGTCGACACGATCATCTCCTCGGCCCGGCACTGTCCGGCGTTCACCGCGGCGCGCCGGCTGGCCGCCTGGGTGGGTGAGGGCCGGCGCGTCACGCCCGCGCACGTCCTCCGGCCGGTCGACGTACCCGAAGCGGTTCGGGCGTTGGGTATCCCGGTGCCGGCGCGGGTCCGGCGGGCGAGCGACGTGCGCGACCTGCACCACCCGTGGAAGCTCGCCCTGGCCGTCGGGTTCCTGCGGATCGTCGACGGCCACGTCCGGCCCGGCCCGGCACTCGCGCAGTGGCCCGACGCCGACGACGACACCGTGCGCGAGCTGTGGTTGGCCGGCCTGGCCACCACGTTCGCGACCACCATGCCCCGGGCGGACGAGGCCGGCGCGGCCACCTTCGCCCGCGCCGTGCTGACCGTGTTCGCCGCGGACCCGCAACCGTCGTTCCCCGATCTGTCGAGGGCAGCGCGCGAGGCGCTCACCGACGAGGATCCCTACGCCGGCTTCGACTTCCTCACCACCTGGCGACGGCAGGCCGATCCCGTCGCGGCGGCGGCGGGCCCGTTGGTCGAGTTCGGCGCCGTCGACCGGCACGGCCCGCGGGTGCGCATCACGGCGCTGGGCCACTGGGGGTTGCAGGCGATGCAGGCGCGAGCGCCGAAGCCGATCACCGCGGACCTTCCGGCGGCCGAGCTGATCACCCGGCTCGCCGCTGTCGAAAGTGATGCACGGTGGTACGCCGCGCAGCCCTGGCTGGTCGACCGAGCCCCGTTGCCGACCGCCAGGGACCTCCTCCACGCCGCCGCCACCGCCGCCCCCGCGCAGCGCGTCGCCGCCGTGGAGCTGGTCCACGCACTCGGCAAGGAGGCCGAACCGGCCTGGGCGGACGCGCAGCGCTGGGCGAACCTGGCCGCCCACGCTCGAGCCATCGAGTGGGAGAGCCCGAACGCGCAGGACTCGGCCTGGCTCGCCGTCGAGTACGCGGCCGCCGCCCTGACCGTCTCCGGCCCGGACGAAGCGCTGTCCTGCCTCGACGAGCGGGTGCCCGGCACCGGCCTCGACCGCCTGCTCCGGGCGGTCGAGGGCGGTACGCACCCGGCAACCACCGAGCTGACCCAGGCCCTGACCGCATTCCTGGCCAGCGGTGCGACGCCGACGTCGTCGCGGGCCTACCAGCTCAAGATCTCCCTGAACAGGATGCGACCGCCGATCTGGCGCCGGGTGCTGATGCCCGCCACCGCCGACCTCGCCGAGCTGCACCAGGTGATCCAGGTCGTCATGGACTGGGACGGCGATCATCTTCACGCCTTCACCGTGGGCCAGAAGCACTACGGCGACACCTTCTTCAGCCCCGAGCTCGACGACGAGGACCGGCTCCGGTGCAGCGATGCCTTCACCACCGCCACCTCGATCACCTACCGCTACGACTTCGGTGACTGCTGGGACCACACCATCACCTGTGAGCGAGTGGTCGATCTCGACGACGGCGCGACCTACCCGGTCTGCATCGCCGGTGGGGGTGACTCCCCCGTCGAGGACTGGATCGAAGGCCCGGACTCCACGCCGTTCGACCAGGACACGATCAACCGGCGGTTGGCCGGGCATCAACAGTGACGGCATTCATGATCGACAGTCGGCGGGAGGCGTCGCCGACCGGACGACCCACTTGGCAATCTTGAGCTCGAGCAGCGGATGTAGCTCGACTGCCACCAGCCTGCGGTTCAGGCGCGAACCTTGACGGCTCGCCACGCCCTCCACGTCGAGCCAGTCCTTCTCCCGACCGGCGAAGACCTTGGTGCACCACCAGATCCTCGGCGCCACACGTCAGCAGCTGCACTCCGGGTCCGATCCCCCATGGCGACGCTCGTTGAGCGGTGCGCTCTTCGAAGGGCAGCGCGCCGAGCGCGATGTCGATCGGAGTGCCGTTGGCAGCCTGCACCAGCAACGTCCGGTTGCGTATCGCAAACTCCCGCGCTCCGTCGAGGCGCGGCCTCAAGCGGCCAGCAACGCGTCGACAAGCGGCTCCTCGGCACCGAAGTCTGTGACGACGGTCAGGTCGACGTCGCGCGTCAGCCTTGGCTCGCCAGCGAAGTACTGCAAGTCCGCCGATGAAGCAGAACCGAAGGGACAGCTCGCGGCACAGGTTGTCGATCTCGGCGGCCACGTCCAGGACCGGGTTCACCGGATAGCGAGCGCGAAGTACCGCTGCTGCTCCACCAGGCCCGAGGACCCGGACTTGGGGGCAGGTACGACACCAGGTCGAGCAACGCGTGTACCGCGTCAAGCGCCTGCACGTCGGTCATCTGCCGCAGCTCCCGGCGCCGGGCGTCGGCCAACGCAGGCCCTGCGGCTCGCCATTGTTCGACGATAAGCCGCTCGAAATCTCGGGGATCCTGCACAGACCCAGAGTACGCGGCTGACCAGACGGCGGCGCTGGGACTCGGTCGTTGGTGGTGGTCGCGAACTCGCCGGGATCCGCGCCATCCTGCTCGGCACGGCGCTGACCCAGCCGGGCGGCGGCCACCTGCGATCACGGCAGGCGCTTCACCGCCGCCAGTCGGGTCGCTCCTCCGCCAGCCAGCCCTCGGGAGGCTCCAGCCGGCTCGTCGCCATGGCTGCGCCGACGATCGGATCAGACGGCTCGTGACAGACGAACATCCCGTGCTCCGCAAGCCACGCCTCGTCGTTGACGGCATCGATGAGCTGGAAAAGGGCATCGTCCGACCACTCGTCGTCCGGGGTCGGCCGGGTCGTCGAGTACCACCGTCAGCCTGATGACCGAACCCGACCCAGCGCTGTGATCGTGACGGCAACCACCAGCCCGACGGCCGCACCCAACCCACCCCAGGCCCACGTGACACCCGGAGCAATGCCACCGTAGCCCAGCGACTGGATGGCAGCGAGAACCATCAGGACTGCCCCGACGACGCCGGAGAGCCCCAGGTTGAACCGCTCCTGCCGGCGCTGCAGCCCGCGCTGGATCAGCTGGTCGCTCAGCGCGGTGACCGCCCTGGCCCGTTCGAGAGCCGCCTCCAGGTAGGTCGCATCGTGATCGAGCTGGCGATCGAACCAGCCGACCAGCTCCCTGTCCTCGGCGAACAGACCGCCTGACTGATCCTGGCCGGCGTGAGCCGTCATGTTGCTCGCCGCGATCGCGACGGTGCGACGCATCTCGCGCAGCCGGGTCGCCCGGTCCACCAGGCCCAGCTCGCGGGCCTGCAGCCGGACCAGCCGCGCCGCCGCGGCCATGAGCTCGGACCGGTCGGGATCCCGTCCGGTCCCGGCGGTGTCGTCGACCAGCCGCAGCAGCGACCCGACGGCCTCGTCGGTCTCGCCGCGCAGCGCCCGGAACCCCTGACCTGCCTCCCACACCCGCAGCTCGTAGCGCGCCTTCGCCGCATGCAGCAGGTACCGCGCCAACGGCGTCAGCTCCGGATCGGCCCCGGCTCCACGTCCACGCACTCAGCTCGCCGACATGAGCCGCCTGGGCGACGACCACGACCCGCGGCGACCCGATGACAGTGGTCCACTCCGCGTCCAGCTCCGGCCACCCCCCGCCCGACGCCGGGTGCGGGAGCACGCAGGACAGCCAGGCAGAAGACGTCGTGCAGCAGGCGCAGCACCGCCTGGTGCTTGCCGGGCCCGACGCTGCGGCGGACGGCAAGCACACCTCCGGGCCCCGGCGGCATCGCCGGGTCCTCGGGCGGATCGCGGTCGTGACCCGGAATGTCGTCGGTCACGTCAAACCCGTCGCAGCATCGATGCCACAGATCGCGCAGGTAGCGGTAGTCCGCGCCGCGGTGGGGCCCGTCCGCGGCGACGAACAGGTGGGCCACGAACTCGCAGCCGTGCAACTCGGGCCGGCCCGGCATCGTCCGCTACTCCTGGGCCGCAGCCCGGCCGTCGATCGTGTGGATCAGCTCGTTGATCTCGTCGCGCACCGGTGCCGGCGCGGGCACCGTGGGCGTGTCGCCGAAACCGGTGGCCCGGACCGGGCCCGCCAGCTCCAGGTCGGAGACCGCCTCCCGGAACGCGTCGACGTCCCCGGACCGCAGCGCCGCGACCAGCGCGCCCACCGCCGCCGCGACCGAACCCCACCGGGCCTCGGTGAGCCGCCATTCCAGCGCATCGCGCAGCACGTCGAGGGCATCGGTGCGCGACTCATCGTCGAGGGCTGCCGGCAGCTGCCGGTCCGCACCTACCTGGTCGCTCGCCATGGTGGGACACCCTATCGCCCGCGCTGTCGGACACCGCGGGTCGCGCGCCAGCGGCCTTACCAGTCCGCCTGCGCTGGCGCAGTGCCACTCGCTCAGTTGGACTGACGCGCCCCCGCGAGAAGAGAGTGTCTCTGTGGTGCTATCCGACAGATTCACGGCTGATCTCGATGTTAGGAGGGTTGTTCTCTACCTAGGTCTTAGGTAGAGTGCTAGCATGGCGAGCAGGAGCGGACCCCGGATGACCCTCCCGACTCAGCTGGTGCTGCGTGCGATGATCGCCGACCCCGCTCATCAGATGTACGGGCTGGAGATCGGCCAGGCCGCGGAGCTCCCGTCGGGCACCATCCACCCCATCCTCGCCCGCCTCGAAGCCT
>JBOHEO010000055.1:0-26276 GCA_050701055.1 Pseudonocardia sp. | reverse complement strand
CACCGACCTAGCGTGCGAGAGTGCCGCTCGCCCCACCGGTACCTTTCATGACCGGGCGTGCCGCCTGGTCATGCCGGCGAGGTTACGGACGTCCTGGTCGGGGGCGTGCTGATCCCCCAGGCGCCACCGGCCAGTGTCAGCATGCGGCGCCTGCTGCGGATGGAGAACTTCACGGCAGCGTCGTCGAGAGCGGTGACGTCGTCGCCACACTGGTGCGGAACACCGACGACAACTGCGGTTACACGTGCCTGGACGCGCAGCGGTGTTGGCAACGTCTGGTCCTGGCACCTGTCGGTCGCTCGTGCTCAGGTGGCGCGGGGGTCGTGTGTGTCGCGGAGCTGGTCGTGCAGTGAACGGACGGCGGCGGGACGGCGGGCTGGGGGGAGTGCGGCGAGGTCGTCTTCCAGGCGGCGCAGGATCAGTGCGCAGCGGCGGGAGCGGACGGTGGGGAGGCGGTGCAGTGCGGTCTGTGCGGCGGGGACGGCCCGGTCCAGGTCGTCGGCTGCGACGTGGGCCCGGGATAGCAAGGCGGCGTGGAACACCGCGTTGCGGGGTGTGCTGGCCGGGTCGGTGGCGGTGCGGCCGAGGATCGTGTCCGCGCCCTCCAGCAGGCGGCGGTTGTCTCGGGAGGAGACCTCGGCAAGGGTGAGCGCACCCTGGGCGAGCGTGCTCTCCAGTGCCGCTGGTCCGAACCAGGTCAGGTAAGGTGGGCGGGCGTCCAGCGCGCCGGGGGTGTTGAGCAGGGCGCGGGCCTCGTCGGCGGCGGTGTGGAAGCCGTGTGCGTTCCCGACGGCCGCCTGGGCCTTCGCCAACGTGCTTACGGCCAACGCGCGCACCGCAGGCGGGGTGGACTTGGCCACCTCGTGCGCCGCGTTGGCCAGCTCGATCGCATCGCGGACGGCGCGGCCCAGGTCAACGCCATCGTTCAGTCGGCCCTGAATCACCCGCCGCTGGCTCGCGAAGGCCAGCAGATAGGTGCCTACCGTACGGTCGCCTGCGGTGTGCGCGGCGTGCAGCCCGCTGGTGAAGTACCGCTGGGACAGGCCGTGCTGGCCCGCCTCATGCGCCATCCACGCCCCCAGCTGTGACAGTTGCGCCCATTCGGAGAGCAGCCGGTCGGCCACCGCGGTACTGGTGAACCGCCCCTGGCGCAGCAGCTCGGCGACCCAGAGCAGGTGGTGGTGCACGAAGCGCAGGTTGTCGGTGTTTCCGCCCTCGCCATCACCCAGGTTCCGGATTCCGGCGATGCCGGCGGCCACGGCGTCCACCATGGCGGAGGTGATGGTGATGCTGCGCCGGTCGGTGGCCAGCGCGGTGAAGGAGTCGGCCCGGATGCCCAGGTGGTCGACGTAGCCCCAGGCGGGTGCGGTCAGTGCGGCCCCGCTGACCGCGAGGAAGATGCGGCGGTCCATCCCGATCGAGCCTCCGGTGTGACCGAGCCAGCCGTCCAGGACCTCCACCGTACCTGCGGCGGTCCAGGGCAGCTGCAGTCCGTGATCGGCGGGTACCCAGAACTCGGCGGGTTGCGTCCGGCCCGACCACAGCTGCGCGACCGGCACCTCACGGTCCAGCGCATCGTAGATCAGGTGCGCCACCACCGTGGGCAGCGGCTCCCGGGGTAGACGATCCTGGTTCAGCCATTCCGATACCGTGCTGCGCCCCACGGAGCTCGGCCCGAGTAGTTCGTTGACCGCCCCGGCCAGCTGGTTCGGTGACCAGCCGAGTTCGGCCAGCAGCGTGCCCAGCACCGCATTGCCCCGCTGATTATCTCCCATACCGCTCTCCCATTGCCGAATGACCACAAACCCGGGCTATGAGGCTAACAAGCTACCGGGGGAGTTCGGGGCCTGTTCCCGTGCCGACTTCAGGGCCGCGGCACGGCAAGTCGACACGGCGGCGAGCTGATCGGCCCCCAGCTCCGGCGACAACCCCAGGCCGTCGCTCGACCCGCCCGTTCGGAGGACCGCTGCCGCCCCACTACCGGGAGCGAGATGGTCTCCTTCGGGCCGTGCCCCTCGCTGGTTCAGCGCTACGTGCCACCCGACGTGGATGCTCGTGTCCATGATCGCGGCGCAGCGTGACAACCCACACCAGCTGGCAGGACTGGCGATGCCGCCTGCGCCATCTCACCGGCGGCTCCGGACAAGTCACCACAACGGGGGAGGCTGACCCGTCGTTGAAGCGGGTACCTGCCACATCCGTGTCGATGCCGGTGCGGGCGGTGGTTGCGGTTATCTTGCTTTTCGGTTCCGTAGTCGTGGTGGGCGCCTTGCTGGGGCTGCTGTCACCCAGGTGTCGATGAGGTAAATGAGGGCGTCGCGGCCGCGGCCAGCGCGGAGCAGCAGCCGCGCCCGCAGGACGGTGATCTCGTCGGGGTTCAGATGACGGGCTGCGAGGCGGACGGCGGCTTCGGCGTCATCAAATCGGTCTTCCACGGTGGCCAGGTGCGCCAGGCTGGTGGCGGCCCACGCTGCGGTGCTGGGTGGCGCGATCTCGGAGAGGTATTCCAGCAATGGTCGTGCACCGGGGATCAGGCAGAGTTTCCGGTCGGTGGCGAACCATTCGCCGGTGGCGATCAGGACTGGGCGGGCCAGGTCGCGGCGTTCGGTGTCGTCGGTGTCGGTCAGCGACCGGAACAGCTGGGCCGCGCGGTCGTCGTCACCGTCCGCGGCGGCCATCGATGCCTCCATCACGTCGGCCCGGACCGATATCCGGGGCAGCGTCGCGCTCCAGTGGGCGCGGACGCGGGCCAGGACCTCTCGGGTGGCGTCGAGGTCGTCGCGGGCGGCGTGGGCTGAGGCCAGGGCCAGGAGCAGGTCCCCGGCGAAGAGGCTGTCGGTCGCGGTGTGCTCTTCCAGGACGGCTGCTGCCTCGTCGGCCCGGCCGGCCACGGCCATCAGCTGCACGTACCGTCCGGCGTCTTGGCCGGGTAGCAACGGCTGGTCCAGCAACCCCCGGTAGACCTCGGCGGCGGCGGCCGGATCGCCGCTGGCGGCGAGCATCTCGGCCAGACGCCGGCTGTAGGACCAGTGCCACGTTCCGGCCGTGTCCACCGCCTGCCGCATGGCGGCCACGGCCTCTTGTCTGTCGTCGTCGAGCCAGGCGAGACCGGCCAGCAGGTCCCATGCCTCCGCCAGCAACGGCCCCTCGCCGCTGGTGAGGACCTCGTGGGCCAGAACCCGCGCCGCGGACCGGTCACCGTCCAGGGCGGCGTGGCGGGCCAGCCACAGCACCGCGGGCGGTGACGCCACCCGATGGTGCAGGGCCGCGACCTCGGTGTACCGGCGGGCCGCCTCCACCGGCTGGTCGCGTCCCTCGGCGAGCTCGGCCAGCCGCAGCGACGCCACCGCCGCCGCGTCCGGGTCGTCGCTGTCCACCGCGAGCTGATAGGACACCTCGGCGGCAGCCGGATCGGCCGGGTTCGCACCGCGGTCATCATCACCCTTGCCCACCAGCTCCAGCGGGGTGAGCACACCGGAGGCCACCGCGGCACGATAGTGCTCTCGCCGCAACCGTGAACCGACCGCGAACGCCGCCCTGTACACCGGCCGGTAGCGGCCCTGACCGTCGGATTCCACCAGCGCCGGGTCCTGCGTCGCCCACTCCAGGGCCGCGCCCACCCGCTCAGCGTCGTCCACCGACCCGGCGGGAACCCCCCAGACGGCCATCAACCGCCGCGCCTGCGCACACAGCACCGCGGGTACACGCCACCCCCGCCGATCCACCTCGTCCCAGGCCAACGCCGCCATCACCAGGGCATACCCCAACGGCTGATCATCGCGCGCCTGCCTCAAACGCACCTCGGCGCCGTCCTGCGACTCGAACAACTCAGCGAAGTCGTCAATCATCTCCGGTACCGATCTCGACACATCAGCCACGACGCGCGACACTACCGCCACCCCAACCAGCAGCAAGGACCGGGACAAGCTGCGGCCCCACCGCGATCGGACAGGAACGAGGTGCACTCCCGCGTGCGGGTATCCACTCATCACGAGAACGTGGACCGGCACGTGATCGTGCTCGGCGATGACGCCCTGACTTCGTCGCGGCAGGCGTCTCATTTGGGGATCGAGCGCGTCGCCGGCCACTGCTCGCCGGCGCAGTCGAGGCATCGTGGTGGACCTACCTCAACCCGGGTACGTCGGCCGCAGCAGGCGCAGATCAGCCGGCGCATGCGCACCCGGCCGGTGGTCACCAGCTCCGGTTGCAGCGGCGCGAGCAGCCGTCTCCAGCGTCTCACGACGCCATCACCTCGTCCCGGCTGACCTCGGTGAGCACGATCACGCCACCGGGGCAGCCGCCCGCCGGTGCTTCCCTGATTCGACTCCTGCATCGCAGGTTCCTCCCCTCCAGGTCCGCCGCTCGAACCCGTTCAATCAATGTAACCGACTTGGCGACCATACTGTACACCGGTCACGGTAACCATCGCTTACACCATGAGGGTGCCCGGATCTTCGCTGTGTACGGTTGCGCTTCCGAACACGCGACATCCACCGGGCGAAGGGAAGGACATGCCGTCGCCGTCACCGACCGTGGCAAGCTGGGAGCTCAGCCTCCGGCTGCGCCAGCGCCGCGAGCAGCTCGGCATCGAGGTCAAGACCATCACCGACCACCTCGGCTTCACCCGAAACTACTGGTCGGCGGTCGAGAACGAACGCAAGATCCTGTCCGCTGAGAAGCTGCAGCGCGTCCTGGATCTTCTCGAGTACGACGACGAGGAACGCACGGAGCTGACCGAGCTCCGCGAGTCGGCCAAGCAACGCGGCTGGTGGTCGGGCTACTCGGCACTGTTTGACGACGAGCTGCTGCGCTACTACGGACTCGAGCACGGCGCGCGGAGCATCCGAACCTACGAGAGCCTGCTGATCCCGGGCCTGCTGCAGACCGCGGACTACGCCCGGGCGCTGATGGCGGTCGACATCTCCGTTCGCCTGGTCGAGATCGACCAGCGGCTCGCGGTGCGGATGCGCCGCCAGGAGCGGCTCACCGGCAACGACCCGCTACAGCTGACCGCCGTCATCAGCCAGGCCGCGCTGCTCCAGCAGATCGGCGGTTCCCAGGTGCTGCGCGAGCAACTGCTGCACCTGGCCGCCGTGCTGGCGGACCACCCGGACACCATCGCGCTCCGGGTGATCCCCTTCACCGCACCCGCATGTGGCATGTTCGGCGCCTCGACCTTCCACCTGATCGACTTCGCCAGCGCTCGCCTACCCACCCTGGGCTGGCAAGAAACCGTCACAGCCAGAGGCATCCTTGATGAGGACACCCAGGTGCGGGAGCTACACTTCACCTACGCTGACGCGCTCCAGCAGAGCCTCAGCGTAGAGGATTCACTGCAGCTAATGAACGAGCGCGCCGAGGAGCTGGCATGATCACGACGGGGGCCGAGCCTCGGGCGGACTTGGCCCGTCGGATCGGCTGGTTCAAGAGCAGCTTCAGCAACGGCAGCGGAACCTGCGTCGAAGTGCGGTTCCACGACGCTCTCGTCTCCATCCGGGACAGCAAGCACCCGCGCCAGCAGGCCAACGACCCCGGTAACGAACCGATCATCACCGTCACCACCGAGGAGTGGACGGCCTTCCTCGACGAACTCGACGGACACGCCATCGCGGGCCCGGACGGGTCGCTGATCGTCGAGGACAGCCCGCACGGACCACTCCTGCGCGCTACCAGGCAGCGCACGGCCCTGAGCTTCACCCATGCCGAGTGGCAGAGCTTCCTCGCCGGTGTCCACGCTCATGAGTTCGACCGCCCCGGCCACCAGGATCGTTTTACGATCATGAAGTGACTGGTGAACCGGCAGCGCGCCGCCACCGCGACGCGGAGCTGTCCACAGACAGCCTGAGTCGGTAGGTGTCAGCGTCAACTATCCGCACCCAGGCGGGGTCGGGTTCGGCACCTCTCCGACCTGTTGGCCGGTCGAGGCCTCCCGGATCCGGACCGTGCCATCGCCGCCGCCGATCACGAGAACCTGACTCGTTTCGTCGAATTGTGACTGCCCGGATACGCCCGCATGGGCAATCCTTTCCCACGTTGGCCGACTCACCGGCAGGCTATACGCAAGATCTGCTGGCACATGGGCGAGCATGGTGTCGCTCGTGGTGCGAAATCATGCGACATGGGGGATCCTTGGCGCTACGACTTTGGCACTCGAGCAGAGTTTTGGGCGCGCCTATGGTCGTGGTTGCCGCGCTCCAGTTTATACAGGCGGCACGGTAATCACGTAGTGTGGCATTCTGCGAAAAACACCCAGCTTCCTCATGTGGCTTCCAGGGTCTGAGGCCCAGGAGCGCGGTTTAGTGCCAGAACGGCCGGTCCCTGGTCCCACCTCCCGCAGCGGACGGACTGTTGGTCGGGGCACCGGGACGTGGCCGGGGATGAGCGTGGACGTGTAGTGCGGGGCGTACCTGGCGGTGTCTGTGCTTCCGGTCACGTGTTACGGCGGCCGCGTGGCGCGTTCGGGGTTGGCGCTGCGGCCCGGCTGGGCGTGCCGGTGGCGGTGGCCTGACAGGTTGGCGGGGCCGGCGATGTGACGGCGTGTGGACCGTCGCCGGCTCTACCTCTCCGCGATGCGGGGGCGATCGGGTGCGTGGAACACCGTGCGGCGGCTGATCAACTCCCCGGCCACCCGACCGACGGGCCTGCGGCGCAGGGGCCACACTCAGGCCCAGTCGGCCAGCACCGAGTCGACGCTCTCCGGCTCACGCGCACGCTCGGGTATCTGTGTGGCGGTGCGGGAGAACCGGGGTGCCGGCGCGGCCTGTGGCACTCCGTCGCGCTCGACGATGGTGGAGCGGGCCGCCAGGTGCGGGTGCTTGGCGACCTCCCCGAAGGCCAACACGGGGGTGACGCATGCGTCGGTGTCGGCGAAGACCGCCGTCCATTCGTCCCGGGCGCGGGTGGCGAAAGCTGCGGTGAACCGGGTGCGCAGCTCCGCCCATCCCCGCGGGTCGTACTGCGCGGGCAGCTCAGCCGCGTTGATCTCCAGGCCGGCCAGCAGCAAGGCGTAGAACTGCGGCTCCAGCGCGCCCACCGCCACGTGCCGGCCGTCCGCGCAGGTGTACGTGTCGTAGAACGGCGCGTGCCCGTCGAGCAGGTTGGTGTCACGTTCGTCGCGCCAGACCTTCTGTCCCAGCAGGGTCCACACCATCTGGGACAGCAGGCTCACCCCGTCGACCATCGCTGCGTCGACGACTTGGCCCTGCCCCGAGCGTTCCGCCTCCCACAGCGCTGCCAGCACCCCGACGACCAGCAGCATCGACCCGCCGCCGAAGTCGCCCACCAGGTTCAACGGCGGCACCGGCCGCTGTCCGCCGCGGCCGATCGCGTGCAGCGTGCCGGTGAGGGAGAGGTAGTTGATGTCGTGTCCGGCCCGTGGGGCCATCGGGCCGTCCTGGCCCCACCCGGTCATCCGGCCGTAGACGAGCTTCGGGTTGCGGGCGTGGCAGTCGGCCGGGCCGACGCCGAGCCGTTCGGTGACGCCGGGCCGGTAGCCCTCCAGCAGGACGTCGGCGTGCTCGACCAGCCGCAGGACCGTCTCCCGCCCGGCCGGGTCCTTGAGGTCGGCGGCGACGCGACGGCGGCCACGCAGCGTGGGATCCGGCGAGTCGGGCGAGCCGAGCCGCAGGCCGCCGGCCGGTCGATCGACGCGCACCACCTCGGCGCCGAGGTCGGCGAGGATCATGGCGGCGTGCGGTCCCGGTCCGATACCGGCCAGCTCCACGACCTTGAGCCCCGCCAGCGGTCCGCTCCGAACGGTCACCGGGTACCTCCCTGTTGATCGATCCCGGTGACTCTACGGGAGCCTCAGGCAACGGCGACCGGTTCGGGATCGTCGCCGGGCATGCCCTGGTCTGGTGCCTGCCGCGCTTCGCCGAGCCGCTCCAGCGCGGGTTCGACCCGGTCGCGGCGCAGTGTGCAGGGCACAGCCGCAGGTAGCGTTCGAGCGCGCCGTCCTGCCCGAGCCGTGGACCCGCGGTTCGGGCTGGACGGCGTGGCGCCGGGCCGCGCCGACGAGCCGGCCGAACACCGGTGCTCCGAGGTCCACCCACAGACGCAGGCCGCGGAAGTGCGACGGGCACCACTGCGGGAAGGCTTCGCTGAGCCGGCCGAGCAGATGGTCGCGGGACGCGGCCAGCTCGGCGCGACGGGCCGATGCCACGTCTCGACGTCGGCCTGCAGCCGGGTCACCACCAGCTGTTCCAGAACTGGACTGCCCAGGTCCATCGAGGCGCGCAGCGCCGCCAACCGGCGCACCATCGCCGCGGAGGTACGGATCCAGCCCACCCGCAGGTCGACTCAGAAGATCTTGCTGGCGGATCCGACCGTGAGGACCAGCGGTGAGTCCGGCGCGGCATGAGTGGCGAGTGGCGCCTCGCCCCCGCTGTCGAGTGGGAGAGCGGCCAGCGTCTCGTCGATCAACAAGGGGGGTGCCCGTGCGGCGGGCCAGCTCGACCAACCGGTTGCTGCCGGACGCGTCGAGCACCGCCCCGGTGGGCTGCGCGGCGCGGTGGGTGGGGAGCGACCGACCGGGTCGCCGTGTTCGGTTGGGCTCGCGGTGGCGACCATTCGCCGCGAGTGCCGAAACTGTCGGGGTCCGAATGTATGTTCGAGTCATGCGGCAGGAGCGGCAGGTAACGGGTCAGTGGGCAGCGATGCCACCGGGGCCCGCGCTGGCCACCGCGCTCGGTGGGGTGGAGGTCGAGTCGGTGCCCGAGGACACCGCGATCGATCTGCTGCAGGGGTGGGCCCGCCAGCTCGCCCACGACCAGGCCCGGTTCCTCACCGCGATGGTCCAGGTCGAGCGGGTCCTCACCGCGGCGGCGCGACGGCACCCGCAGGAGGCGTTCGAGCCGTGGGCGGGCGACGAGATCGGCGCCGCGCTGTGCTGGACCGGCGCCAAGACCGGCCGCGAGCTGCACATCGCCCAGTGGCTGGTCGACCAGCTCCCCTGGGTGCACGCCGAGCTCACCGCCGGGCGGATCGATTACGGCCGAGCCTGGACCTTCGTCGACGTCCTCGCCGACGCCGAGCTCACCCCCACCCAGTTGGAGTGCGTCTGCGCCGCGGTGCTGCCCCTGGCGCCCACGCTCACCAACGGGCAGGTCCGGGCCCGGCTGATGCGCCTGCTCATCGGGGTCGACCCCGGCTACGCCGCCCGCCGCTACCGCAATGCCATCCGCGAACGCGGGGTGCACGGCTACCTGGCCAAAGACGGCACCGCCACCATCACCGGCACCGGCCTGGGTGCCGACGAGGCCGTCGCCGCGTGCGAACGCATCGAGCACCTCGCCGACGCGGTCAAGCACGCCGGGCACCCCGCCACCCTGCACCAGATTCGCGCCGACCTCTACATCCGGCTCCTCGACGGCCGCCTCGACGGCCTGGACCACCACCAGATGATCACGGCGATGCTCACCGACGCGCCTGCCGACGACGTCGCACGGGCCGCTGATCCCGCCGACGCGCCGGCCGTCGCCACCGATGCGCAGGCAGGTCCGGATCCCGCCGCCGATCCCGCCGCCGATGCCGCCGCCGATGCCGCGGACGATGCTGACAGCCCAGATGACGCCGATGGCGGCGAGGCCCAAAGGGCTGTGACCGCCGAAAACGCTGCCGAGGACGGTGCTGCTGAGGACGGTGCTGCTGAGGACGGTGCTGCGGACCCGGCCGTCGGCGACCCGCAGCCCGAGCCGCAGCCCGCCGACACCCCACCGCATCCCGAACCGGCCGAACCGGCCGAACCGGCTGGGGATCATCGGTCTGGTGGTTCGGAGCGCGGTGCGGCTCCCGCGGCCCAGGCCCGCCGCGGTGGCGAGGTACGGGTCGGGTTGGGCACCTTGATGCACCACGACGAGCATCCCGGTGAGGTCCCGGGTTGGGGACCGGTGATCGCCGAGGTCGCCCGTGCCATCGCCGGGCGCCAGCACCGCGCCCAGTGGCGCTTCGCGGTCACCGACGCCGAGGGCTATCTGGTCCTCGCCGGACTCACCCGCCGCCGGCCCCACGGCGCCACCGCCGCAGCCCGGGAATGCACCGGCGGGGTCGTGGAGATCCACCTCCCGGCCACCGTGCTCCTCCAACTCGCCAACAACCCCGAAGCCTGCGGTGTCTGGGCCGGTGTGGTCGCCGACATCGCCGTCCGATACACCCGCCGCCACCAGCTCCAACGCCGCCTCGACGCCTACCCCGAGGACCGCTTCGCCCGCGCGGCGCTACACCGCCACGTCCAGGTCCGCGACCGCACCTGCATCGCCCCCGGCTGCCGACGCCCCGCGCGGCGCTGCGACACCGATCACACCCTCGACCACGAACTGGGCGGACTCACCATCACCGGCAACAGCGGACCCCTATGCCGACGCCACCACCAGATGAAACACGAAGGCGGATGGCACCTCGAACAACCCCGACCGGGCTTCTTCACCTGGACCAGCCCACTACAGCGCACCTACCACACCCGCGGAGAACCCATCTGCCCTCCACCACCCGCCCCCGCACCCCGCGACCCCGACCCCGACGACGAATCGAACCCCGGGAACCAACGCAGACACCCGATCCTCCACCGACCACCCCCCGAACCCACCCCACCCCCGAAACCGCCGCCACCAGCTCACGACCCCAACGATGACGTGCCACCCTTTTAGCCAGACGCGCCCCGAGGCCGATGACCAACACCAACAACGCCCCGGGGCGGTCCAGCTCTCCGGCTACCCGTCAATCGCGGAGGTCGCCAAGTGTTCGTTTGTGCCACGTTGTTCGCCCAGGTCTCCGGTTGTTCGCCCAGGTCTCCGGAGAATCGCGACACTGTCGACCGACGAGGTGACGCTGTCGACCGACGAGGTGGTGCGGGGATCCGGTGGGTGGAAGGTGCCGAGCGTTTGATCGAAGTTTTGGAACCGTCAGCCGTGCCGTGTGCGGTTCCGGGTTCCCGATCGATGGTCACGACACCGTCGGAGCCGCGGTGACCTGCCAAGATCAGCGTCTCGGTTCGGCGAGCCGTGCCGGATGCGGCTCTGTGTCCCGTTCGGTGATCATGAATCTGACGGCGGGATCCAGGCCACCCGACAGAACTTCCGCGGCGCTGCACTTCTGCCGCGCGGCACCGAGGGCAGCAACAGCGGCTGACCTCACTTTCAGAAGCCCACGGCGTCATCTGTCACCCTAGGGCATGTTGGCCTTTGTCGCGATGGCCGACGCGACGCGACGCGACGCTGCGGACAGCCGGGACCGCCCGCCCCAGCGGCCGGAAACCGGTACTGCCCCGGCACACGGTCAGCGGTGATCTCGCGGCGGCGGCACGGGTGCCGCGGCTCCAGCGCGCGGCCCGATCAAGTGGCCAACTCCCAGAGCCCTCGGACGAACACGTCGTGCGTGCGGCCCTCCTCGTCGCGTCGCTCCGCGGAGTAGTGGTAGCGGCCGGGCTGCCAGCCGTCCCGTTGCGCGACGGCGCCGAGATTGGCCACCGCCCACTGCTGCCAGGCGCCCGACTCGTCCGGCAGCGGCTGTGGTGCGTCGCATTCCACGTCGGTGAAGGGATGGAAGTTTCCGCGCAACCCGGTCCACATCGATACGTCGAGCCACACCGTGTCCATGCCGACTCCCCCCGTCTGATCATCGTTGCGAGGTGAGTATCCGGGCGGGGCCGAGCAGTCGCCCCCGAGTCACCTGATCGGGTGATCATGCATCGAGCAGGTCCGAGCGGCCGGCCGCCTCCAGGCGAGCGCGGTACGGGCCGAACAGTCCCTTGGCGAGCGGGAGCACCTTGAGCAGCTTCGCGACCGGCCCCTTGGCCCGCACCTGGCCCTTGGCCAGCGCGACGGGCAGCACGACCTTGCCCAGCCAGAATCGGTTGCCGGTGTCGGCGGTCATGAAGAGCTCGACGTCGGGGTCCGGCCCGTTGCCGGCGCCGGTGTGGATCGCCGCGGCAGGCATGTCCACCGTGATCACCGCATCGGGATCGCTGTAGGTGATGCGCAGGATCACCCCCGACGGGCGCAGCTTCGCCACCAGGTCCTCATCCTCGAGGCCGTGGCGAAACACCCCACCCAGGAACTCGTACACCTCGGCCTCGTCACTGAACGCCGCCATGTCGCCTCCGCTCGTTCGATGGAATGTCGACCGGCCCGGTGCCGGTCGACACAGTGTGTCGACCGGCGCAGTGTGACGCACCGATGCGCCGTGCACGACAACTCGACCGGCCCTGCTCGACCGGCGCAGGCTCGCCGAGCTCGTCACCCGCACGTACGCTCTCGAAGAGATCAACGTCGGCGATCAGGAACCCGAGAACGAACCACCGGAGGACGGCCATGACGCGAGTGATCGAGCACGGCAAGCGCACCGGCTTCGCCACCCTGGGCAAGGGAGGGTTGAACGTCGACTCGTTCCCGATGCGCCTGTTCAGCAAGGGCAACGCCCGCCCCTGGAACCCCGCAGAGATCGACTTCAGGCAGGACGCCCGCGACGTCGCCGCGATGACCGACGACGAGCGCTGGATGACGTGCTCACTCGCTGCCCAGTTCCTGGCCGGCGAGGAGTCGGTGACCCAGGACCTGCAGCCGTTCGTCTCGGCGATGGCAGCCGAGGGCAGGCTCGCAGACGAGATGTACCTGACCCAGTTCGTCTTCGAGGAGGCCCGGCACACCGAGGGCTTCCGCCGCTGGTTCGACGCGATCGGGCTCACCGAGGACCTCCATGAGTACGTCGAGTTCAACGACGCCTACCTGCAGATCTTCACCGAGGAGCTGCCGGGCAGCATGCATGCGCTGGCCGGCGATCCGTCACCGCGCAACCAGATCCGCGCGTCGGTGACCTACAACCACATCGTCGAGGGCACGCTCGCGCTCACCGGCTACTTCGCCTGGGCGAAGGTGTGCACCAGCCGGGGGATCCTCCCCGGGATGCAGCAGCTGATCAAGCACATCGGCGACGACGAGCGCCGGCACATGGCCTGGGGCACCTTCACCTGCCGCCGCCACGTCGCGGCCGACGACGCGCTGTGGGAGGCCGTCGACGAGCGGTGCCAGGAGCTGCTGGTGCCGGCGATGGGCGTGGTGACGGGTACGTTCGAGCGGTTCGAGGGCCGGGACCCGCCGTTCGACGTGGACCTGAACGAGATGGCCGAGTACGCGATGGACAAGGTGGGCCGCAGGCTCGGGGCCATCGAGTCCGCCCGCGGGACGGACCTGCGCGACATCGACGCCGACCCGTCCCCGGAGCAGCTCGAGGAGCGTTTCCACGCCGAGGATCAGCAGGCGCTCGCGCTCGCGGTCGCGAGCTGACCTGCCGATTCTCTCGAGCGCGACGGAGCCGACCGCAGCTCGCCCCGGTGGCGCGGCTGCGCTCCCGGGCCCTGCTACTACGCCAGGCCCCGGGGTCGCGGCAACAGCCCCTCGAGCGCAGCCACTGCATCGCTGGCGCTCGACCCGTCCAGCAGGTCCACCCTCTCAACCAGGCGCGACGATGCGCACATCTCGCCGTCCCACTGCCAGAGCCCGTCCCGCGGGTGGAGGTGACCAGCGGCCCGCCTGCCCGCCCGCCACGAGCTCACGGAGGAACAGCGGATGGCCACGGCTCAGTCGCCACAGGCGCTCACCGGTGCGCGGGTCGACGTTCCCGCCGAGCATGGTGGCCACCAGCCGGTCGGAGTGGTCGCGGACGAGCGGCTGGAGCTCGAGGCGCGTCGCCACGCCGTCCTTCCACAACGCCGCCAGCTGGTTGGTCACCGGCAGGCCGGGGCGCACGGTGAGGACGAACGAGACGTTGCTGCTGATGGCAAGGTGCTGCACCAGCGTCACGGACAGCTCGTCGAGCAGGTGCGCGTCGTCGATCCCGATGACGAGCGGACGGC
This sequence comes from Pseudonocardia sp., assembly GCA_050701055.1. GTDB lineage: Bacteria > Actinomycetota > Actinomycetes > Mycobacteriales > Pseudonocardiaceae > Pseudonocardia. Next base: position 12,430 of record JBOHEO010000055.1, on the reverse strand, counting down.
CGTGACCCGCGGCATCGAGTGCCGTCATCGCCCGCTGCAACAGGGTGAAGGGGTTCTGCGCGGTACCGGTCGGCGGAACGAGGTGGGCCATGGCGCCGAGCGGCACAGCGGAGGCGGCAACCGTGCCGGCGGCCCATCGAGTCTCCCGGCCGGCGTCCCGAGCGTGGCCGAGCGCCTCCCGCGCGAGTCGTGTCCGGCCGACGCCGGGTGCCCCAAAGATGATCACGCTACGAGCGACGTCGGTGACCAGAGCGTCGAGGATGGTCCGGCACTCGGTCTCGCGACCGGTCAGGGTCCAGGGGTCGGCCCGGTCGCCGGTGTTCGCCGGGGTCGAGGTGATCGGGTACAGCGGATCGAGGCTTCCGCGTCGCGGTCCGGCCTTGGTCGGTCGTCTGCCGCTGGCTCCACGAGCCCGACCAGAATGATCCCTTGCAACGTTCGACGTCGTCTCCCATCTCGATGTGCACGCCTCTGCTCCGGAGCGGAGCGTGAGAAGGCAGGTGCGGAGCGTGTGCTGACCGTTGGCGGGTCAGCGGGAGCGAATCAGCCCGGCCGCTCGGATGGAGGGAGGAACAACCACGCCAGGAAAGCACAGAGCGTCACGACGACCAGCAGCGCGCTGCGTATGCAGACTGCGGTACATGCTTGACATGTGTCGATGACCGTCGCCCCCGACGCCTCGTCACCTTCTCTGCAAGTCGTCCCCTCAGCAACGACCGGCAGCCTACCTGCAAGTTTTCTACTGTGGTTCAGCGTCGACGTCAAGCCGACCGCCCAGTCCGGCGGGGGGGCGAGCCGGACATCGGCCGTACGTGATCCACCGCGGTTCGGCACGCACTACCGCGGGTGACCGCTGCGGGGATCACCCGACCGCCGGTACGGTTCATGAGTGATCACGGGAATAGTGGTGGGCGCCGGCCCGAACGGGTTGGCCGGGGCCGTCACCCTGGCACGCGCAGGTCTGCGGGTCACGGTCCTCGAGGCCGCCGACACGATCGGCGGCGGTACCCGCACCAGCGAGCTGACCGTCCCCGGGGTGCTGCACGACCATTGCTCCGCGGCCCACCCGTTCGGACCCGGCTCGCCGTTCCTGCGCACCCTCGGGTTGGAGCGCCACGGCTTGCGATGGGCGTACCCGGATGTCGATCTCGCGCATCCGATGGACATCGGCCCGGCCGGGGTGATGGTGCGTTCGCTCGACGACACGGTGGCCGGGCTGGGCCCGGACGGTGCCGCCTGGCGCCGGCTCTTCGGCCCGTTGGCCGAGCATTTCGACGCGCTGTGCGAGGACCTGCTCCAGCCCGTGGTGCACCTGCCGCGCCACCCCGTGCGGCTCGCGCTCTTCGGCCTGCAGGCCCTGCAACCCGCTGCCCGGTCGGCGCGCCGGTTTGCCACCGACCGGGCTCGGGCGCTCTTCGCCGGCACGGCCGCACATGCCTTCCGTCCCTTCGCGCGCCCGACCAGCGCCGCGGTGGGCCTGATGCTCATGGCGGCCTGCCACAGCTACGGTTGGCCGGTCGCCCGCGGCGGCTCCCGGTCGATCACCGACGCGCTCGCCGCCGACCTGCGGGCCCACGGTGGAACGATCGAGACCGGGGTGCGGGTGCGTGCACTGCACGAGCTCCCGCCCGCGGACGCGGTGCTGCTCGACCTGGCGCCCAGCGCCGTCGCCGACATCGCCGGGGACCGGCTGCCCGCCCGCGTTGCCAGGGCCTACCGGCGCTACCGGCACGGGCCGGGGGCGTTCAAACTGGACCTGGCCGTCCAGGGCGGTGTGCCCTGGACCGACGAGCACTGCACCCGGGCCGCGAACGTGCACCTCGGCGGCACCTTCGAAGAAGTCGCACACGCCGAACTGGAGGTCCACCGCGGCCGGATACCCGAGCGGCCGTTCGTGCTCGTCGGGCAGCAGTACCTCGCCGACCCGTGCCGGTCGGCCGGCGACATCCACCCGATCTGGGCCTACGCGCACGTGCCACACGGCTATCCCGGCGATGCCACCGAGGCGATCGTGGCGCAGATCGAGCGGTTCGCGCCCGGGGTGCGGGAGCGCATCGTCGCCACCGCTGCTCGCTCCCCCCGGGACATGGAGGCCTACAACGCCAACTATGTGGGCGGCGACATCATCACCGGGGCCAACACCATGCTCCAGGTCGCCCTGCGGCCGCGGGTGGCGCTGGACCCGTACAGCACCGGGATCCCCGGGGTCTACCTCTGCTCGGCCGCGTCCCCGCCCGGCGCCGGCGCGCATGGGATGTGCGGGGCGAACGCGGCGGCTTCGGCGCTGCGGCACCTGGGTATCCAAGCTGCCCATCGTGGGACTCGAAGAGGCTGAGGGTGCAGCGGTTCACGGGTCGGACGCCGTTGGTCATTGCACGTACACCCTCACGTGTGGAGGAAGGTTGTCCCCCACACGCCGGGCCGACCGACCCGTGCCGTGACAGCTGTGTCCACCACATCATGCGGCACCGACCCCGCCAGTACCCCCCCAGCGAGATCAGATCCGACAACGCTGCGCCGGACTGACCAGCTAGAACACCGTGATCACAGACATCGCAGGAACCTAGCCACCTACCACCGTTCAACCTGGACGACACGCCGAGAAACCCCAACCACTATGATTACTTAAGCTGAGTGGTGTCGACGCTGCTCCTGTTCTCGTCACGCTCCGAGACTAGTTGCCGCCATGTAGATGGAAAATCATGCCGGAACAGGTGAACTCTGTGGAGCAGGCTTGCCTCAAACCTGCTGTATTAAATAACATTTGCCTTCCCGTTAGCTCATAAGTAGGCATAATGCGACGCTGATGCAGGCCTGCTCAGGGTTGCGGCCTCACAAATGCACGAAGGAGACTATTCTCATGCCCGAAAAGCTTGACTCGATCCAACTCCCGGCCGAAGGTAACGCGACCATCGAGATAGATGGCACCAGGGCCAACATCTACGTTGGCGGCGAAGGACGCCAAGGGGACATTGCCCTGAGGGACGAAGGTGGCAACCAGACAGTCCATATCGATGGGGGCGGCGGCAACCTCAACATGGGCGGCGAAGGCCATGAGGGCGACATCGGCCTCAGGGACGATCAGGGTCGGCAAACGGTCCATATCGATGGTGGCGATGCCAACCTCACCATGGGCGGTGAAAGCCACAACGGTGATGTTCGCTTGCTGGAGGAGGGCGGCAACGTAACCGTTCATCTCGACGGTGGCGGCGGCAACCTCAACATGGGCGGCGGAGGCCGTCAGGGCGACATCGGCCTCATGGACGAGCAGGGTCGGCAAACGGTCCATATCGATGGTGGTGGTGCCAACCTCACTATGGGCGGTGAAAGCCACAACGGTGACCTCCGCTTGCTGGATGCAAGCGGCAACGTAACCATTCACCTGGATGGCGGCACAGGCGATGTGGTGGTGGGTGGCGCCTCGCTGAGGCCTGCCGACTTCGTCTTCGCGGCGGGTTATGCGCTGCCGAGCCTCGGAGACGTACAGTCGTTCGTTCGCCGCCATGGTCATCTTCCGCAACTTCGCTCGGGCGAAGATATGAAAGCAACAGGGGTGAATTTGGGCGAGTTCACCATGACGTTGCTGCAGAAAGTGGAGGAATTGACTCTGTATCTGTTCAAGCAGGACGATGTGATCCAGCAGCAACAGTGGCGCCTTGAGCAGGTAGAGAATCGTATGCGTCCGTAGGTCAGCGGTGGTCAGCGGGTCGAGGTGCTGATCGAGGGGTCTCTGACTCCGGCTCTTCCGTCGTTCCCGTGGCGGCTTTGACGTGATCATTCAAGGCGCGCGCGCCGTGCCCTGTCGAGAGTTCCTGCTGTCGAAGGTCAGGTTCCAGGAGACGGGGTACGGCGTGCGCTGTCAGGTATGGCACTCGGCGTTGGGGGTCGAGCACACGGTGATCGAGTCGGTGGATCTCGAAGCCGGATGGCGTCTAAAGGCCGCTAGTGCAACGCCGCACATCTTCTTCGGGGGTTGGTCTTGGGTGGGGTGGGGTGGGGTCGGTGAGGTGGCTCGGCAGTGGTCAGCCCTCGGTGCGCGGGCAGGGTTCATCGAGCGGGGGTGGTCCCGGGGTTCGTCCGTGAGTTCGCGATGTGCCCGGGTTCCGGTCGTGGTCGGCCCAGATCTGAGAGAGCGTTTTGAAACTTGACCTTGGACTCGGGTTGATCACAACTGTGGGGGTGCTCGGCGTGTCGGGGTCGATCATGGGTGAACTCCTGGTAGTCGGACGGTGTCGAAGCCAGCCGATCTACCAGGAGTTCAGGTGCCACCCCTCGCCGGTCTGCACGTGTCTGCCATGCCCGGTCCACGATCGGGCCGCGACCACGCCGTGCCCGGTGTACCCGTCCTCATCGATCACCGACGCCCAATGGGCGATACTCGAGCCGCTGCCACCACCACCAGGCAACACCGGGAGTCGAGGCGAGCGCCCGGAGAACCATCCCCGCCGCCAGGTACTCGATGCGATCTTCTACCTGGTCCGCGGGGGATCGCCGGGGCCCAGCTGCCCCGCGACTTCCCGCCGCACCAGACCGTTTACGGCATCGTCAGGCGCTGGGCCCGCGGTGGCGCGTGGCAGGCGATCCACGACGCGCTGCGTGATCTGGTCCGGGTCCACGAAGGACGCGACCCATTGCCCACCGCGGCGATCATCGACTCCGGGTCGGTGCGCGGCGCGGACACCGTGCCCGGCACCACCCGCGGCTACGACACCGGAAAAAAAGATCAACGGACGCGAACGCCACACCGCGGTCGACACCGGCGGGCAGCTGCTCGCGGTCGTGATCACCATCACCGGCATCCAGGACCGCGACGCCGCGCACCAGCTGTTCACCGCCCTAACCTGCCGGTTCTCCACGATCCGCCTGGTCTGGGCCGACGGCGACTACGCCGGGCGGCTGGTCATCTGGGCACAGAAGGTCCTGTCCCTGACCGTCGAGGTGGTCAAGCGCACCGACGACGTCAAGGGCTTCACAGTCCTGCCGCGCCGTTGGGTCATCGAGCGCACCTTCGCCTGGATCAGCAAGTTCCGCCGGTGCGTGCGCGACTACGAGACCCTGCCCACCCACCACGACGCGATGGCCCGCATCTCCATGGTCATGACCATGTCCCGGCGCCTCGCCCGCACCGGAGACTGGTAGCGCGAGTTTCAAAACGCTCTCTCAGGGCCCAGCAGTGCTCGGTTGACCGCTTCACGCACGCCGACGTACTGCACGACTCCTCAGCAGGTGGCGGGTGATGTACCTCAGGAGAAGGTGCATTTCCATAGACTGTCGCCATGCATCTGAGCCCTCAGGAGCAGGACAAGCTGCTCATCCACGTCGCGGCCGACGTCGCACGGGCACGGCGGGCGCGGGGGCTGCGGATGAACTACCCGGAGGCGGTCGCCCTGATCACCGATCATGTGCTGGAGGGGGCCCGCGACGGCCGGACGGTCGGCGAGCTGATGGCCAGCGGCCGGGAGGTGCTCAGCCGCAACGAGGTCATGGAAGGGGTCAGCGAAATGATCGACTCGGTGCAGGTCGAGGCCACCTTCCCGGACGGCACCAAGCTGGTCACCGTGCACAGTCCGGTCGTCTGAGCATGGCAGGCGGCGCGCGGTCCGGGGGTGCTCCAGGCGAGATCATTCCGGGTGCAGGGACGGTGTCGCTGAATCCCGGCAAGGATCGGATCACCCTCGTGGTCGCCAACATCGCCGACCGCCCCGTCCAGGTCGGATCACACTTCCATTTCGCCGCGACCAACCCGGGCCTGGAGTTCGACCGGGCCGCGGCATGGGGCCGGCACCTCGACATCCCCGCGGGCACGTCGGTGCGGTTCGAGCCGGGCGTCGAGCGGGAGGTCTCGCTCGTCCCGTTCGGCGGGGCCCGGGTCGTCCCCGGGTTGCGGGTCGAGTTCGCCGGAGCGCTGGACGAGCGCGACCACGAGCCGCGCCCGGTGCCGTACGGTGCCGATACACGCTCCACCGGCGCCGCCCGCGGTGCGACCGCGTGAGCTCGATCGAGCGGGCCCGCTACGTCGACCTCTTCGGCCCCACCGTCGGTGACCGGATCCGGCTGGCCGACACCGACCTGCTCATCGAGGTCACCGAGGACCGCAGCCGCGGCCCGGCGTCGGGCGACGAGGTGCTGTTCGGCGGCGGCAAGGTGATCCGCGAGTCGATGGGCCAGTCCGCGCGGACCAGCGCCGAGGGCACACCCGATCTGGTGATCACCGGCGCCGTCGTGCTGGATCACTGGGGTGTGGTGAAGGCCGACATCGGGATCACCGACGGGCGGATCGTCGGGATCGGCAAGGCCGGCAACCCTGACGTCATGGATGGCGTCTCGCCTGAGCTGGTAATCGGACCATCGACGGAGATCATCACCGGCAACGGGAAGATCCTCACCGCCGGTGGCATCGACTGCCACGTGCACTTCATCTGCCCGCAGCTGGTGGAGACCGCGCTCGCCGCCGGGCTCACCACGCTGGCCGGCGGCGGCACCGGCCCGGCCGAGGGCACCAAGGCCACCACGATCACGCCGGGCCCCCGGTCCATCGGCCGGATGCTGCAGGCGATGGACCACCTGCCGATCAACGTGCTGCTGATGGGCAAGGGCAACACGACCAGCCACGCCGGGATGTGGGAGCAGCTGCGCGCCGGTGCGGGCGGGTTCAAGCTGCACGAGGACTGGGGCACCACCCCCGCCGTGATCGATGCGTGCCTCACCGTGGCCGACGCGTCCGGCGTGCAGGTCGCGATCCACACCGACACGCTGAACGAGGCCGGCTTCGTCGAGTCCACTCTCGCCGCGATCAACGGGCGCTCGATCAACGCGTTCCACACCGAGGGCGCGGGCGGCGGGCACGCGCCGGACATCATCGAGGTGGTCTCGCGCGCGAACATCCTGCCGTCCTCGACCAACCCGACCCGCCCGCACACCGTCAACACCATCGACGAGCACCTCGACATGCTCATGGTCTGCCACCATCTCAACCCGAGCGTCACCGAGGACCTGGCCTTCGCCGAGAGCCGGATCCGGCCCACCACGATCGCGGCCGAGGACGTGCTGCACGATCTGGGCGCTATCTCGATGATCAGTTCCGACGCGCAGGCGATGGGCCGGATCGGCGAGGTCGTGATCCGCACCTGGCAGACCGCGCACTGCATGAAGTCCGCACGCGGTGCGCTGCCCGGTGACGGCGCGGCGGACAACCTGCGGGCGCGACGCTACGTGGCCAAGTACACGATCAATCCGGCGATCGCGCACGGGATGGCCCACGAGATCGGTTCGGTGGAGGTGGGCAAGCTCGCCGACCTCGTGCTGTGGGATCCCAAGTTCTTCGGCGTCCGGCCCTCGGCGGTCCTCAAGGGCGGGTTCATCGCCTGGGCCGCGATGGGGGATGCGAACGCGTCGATCCCGACACCGCAGCCGGTGCTGGCCCGGCCGATGTTCGGCGCCACGCCGCTGGTCGCGGCCGGGACCGGGGTGAACTTCGTCGCGCCGGTCGCGCTGGAGGCCGGCCTCGACCATCTGGGGCTGACCAAACGCGCCGCGGCCGTCGCCGATACCCGTCGGGTCCGCAAGTCCGACATGATCGGCAACGACGCGACGCCGGATGTGAAGGTGGACCCGGACTCCTTCGCGGTGCGGATCGACGGCGAGCTCGTCGAGCCCGCGCCGGTCGATCGGGTACCGATGGCCCAGCGATACTTCCTGTTCTGAACGGTCGGGGGAGCTCTACCGCTGTGAGCAGCACGAACGTCGGCGAGCACGCGAGCCCGGGCACATCTGGGGTACATATCACGTCGCCGCCACCTCTTGTGGTGTGCTGAGCGCCGCGTCGACCAGTGCCCGGGCTCGGTCGATCTGGTCCGGCCGCTAGGGAGGGCAGTTCTTCGCGATAGGAGTGAACGCGTCCATCAAGTCGATCCGGGAAAAGATCGTGCCCCCGTGCCGGTGGATGAGCCCAAGCTCGCGGAGCCTGTTCAGGTCGCGAGTCAGGGTCTTCTCGGTCTTGCCCGCGTACATCTCGGCGAGGTCGACGGTGAGCCGCCGGATTTCGGACGACTTGACGCTGCGGTCGAACGGCAAGGACAGGACAAGTGTGCGCTGGCGCTTCTGAGTCGGCCCATCCGGAGCGCTCTGCATGACCTGATGCACATAGTTGATCCAGGCGACCTTCCGCTGAGCGGCCTGAACCTGCCCGATCTGTTCACGCAACTGCTCCACGTATCCCTGCGCAGAGTAGGTGATGAAGCCGAGCACGTCCCGGCTCTTCGAAGCCACGTCGAGGCGCTGGTAATAGCGTGTACGGGTGCGGTTGTAATGGTCGGAAAGCAGGTTGCTCGATACCCAGGGCACCACGCCGCTGTGGGCGAGAATTGCGCATTCGAGCAGCCGAGCTGTGCGGCCATTACCGTCACCGAACGGGTGGATCCAAGCGATGTAGAGATGTCCCAGTGCCGCGGCCAGGAACGACAGGAAGAACCGCATGTCGTCGGGAGTGGCTGGGTCACCGAGCGGCCGGAGCAGATCGGTCAACCAGGCGCAAAGCCGTTCTACAAGGTAGTCGAGGTCTTCCGGAGGTGCGCCGCGATAGGTGCCCGCCACGACCTTGACTGTGGTGAACTCACCCGGGACTACGTGGTCCTCAAGCTCGAGGTCAGCGAGGATGATCCGGTTCTGCTCCTTGATCCACTCAGGTGTGATCGTCAACCGCACGCCCGCCCGGGCTGCGTCATCGATCCTGCCCAGGCCCTCGATGACGTTCTCGACCTCTTGCTGGAGGTACTGCTGTGATTCGGGGAGCTTCCGCTTCGACTCGAGGAGCTCGCGGACCTCGTCCTCGCTGAGAGTGTTGCCCTCGATCGCGGTGGTGGCGACGGCGCCTCGGACGAGGTACACGGTGGCCAGTTCCCTTGCCAAAGCCGGCTGGAGTGGCGTCCCGGACAGGTGCTGACATTTCGACGCTGTTTCGCCGAGTAGGCGCCACAGTCGGTCCTGCTCAAGGCGGTACTCGAAGGTGATCCACGGGTGTGTGTTCTGGTACCTTCGCTGCCCGCCCACGGAGCAACGATACGATTATGAGGCTCAAATTGTCCATCTGAATGTCCCCGTCCGTGTCCCGAAGGTTGTCCCGCCAAAGGGATGGCAAGCGATGGAGAGTGTTTTGGCTGCTCAGAGACGGTACGGCGGCTATCGCCGCTGGTCAGCGCCCCCCGACGAGTGCTACTTCCTGTTCTGATGGCGTGCCTGGCCGCGATCGTGCTCTGCGACGCACGATTCCCCGGCGGGGAGCACGCCCACTCCGGGGGGGTGGAGGAGGCGGTGGCGCGCGGACTCGTGTCCGGGCTCGGTGATCTCGCGTCGTTCCTGTCCGGCCGGCTACGCACCGTCGGACTGGTCAACGCCGCCTTCGCCGCAGCCGCCGTCCTCCTGACCCGAACCGCACTGCCAGATCCGTCAGCCCCTGCCAGCACGTCGTCGATCAAGGGCGAACCGTCGCCCTCAGAGATCAACGAGCAACGGACTGTCCTTGATCACCGCGGGCGGGCGGGTGGCGGTAGGGGGTGGGTTGAGCTGGACGGGGAGCTGGATGCTCGGACACCGGCGGTCGGGCAGCGGGGGGCATCGCGGGCTCAGGGGCGGGCCACCTTGCGTGCGGCCCGGCGGGCCTGGCCCTCGCCCGTGCTCGACGCGCTGTGCGCCGCGGCGCCGCGGCCACACCACGCACTGCTGGTCGGCGCAGTGGTCGGGATCGACGGCGGCTCACTCGCCGACGCCGCGCAGTGCGTCGCCTACCTCGCGGTCAGCGGCCCGGCGTCGGCGGCGATCCGGCTGCTCGGACTCGACCCGTTCGAGGTCAACGCCGCGATCGTCGCGCTACGCGGGGAGCTGGACGCGGTGGTCAGGCAGGGCGTGCGCAGTGCGGGGCTCCCGGCGGAGCTTCTGCCGTCCCCGGGTTCTCCGGTGCTCGACCTGATGGCGCAGGCTCACGTTCGTCACCAGCGGGAGCGGCTCTTTGCCAGCTGATCACGGCCACGGTCACACACGCGCCCCACCAGCGGCCTTCCCACGTCATCCTGGGCGACCGCCACGGCAAGATTGCGAGCATGCGTGCAACCTGGACCGCCGACGGGCCGGCGACGCGCTGGGTGCGGACACTCCACGAGGCGCTCGTCCACGCTCGCGACCTCACCACCGCCGAGCCCACCGAGTTGACCGGCCGCTGAGACCACCTGATGAGAAGTGACGCGACGACGGACAAGGAGGGCACCGTGCCCGGTTCCCCCGGTGGTAGGGACGTTTCGCCCACCTTTCCCACGCTGGTCAGCGTGGTCATCCCGGCCCGCAACGCCGCCACGGTCATCGCCGGTCAGCTCGAAGGTCTGTCCCGCCAGGACTACCCCGGTGCCTGGGAGCTCATCGTCGCCGACAATGCCTCCACTGACGACACCGCAGCGCTGGCCGCCGACTGGGCCGCCAAGCTGCCCACCCTTCGGGTGGTGCCCGCCGCCGCCCGCCTCGGCATCAACCACGCCCGCAACGTCGGCGCGGCCGCGGCGCGCGGTGATTTCCTCGTCTTCTGCGATGCCGACGACGTGGCCACCCCGGGCTGGCTGCACGCCATGGTCGAGGCCGCCCGCGGCGCGGACATCATCGGCGGCCACACCGATCACACCGCCCTCAACCCTGCGCGGGCACGCTGCTGGCGGCCACCGGTGCCCCTAGATCGACTATCGAGCCTGTTCGGCTTCCTGCCCTACGCGGAGGGGGCGAGCCTAGGTGTGCACAGCGAGGTGTTCCAACGGTTGGGCGGGTTCAACGAGGATTACGTGGGCGGCGGTGACGAGGTCGAGTTCTGTTGGCGGGCACAGCTGGCCTCCTACACCGTCGGCCATGCCCCGGACGCTGTGATGTGCTATCGCCTGCGTGACCGGCTGTGGCCGCTGGCCAAGCAGGCCTACGGGTACGGCCGCGCGGACGCGCACCTGTACCGCGACTTCCGGCCGCACGGCCTGTCACCACTGGACGCCGGAGCGGGGTTTCCCAGTTGGGGCCGGCTCATCCGCCGCCTGCCCGAACTCGCCTCACCCGACCGCGCCGGCGCATGGGTCTACAGCGCGGCACGGCGATGCGGACAGCTCACGGGCAGCCTGCGCTACGGGGTGCGGTGCCCGTGACGGCATCCCGGGCCGGACCCCGCCGCCGGAGAGGAACGAGTGCAGGGCGAGGGGCTGTCCGGCCAGGCAAGCGCATCTTTTATCACATCTGATGGCGTGTCAGAGCGCGGGTCGTCGGTGCGGACGTAGCGCTGGTGGGCCGGGCCACCGCTCGCGTCTGGATGATCAGTGGCAGTGACGCGCCTGCGCACCAGCGCGCGAGCCTGCGGGCTGCGGTCTGACCACGCTGGCGGGGCGAGGCGATGACCGGTGAGCAGGCGTGGGCGCCGATCCTCGGCTTGTTTAGGTCGGTGGTCGCCCGGACGGCCGTCCGTTGGGTCAACTACCGGACCGGACTCCGAGGGAAGACTGCGACGGGCCCGACGCAGGTGGTAGCCCGCTGCAATCGCGACACCGGCGCATGCGAGGACTGCCAGGACGCATGGTGCCCGGGGGTCATCACGGTATCCACAGGTAGCGGGCCCGCCAGTACGTGATGTGGTCGCGCAGTGTCAGACTTGCCACTCGGGTCTGCGCGCGCCGAAACCGGCGATTGCTCCACCACTGCGTCCGGCGCGCCCTGATTCGAGAACCGAACGTCACCGGGCGGAAGGTGTGGTAGCAGTCGCTTTTTCGGGTGGTGTCGGGCAGGAGCGGGTGGACTCGGCTGGTGGCCGGGAATCGGGTCACCGGCCACCAGCTGAGAGATTTTGTCGGGCAGGCCCTGCGGTGTTCAGTGCCGCAGACAGGTTCGTGGTGCGGCCGCCGCCCGGCATGCCCGTCCTGTGCGGGTGGGGTGCATCGTTTGTGTGCGTGCCGGGCTGCGTCCCGGTAGGGGGTGCCGGGCGCGCTGAGCTGGAGTCCGGGTCCGTGTAGGTGTGTGCGCCGGTGTCGCATCGGGACCGCTGTTCCCGTTCGTGCCTGTCGTCGGTGGTGGGTGTGATCATGGTCGATATTCCGAAGGCGGTAGGGGGTGTCCCCATGGCATGCGTGGACCACGGTCGCGGCTTTTCGGGGGCGCGGGAAGCGCTTTGCCTTCGCCGTCGTCGCACAACTGTCGGGTGGATGTCGTGTGGCGCCACAGGGCCGCGCCTCGATCGAACGCGATGTCGCACCGCAGCGGATGCAGGTGTACCGGGGTGGTGGGGGTGTTCCGGGGGGTTCGGTGCTCATGACAGTACGAGTTCCTGGGTACGTGGTCAGCGGTGCTCGACGTTCCGGATCGGCCGTCGGGTGTCGTCGTGGGCGGTGGCCCTTCTGTGTCCGGTCCCCTGCGGGCGGTGGCC
>JBOHEO010000054.1:0-26391 GCA_050701055.1 Pseudonocardia sp. | reverse complement strand
CCCGCCGCGCCTACGGCTACCACAGCCCCGACGCGCTCATCGCCATGGCCACCCTCACCCGCGGCGGATGCTGCCCCAAACTCCCCGGACGATCATGAAAAGCACCCACGGGAACGGCAGGAGACCCAGATTGACCGTGCCGTGCCGAACATAGTCGTGAGTCTTCTTCTCGGTCTTCCCGCAGTCCAGTGGCAACGTCGGCTGTGTTCGTTCCAGCGCATGGATCTGCGTCTTCTCGTCGATGCTGAGAACGACCGCACCCCCCTGGCGGGTCCCGATAGAGTCCAACAACATCGGCGACCTTCTCGGTGAACGCCGGATCGCGGGACAGTGTGAACGTTCCCACCCGCCACGGCTTCAATCCGTGTCGGCGCCACAGACCGGCGATGAAGTTATGCGACACCAAGACACCCTCCGTACGTTTGAGAAACACCGAAAGCTCACGGCTCGACCAGTGCGACAGTCCTGTTTCAACAGGCGGGCTCATCCGTGTGAGGTAGCTCAGTTGCCGAGTAACGGTGCAACGCGTGGGTGTGTGGGTATCGACCTCGGGTTACGTTTCGGCGTGGTAGCGGTCAGGGGTGCCGTCGTTCCTCATGGTGACGTGGAGCGTGTCACGATCTGTCTGATCTGCTCGTTGGTTGGGCTGCTGTGGGACAGCATGGCCCGGAGCCGGTCGGCCAGCGTCGGCACACCGGGTGACCCGGCTTTCTCCCGAACCCATCGTTCACCGACGCTGCGGATCTGGGTGTGATCGGTCCAGCCTTTCTTCGTGACCGGTATGGTCGCCACCACGGGGGTCGTAGCGGGATCCGCTCCTCGCTGTTCACCGTTGAACACGTAGGCCACGGTGTCGCCCCGACGCCATCGGATCGTGAAACCGTCTTCCAGGTATACCCAGCCGACCGGAGCTGATCGGGGCACGGCGCCACCACCCCGGGTGCTTCTCGGGTGGGGGTGCTGCGGTTCGGAGCCGTGCCCGTTACGCGTCGTGCCGGTCATGACCGTGTCACCACCCACACCCACACCCGCGCGTTGGTGTCTCGCGCCAGACGGTGGAGCATGAGGGTGCGCGGCAGTGGGTGCTCGGACAGATGCCCTAGGCACGGCACGATCACGTGGTGTGCGTGGGCTTGTTGGAGTTCGCGGGTCAGTTCGTCGAAGCCGCCGTGGTAGCCGGGCTGGTTGTCGTGAAAGGTCGTGGCGTAGCAGAGGCCCGCGGTCTCGGCCGGCTCCTGTAGGCCGCGTTCCTTCGCGCGTACCGCGTGGTCGTCGAGGTCGTGGGTGACCCGTGGGTAGCTGTAGATCAACGCGGGCAACCCGTACTCGTCCCGGTGGGCAGGTCGGACCGGCCACGGATACGGATACGAGGGGCTCCTTGGCACCGGTCCGACCAGGCGTGCGGGGTGGGGCGCGCACCGCCCCGCACGGCGGGATCCCCGTCGAGGACAGCACCCGCACGGTGCGTCGCCGCCGGCGGTGAGCCCTCGGGTGGGATCGTCATCCATCGTGCATCCTCTCGTTTCTGGTCTGTGTCATGCGGCATCACCAGGGCAGTGGGTATCACCAGGGCGGTGGGATGGTGCGCGGGTCAGGGCGGCGCGAACCACACCGAGGACCACTGTCGATCGGCCGGTCACGGTGCTGAGCCTGGCTCGTCCCGGGCGGTGTCGAGGGTGGCGCAGGTTGTGCAGCAGATGCGGGTGATGACCGCGGCGGCGCCCGGTGCTCTGGCGGTGGGGTAGGCGGGCCGGTGCAGGTCGGCGAGATCCAGCACAGCACCGCACCGGTAGGCCAGGACAGCGCGGCCGGGCTCGGGTGGCACGAGGTGATCGGGGTGGGTCATCGGCTCCTCCTGGTCGCGGGGTCGCTGGGCGGGATGAAATGCTCAGTGATTCGATGTGCGGCGGGATCGTCATCGTTGTGAAGTTCTCCGGTGGGGGATGGATTCGATGTCGATGGTTTGTCGGTCTCCGCGCACTCTTGGAGCCATTCATGTATTCTCATATCGAAGGGACGGCTACCCGTGGGATTGAGTAAGTAGGTCCACAGGGTCGTCACGTCCACTCGACCGCAGTCGACGAGAATGCGATGAGTCAGGCACGCCGACTGTCGTTGCCATGGCCACCAGCTGTGACATGTTCGCGCCTGGCACCGGCCGCGGTTGTCGAGGGTGTGGGTTTCGTGCATTTTCTGGCGTAACGCGGTTCCGCGCAACGCCAGGAGCGCGATGTCGTCGTCATGGAGTGTGGGCCACAGCTCGTGCAACTGGTGTGCGGCGTCGCCGATGCATCGGAGGTCGACGTCGGCATGCAGGGTCGCCAGTGACGGCGGTGCTGCGGGTCGTGACCGTCGGTGTGACACCCTATCTCCCTCCACGCTAATCCGTTGACCGCAGTTGGCGTACACGGCCATTTCCTGTCCTCCCCAGGCGTTGCAGACGATCGCACCCGCTCAGGCAGCGTCGGTTGGTCTCGCTTCGATCGCGCTTGCTCCCGCGATGATGCGGAGCACTAGCTCTCGCCGGCCTTCCTCCAGCGTGAGGCGCACGACAGGATGACCGTCGCTGTCGAGGGTCGCGACGAGGGTCGCGGCGTCCGTCGCAGCGCCCAGGTGAGCGAGCAGCCAGCGCACGATCGTCTCCGCTGCCTGCGCCTGCTGGTAGGCAGCGACCACCTCCGTCACGAGCCCCTCCGTGCTGGGACACGACTGCGAAGCCGGCACGACGGACCCGGTACCATCTGGTATCGAGGGCTGACTCCCCAAACCGGGCCGCTCAACGCACTTGCCAGGCGAAGTTGCGTGGCCCGGCCCTAACAACTCGATTCTTCTCACTTCCCTTCGAGGAATTCATGATGCTTCACGTCGGACAGAGCCAACGCGTTCGGGTCAGTGTGCCGAGCCCTGACGTCTCGTCGCGTCGGCGTGAGCGTCTCATGTATTTTTCGTTGCTGCTTATCTGTGTTGCGTCTGTGTCTCGTCAGGTGTATCGTCGTCGTTCACCTCTTAGGCTGGGGGAGTAATGTCGTCACAGCCGATGCTCTTGAAGCAGCTGGTGCAAGATCGCCATTGGCAGACGTATCGAATGTTCTGCACTGAGTACAACAAAGCTGCGCGGTCCGTTGACAGGGAACTGGTTGGCTCGTATCCGAGCCGGGCTCAGTTGCACCGCTGGTTGCACGGTGACTTGAAGGGCCTTCCGTACGCGCATCACTGCCGTGTTCTGGAGGCGATGTTCCCCGGAGTTCGAGCAGCGCAGATGTTCGAGCCCGTAACTCAAAAGTCGGAGCGGATCCCGAAAATTCCACATATTCCTCATCGCAACGGCGCCGCCCACATTGATATCGTTGCGGACGAACAGGATCTCGCCGGTCAGCTTGTCTGCCGATCGCTCGACTGCGTAATCGATATTGATCCGGGTGGCCTCTCTGCGATCACGTACAAGTTCGAACTGACGAACCTCACCGATTGGCCCATCAAAAGGATGGCACGGGAGGCGTGGTTCGAAACAACGAAAGGGCGGCTAAGCATAGAACCGCGCTCCGAGGTCGACGGCCCGCAGGTAAAGATTCATCGAATCCACGACACAGGCAACATGTCTAAGTTCGCGTGTGCGTTCTCACCGGTGATTGGTCCAGGCGAAACGAGAAATTTCGGCTACGTCGTTAGTGGTGGAATCTTTACACACGACCACTATTTTAGACAGTCGGTGCCAGCGTACATGCAAAAATTGACTCTGACGTTAAAGCACCGTTCGGTTGCCATGCTCGTCAACTGTATGGTGATAGTCGACAATATCGATGGATCGCAAGAGTCGGTGATCGACGATCTTGATTGTTTATACGATGACGGTGACGCGCTCATTGCTGTCGTTCGCGAGAACCTAAAGCCAGGTGAAGCTCTGACGGTTCGCTGGGAGGTGAGCCGTTGAATGCACGCGCTGATTGTGAAAGAGTGATCCGGAAATTCGATGCGCTCGAACGGCGACGTGGTGCCGACGCGGTGATTGACTATGACTGCGTCCCAACCGACACGGACGTGGAGCCCTATCCGAATCGGTTCGCGGCACTAGACGATCTTCTCGCGCTCCAGCAGCGGCGATTACCAGAGCCGCTGGCCGAACAAGTTCAAGCTCACGTCACCTATCTTTCCGCGCTATTAGGCGAGCGGCTGCCTCTCGGCGATTTTGTAAAGCGCACGCAGGGGTGCGATACGGCTGGATGGACAGCGGACTACCTTGATTATCGACGTGACATTGCGCGCGCGGCGCTCGCAGAGGTGGACGTCTCGTGGGGAGCTCGTACCCTCGAAGAGCTAAGGGCGGTCGAAGCGGAACTTTCTCCTGACGCGGTCGGTGAGGCGATCAAGGGTTGCGCGGCCGAGCACGAACGCTACGTTCGCGATGCGGTAGCGAGCGAAACGCGGTTCAACCTCCAGATAGAGTCGGTCGAATCAAATGAGTACTGGAGCTATTGGCTTGACGGATCCGGCTTTGATGCTCGACTCCGAATCAATGCGATGCGCGCTTCCTTTACCCCAACGGATGTTTATAGATTCGCGTTGCATGAGGCGCTTGGGCACGCACTACAATACGCGAGTATTTCGAACCACGCGCGGACGGACGACGATATTCCGTGGCTCCCGTTGCTCGCCGTCCACTCCAATCATCAAGTTCTCTTCGAAGGGATCGGCCAGATCCTCCCGTTGGTTTTCGATCGCGAGAACAAGTTGGTGAACACGTTTGTTCGACTCGATCATTATAGACAGCTGGTACGAGCAGACCTGCACTTGCTCATCAACGATGGAGCGACAGTTGCCGAATGCCGAGATATGGTAGGTGTGCGGGCTCCGTTCATGTCACCGGAAGTCGTCGAACGAGAGCTTCGTGATCGAAGCTTGAACCCGCGTTTTCGTAGTTACTTGTGGGCATACCCCGCGGGTTTGGATTGGTTTATGTGCCTTTTCGAAGCTAGCTCCGATACGCTCACCAAGGTCTTACGCGCCGCCTACCGCACGCCACTCACTCCTTCCGAACTGCAAAGTCTCTGGCCGGATGGCCCTGCCATAGGAGGCAACCGTTAACATGTCTTCGAACAGGCTGTTCGTCTACGGAACTCTCATGCTTGACGAGGTCATGAACACATTGATCGATCGGATTCCTGATCGAAGTGAAGAGGTCGCAATCAATTCGATGGTTGTACGATTGCCGGGCCGAATGTATCCCGGACTAGTGCCCAAGCAGGGAAGCACATCCCACGGACTCGCCTACTCCGGATTGACTACCGACGAGTGGCTACTCTTGGACACATTCGAAGATCCGGCATACGATCTTGTGGAAGTACCGGTCGCATCCGGCGGAGTTCCAGCGTTGTCCTACGTCTGGTCGGGTGCACACGAAGGCGCAGACTGGAGCGATTCCAATGTGAGCCTACAAGAACTCGCCGACTATGTGAGACGTTGTCGGAGCTGGCGGAGGTGGTACGACAACGAGGGCAAGCATCGGCCATCTTTGCGGTTGACGACACGTTGGCTTCATTAACCGTCTCCAGCAGCCACGATGTCCTCAACATGTTCGGATCCGCTCAACAGCGTTCCCCTCGCTTGTGACGACCACGGTTCTGCTCCAGCGTGCAGATGGAAGGTCGGTTTGCAAGAGCACTCGGGATGAGCACGGGCACGAGATCGCCTGTCACCCGCGCACATGCGGTGCGGCCGAACGGGGTTAAGGAGGCTCGCGGCGGACCGTTATCGCGTCGGCTGGCGGGTGGAGCAGGCGGTGGTGGACCCGGCAGAGCATGGCGCAGTTCTCGAGTTTGGTCTCGCCGTTGTTCTCCCACAGGCAGATGTGGTGGACTTCGCACCACCTCAAGGAGCGGACATGTTTCGGCCAGGTACTCGACCCCGAACGGGGCGAGTCGGTCGCGGTGCTCGACGAGGATCGTGGAGACCTTCGGGTCGCCGAGCAGCTTGCGCAGCAACGTGGCGCGCCCGTTCAGGCCGGACCCGGTCTCGGTGACGGTGCGGTCGATCCGGATGCCGCGCTCCGAGCACATCGTCAGCACCCGCCCGCCCGGCCTGCCGTTCCAGGTCGGCCTTCTGGTCATGCGAGCCGATCCGGCAGTACGTCACCACGACACCGGTCTCCACGACCGGCGGGTCGACCAGGATCGTGCCGGTCGCCAACTGCCGAGCAGGCACCGGAAGCGTCCCGGCGTGGAACCAGTTCAGCGCGGCGCGGTACGAGACGCCGTTCTCCTTGGCTCACACATTCAGCCCAGCCGCGCATTCTCGGTGCAGACCATTCTGATCCCGCGACGGTGGATGGAGTTGTCGTGCCGACTGACGATAGTCTGGGTGTCGAGATCAACGAGGAGCTGGATCAGCACTTCCTGACCGATCCGCTCAAGCTCGGCCGCATCATCGAGGCAGCCGGCATCAGACCAACCGATCATGTCGTGGAGGTCGGCTCCGGCATAGGCACCGTTGCCGAATGCGTCCCGTCCTGTCGGAGCCTGACGACCGTCGAGTACGACACCAACCTGACAGCAGTACTGGCCAAGCGCGTTCCGCACGCCACGGTCATCCAGGCCGACGCCTTGGCCGTCCTGCCGACGCTGGCAGTTGACGTACTGCTGAGCAACCTGCCCGCCTACCTGACCGAGCCGTTGGTGGCATTGGTGCCCCAGCTGCCTTTCCGCACCGCGCTGTTGACCGTGCCGAACGTCGATGAGCTGGCCGGCCTGATCGGACGTTTCACCGTTGAGCTGGTGACCGTGCTCGCCCCGGATGACTTCCGGCCCCGGCAGCGGGCACATGCTGAGGTGGCGCGGGTGGTGCCGATTGGGTATCCGGTGGGATCGCCAGCGTGGCGGGGTGTGGCGCACCTTGAGGCGCAGGGCGGGTCAACGCGGTCGCGTTCGACAAGACCAGCACCCTGACCGAGGGCCGTCCGGCGGTCACCAACGTGATGTCGTTCGACGAGGGCTGGTCCCCCGAGCAGGTGCTGGCCTTCGCGGCCAACTGCCCCCGCGGGGCGGACACCTCGTGATCGACTTTGCACGCGAGATAACTCAGCTGGACGACCTTCCGCCCGCCGGGGCCTTGACCCCATCGAAGCGAACGGCACGCGGAACCGAGGACAACGACCTCGACATCGGCCGCCCCGAACAGGTCGGGCTGATCTTCTCCCGACATCCGGCGGTCCCACGGCTAGCACATCAGGGTCGAGGTCCCGACTGTCAGCCGACCCACTGAACGAGCACTATGTGTACCTCGCGCGGCTCGTCGAGCTGCAGGTAGGTGACAGCTCCCTCGCCGTGCGCGCCGAACACCAGTTCCCGCATCGGACGTTCGGGGTAGTCGGCGTTGTAGGGCCGCCCGGTGTCCGGCGCCACATCGAGGACGGTCAATGCTTCGGCGTAGAACGGCAGGGCTCGGCGGGCAATGCGGCGACCTGCTCGAACACCGCGTCATCGGGTATGACCCGATACACCTTACTTGCCGAGTCGCTTGTTGATCATCGCGTGCATGTCCTCGAGCGACCCGGCGTCCGGGTTGGTTCCGGTGCGCATGATCTCGTCGGCCTTGTGCAGCATCCGCCGGTGCGCTTCCGGGCCCTGCCGCTGGGTCATCCACGCGATGCGGTGATAGTTGCGCAGCACGTCGAGGACCCGAGTCAGGTCCAGCGTGTCGCCGGCCTCGGTCAGTGCGTCGCGGTACGCGCGCTCGAACTGGCCGCGCTCCTCGTCGATCAGCGCATCGCGGATCGCGGCCGGCGTCGTGTCAGGCGGCAGCTCCGGCACCGGGGACCTGTTGAACGGGTTCGCGGCCGCAGTGGTCATGTCGACACGATAGCCGCCCTGCCCGACTGCGCCGGGCGCACCGACAAGAGCTTCTCGGATCGAGCCTGCACCTCGGGGCCGTTCGGACGTCAGTCTGCTTTCGGGACGGTTCACCGCCCGGCGGCGGCGAGTTGGCGCGCGCGACCGTGTCCGGCCCTCAGCTGGTCCAGAGCGTGGAGATGGGGAGTGCCCGCAGCCGGTCCCCGAACGGGAGTGGCTGGGCTCCGGCGTAGCGGACGATCCCCGCGATGAGCTGGTCATCGAGCCGTCGGGCCAGGCGCCGGATCCCCCGGAAGTCCTCGCCGCGGACGGTCTCGGCGGCCTTCACCTCGATGGCGATGACGTCGCCCGAGGCGTGTTCGAGCACCGCGTCGACCTCGTAGCCGTCGCGGTCGCGGTCGTGGCAGAGCACCCAGGCCATGTGGGCGGCAACACTGCTTGTACTTGCGCCCCGAGCCGCACCAGCACGCAGCGGTACGCGCTGGTGGCCAGCCGACCATGGCGGGTTGGCTCCGCAGATCCGGGTAAGCGAGCAGATCCTGCGATGAAGGCCTGGTGACGCCCCTATCCTTCAGGAACGCCTCGAGACCGGAGACGTCGCCGGACACCTGGTTGACCGTGTGTCCGGCCCGCGCGACGACCGCGCAGTGTCGCTCGATCTGTCGCCGGTGCTCGTCCCAGGTCGCCCCCACCGCGGTGGCCAGGCGCGGCCACCCGGCTGAGGCTGCCGGACCGGTCGATGTGATCACCATCGGTGTCGGCCCCGCACCCGGGGTGGTGGAAACGTGCCGCCGTGGTGAGGAGAGCGGTGGGCGACTAATCCCGGCTCAGCGCCGACCAGGCGTCCGAGATGATCTCGGGAAGGCTCGACTTCTCGGGTCGCCAGCCGAGCTCGGACCGGATGAGGGTGCTGTCGGCCAGCAACTCTGGAGGCTCGTGCGCCGGGGCAACGTACCGTCGTGCGACGGGTCGTCCCGTCACGGTCTCGGTGGTGTCGATGACGTCGTGCACGGTGCTGGGGCGGCCGCTCCCGACGTTGTAGGCGCGCCAACTGCCTGGTTCGCACGCGTCCAGGGCGAGGGCGAACGCGGCGGCCATGTCGGTCACGTGCACGAAGTCGCGAACCGCGGTGCCGTCGCCGTTGACCACCAGTTCGGGTGCCCGGCCCTGCTGGACGGCCAGGAGTCTGGGAATGAGCCGGGTCTCATCGCGGTCCGGGTGCCCGGGGAGGGCTCCGGCGATGTTGAAGGCGCGCAGGCTGATCGCTCCGATGGCTCCGGTCGCTGCGAGGTCCGCGGCCGCCTGATCGGCGGCGAGCTTGCTGGTCCCGTACGGGCTGCTCGGCTCCACGGCCGCTGCCTCGCTGATCGGCTGCTCGGCCTGCTCGCCGTACACCGAGCAGGTGGACGCGAGGACCAGCCGCCCGGTACGGGAGAACGCGAGTCCGTCGAGGATGGCGAGGGTGCCGCCGACGTTCGTGCGCCAGTAGCCGACCGGATCGGTCCGCGACTCGCGTACCGTGGCGAGCCCGGCCAGGTGGCACACCCCATCGACCTCAGCCACGGCCGGCGGCAACGTCTCGGGTTCGCGCAGGTCGCCCTCGAGCCGCTGGACGCCGTGGGGGAGCGCGGACGAGCCGGAGCGGGTCAACCCGGCCACGTCGTGGCCCTGTTCGACGAGCAGCGCGGCCACCGCGTAGCCGACGAAACCGGCGGCTCCGGTGACGAGAACCCTCATCGACCGAGCAGCTCGTGCCGGTACCGCCACGCCAGCTCGATGCAGGCACGGAAGATCGGCGACAATGGCTGGGAGCTGAGCGGTTCGAGCACCACTGCGCAAGCGTAGCCGCGGACGTCCCCGGCCCGGCGTGGCGCAGCTCACCGTCCACAGCGAGCGTGACGCGCAGACTCGGCGCAACGCCATTGCCGCGATCTTCGGCGGGGACGGCATCGTCACGGACGGGACAGAGGGACGCGCGGGGTCATACTTCAGGCGGTGATCAAGTGTCCGGCGTCGTGGGTGATGGTGGTGACGATCCGGTTGATGACCTGGGGGTCCAGTAGCATTCCGGAGTGGCCCGCCCTGTCGACGGTCACACACTGGGCCTGTCGGTTAGCTGGTGTGGAACGTCTGGCGGGCACGATCACGTCGAGGGTTGACCCGAAGGCCAACCAGCGCACGCCTGGGGGCGCGGGTGTGGCGGCGAGCCGGCGCAACAGTGCTGATCCGGGCCGCAGTGCTTGGGCGATGGGTCCGATGGGCAACACGCTGGCCCAGGGGGAGCCGCCGAAGGGTGATCCGATGGTGACGACCGTATCGACGTGTCCGGCCAGGCGGGTGTCGGTGAGTGCTTGGGCGATGATCACGCCACCGAGGCTGTGCCCGATCAGGTGGACCTTGCTCGCACCGGTCTGGTCGAGCAGTTGGTCCACCGTGTCGACAAGCCGGTCGGCGAGCTGTTGCACCGACACGCCGATCGGTGCGTAGTTCAGCATGGCCAGCGTCATCCCTCGGTTGCGCAGCGCCCGGGTAAGGGTGGACCAGCAGGTGGGCGAGGCGGCGAGGCCGTGGACGAGGACCACGGGTAGTCCTTCGCCCATCGCAGGTCGCAGTGTCGGGGCCGCATCCGTTGTCTTTCGTGCGGAGCAAGCACGGACGAGGCTCAGCGGTGTGCTGACCACCGCGGCCCCTGCGAGCATCATCTCGTGTGTCGGCGCCGTCACCAGTCGTCTGATCATGGTCCTCCAGCCGTGCGCAGCGGTGCCAGTCATGATCGATCACCTCCTAATCCCAGCCCCGTTTCGGTGCGGGGTCATATCACGCGACGTCGAGCAGGCCGTTGATGAGCAGGCCATCAGGGCGTCCGCCGCGGCCGAACCCGGTGTCATGCCACCAGCGGCGCTGGCAGTTGCCGCACTGCACCCAGACGAGATTGACCTCGGAGTCGAGGAGGTATAGCCCGGCGGTGTCGCCGCAGTGGGGGCAGGGCAGCCATGCGCGGCGGCCGGTGTCTGCCTGTGGGTCCAACATCAGCTTCACCGCCCCGGGGTGCCGGGCAACACGCCGCCGGCGACGAGCAGGTCGTAGCTGGCCTGCTGCTCGGTGTCGAGGTCCGTGTAGAGCATCCGGTGCGCTTCGGCCTCGCTGGTGTAGATCTCGGCGGGGTCCCAGTGGGGGCCGAGGGCGGCAAGGACGGCGCCCAGGCGAACGCCTTCGTGGGCGGTGAGATCGATGGTGAACGGGATGAGATTGGGCACAACGCCCTCCGGTACTCTGCTGGTGGCTCGTGGCAC
Organism: Pseudonocardia sp.; assembly: GCA_050701055.1. Taxonomy (GTDB): domain Bacteria; phylum Actinomycetota; class Actinomycetes; order Mycobacteriales; family Pseudonocardiaceae; genus Pseudonocardia. Next base: position 15,257 of record JBOHEO010000054.1, on the reverse strand, counting down.
CAACGCCGAGATCAACCCAACCCGGGATCGGTCTGCGGAGCTGGCCCACATGTTCAGACAGCAAGCGTTCATGACAGGTCGGTGGTGTCGCCTCAGGGTCGGACCCCGAGGTTTGCCGCTGTAACGACCGGCAGACCAGCTGTGCTGGATCAGCGGCGGTCGACAAGCCCGGCCGCTGCTGTTGTTCCCGGGATCCGCAACGTCGGGTCGCTGACCGACGACCTGGGACTGGCCGCCACACGCGGGGCCGGCCGCGCTACCCGAGCCCACCCACCGGGGCTCCTACCCCTATCGCATCGACAAGTTCGAACAAGCCGTGATCGGCCACGACGAAACACGTCTTGGGCTCAAACGATCCAGACACTCCCAGATCGAGCGCCACATGCCCGTCGAGCACGGGGCGGCGTCGGCAGCTCCGCCGGCTGTCCGGGAACGACCGTGCTCGCGCCAGGGGATGGTGGTCGGCCGCGAAGGGTCAGTGCTGGCACGTGCCGTCCTCGGCGTAAGGCCGGATCGCGCCGAACCACTCCTGCGGCATCGAGACCGGCCTGCCCAGCACCGGATCCGCCGATACCGGCCCGGCGACCCGCTCCACCCCATCCAGCGTGTAGCGCACCATCGCATCCGGGAACCCGTCGACGAGCTGACGGGCGCCCAGCAGCACAACGTGCTCACTGTCGGCGCCGGCGATCTTCTCGGCGAGCCGGGGGTCGTCGGTGTCGAGGAAGCGCACGTCCCCGCCGTCCAGCCAGCCGAACACGCGCATCGACTCGGGAACGATCAGGTGGTTCCAGTGGCCGGGCTCGGTGCGGATGTTGCTGAACATGGTGAACGCGGCCCGCGTCTTCACGCCCAGGTACGGCATGGCGGCGTTGAGTACCAGCAGTCCGATGCCCACCCACATGATCGGGCTCCGGACCCGCAGGCTCGCCCGCGGGCCGCGAGCGGGGGCCGGGATCCAGTGGCGGCGCAACCGGAACAGGATCGCGCCGGAGAGGCCCATCCACACCACGCAGATCAGGACCGCACCCCAGTGCCGGGCATCTGCCAACGAGCCCGGCAGCTTGGGGAGCAGCCCGTAGCGCACCCCCAGCCAGGCGACGCTCGCCACGGCCAGCGTCACCGGCGCCCGGCGCACCGCCACCACCAGGCCACCGCGCACCCGCTCGGGCAGCGCCCGCCGGGCCATGACCACCCCGCGGGCGAGCATCGCGGGCGGCAGGAACAGGAAGTAGAACGCCCATGCGAACCCGGAGAACCACGAGTGCCCGGCGAACGCCGAGACGACGTGAAACCCGAAGGCGAGCACGACCGCCAGCGGCCGCGTGCGGTGGAACAGCAGCAACGCCGGCACGGCCAGCTCCAGCGCGATCGTGCCCGCGATCACCGCCGGCGCGAGGGCCTGCGGCACCTGCACGGCGGGGATCGACTCCAGGATCCACACCGAGCAGGTCGTGACCACGTCGGTGAAGCCGGTGTTGACCTTCGCCAGCGCGGCGAGCGCCCACATCAGGATGAAGGCGACCCGCAGGTACGGCGCCACCCGCTCGTAGAGGAGCGCGGGGTCGGTGGCGACACGGGGCGCGCGCCACCGCAGCCCGAGCCACCACAGGCCCAGCGTCGCGCCGAGGACCCCGACGAGGATCTGGTGGTTGACCGGGTTGGGCAGCCGGGAGACGCACTCGACGACGAACAGGCCCAGGAGCACCACCAGCCGCACCGGAGAGGTGGGGCGCATGAGCACGGCCAGCGCCGCCACCGTGACCGGCACCGCGATCCACCACGCAAACGTGCTGTTGAACTCGTGGATGAGGGCGCCGAGAGCGAAGGCGATCGCGAACACCGCGAAGGCCACACCGTTGAAGGCGCCGGACGTGCGGGCCGACGCGGCCTGCCGCCTGCCGACCCGGCGATCGGTGGTCGCGTCCTGAACCATCGGCACCCTATCCGTCCCTGCCGCCCGACACTGGCGCCCGTCGAGTACATCGTCGTCGGGCGCGGCGTTACGGCCCGGTTCGGGGCAGGCCCGTCGGCTACCGTACGCCCACGAACTCGGCGGTGCGGGCCGCCTGCGTCGCGGTGTCGTCGCACAGCTCGATCTCCCGCGCGGGAACCCGTCAGGGCGAACGGGTGATGTGCCGGGCTGCGGCCACCGTCCGGCCGGCAATACCCAGAGCGGCATTGCGGACGGTGGGCCGCCGGTAGCGACTCCAGTACAGGGTGTTGTACTCCCCACCACTGAGCTGGCGCTTGTACCGGGCGTCGCCCGCGAGCAGCTCGTACTCCCGCATCCCGCGGCGGCGGCACAGCTCGGCGAACTCGACGTGGCTCAGCAGGCCGGCCCGCTTGCGGTTGTCGGGGAACCGCCGGAACCCGGCCTGGTAGTAGAGGAAACGGTCGTCCTCGACGAAGCCGATGACGCAGCCCAGCGCCTTGCCGCCGCTGTCGGGCAGGCGGTAGAGCAGCACGCGGCCGGAGTCCAGCCAGGCCTCGGTCAAGTCGGTGAGGAACCCGGTGAGCCGCCGGCCGGCGAACACGCCCGGCCGACCCACGGCGGTCCACCGCTCCTGGTGCAGCAGCGCCATCTCGTCCATCGCCTCCCGCGCGGCCGGGATGCTCACGACCTGCTCGGGCGCGGCCGGCTCGAGGCTCTCTCGCGCCTGGCGCACGAGCCGGCGCACGGAGCCCTTCAGCCCGTCGTAGACGGTCCGATCGGGATCGAACCGGATCGTCCAGGAATGCTGCGGCGACGCCTCGTGCGGGAGCTCCTCGGCCAGCACCGCAGCCGCCTCCGGCCGCAGGCCAGGCACGTGCAGCTCGTCCCAGCCCGGCTCCTTCCGGATGACCTCGAGAAGCGCCCTGATCATCACCGGTCGGTCCTCCGGCGCGCACAGCACGTCGTTGTACTCGACGAACACGCCCTCGCCCGCGGGCTCGCCGGCCGTGCCGAGGTGCAGCCGCCGCACCCCCAGCCGGTGCCGTCGCGAGAGGACCAGCAGGGCGGCCCCGATCGGCTCGCCGCTGCGTTCGACCAGCGCGAACGACGGCATGACGGCATCGCCGTAGTGGCGCAGCCAGGTGTCGGTCCAGGTCCAGCTGATCGCGGGCCGCCCGCCGCCGACCCGCTCCTCCAGAGCCGCCCAGAACGGCGCGACGACGGCGATTTCCGCAGCCGACAACAGATGGACCCGCACCGGCGAATGCGTTCCGCGCTGGGCGGGAGTGGCGAGCCGTTGCCGGTTCCGGATCGTGAGATCTCTCAGGGCCCCTACCCTCAACAATGCACCTGGATGTCGGATGGGACGACGCTACCGAGGGAGAGCGGCCCTGTCGAAGGCGGCGACGGACCCCTCACCGATTCTCCGCCTGGCCATCGCCGCCAGCGGGCACGTTCCGACGCCGCAGGAACGCCCGCAGCCCGCCCGTCAGCTCCAGCACGGCCGGCCGGTCCAGGACGCTCATCGCGCCCAGGTAGACCACCGCGAAGGCCAGCACCTCGCCGGCGAGGATCGCGAGACCGAGGGCGATCCCCCGGTCACCGGCGTCCAGGACGAACCACTCCAGCGGCCCGACGACCCCGAGCGCCACCAGCGCGGCGCCGGCCGGCGGCGCCAGCCGGCGGCCCAGCTCGCGCGCGGTGAACGGGATCACGGACCGGGCCAGGGCCAGGACCAGGACCGCGACGACGACCGAGGCCGTCGAGATCGCCAGCCCCACCCCGACCAGCCCCATCGGCAGCAGCGCGACCACCAGCCCGATACCGAGCACGAGCTGGGCCGCCGACACCCAGTTGAGCAGGCTCGACCGGCCCGAGCCCCGGATCACCTCGAGTGCGACGGCCTGGACCGCGACCCCCGCCCCGTAGCCCGCCATGGCCACCATGAACTCACCCGCCGCCCGCCACCGCTCGCCGAGTAGGATGACGACCGCGGCCTCGCCGAGCAGGGCGATGAGCACCGTGACGGGCGCGGCGCCGATCCAGATCCACCGCAGCGCCCGCAGGAACGCCTGCTTGAACCGCTCGGGCTCGCCGGCGAGCCGGGAGAACGCGGGGAACAGCACGTATGACCCGATCTCGATGACGGCCGTCCCCGGCAGCTCTCCCAGCCGCCGGCCGTAGCGGTACTGGCCCAGCGCGCCCTCGCCCAGGCCGCGCCCGATCAGAGCGGTCTGCGCGGAGCCGCGGAGGTTCTTGACGACGTTCTGGATGACCAGCGGGTAGGCGAACCGGGCCAGCTCGCGCCACAGCGCGATCGACGCCCGCCCACGCCCGGGCCGCCACCGCGCCAGCAGCCAGGTGCCGACCAGCCAGACGGCCGTGGACGCGTAGTTGCCGACGACCAGCGCGTACACCCCGAACCCGGCTGCGGCGAACACGATCGTCACCACGCCGAAGGTGATCGAGCGCAGCGGGTCGATGATGAGCCGCCGCCTGAAGTTGAACCGCCGCTGCATGAGCCCGTCGGGCACGTTCGTGAAGCCGTGCATGAGCAGCATGCCCGAGGTCACCGTGGCGATCTCGCCCGCCTGGGGGCTGCGGAAGACCGCGGCGACGACGGGTGCGGCGGCCAGCGCGAGCAGGCTCATGCCCAGCCCGGTGACCGCTGTAGCGTAGAACACGGTGTCGGCTGCGTCGTCGACGTCGGTCTCCCGCTGGATCAGCGCGGCCCGCAGGCCGCCCTCGGCGAAGACGGTGAGGAAGCCGGCGAGCACCGTGCCCGCCGCGTAGAGGCCGACCTCCTCAGGCGTCAGCAACCGGGCCAGGATCAGGGTGCTGACCAGCGACGTCCCCTGCACGAGCACGAGGGTGAACGCCGACAGCGCCGCGCCCCGCCGCGCGACGCGGGCCAGCGGGCGGGCGCGGCTCTCCTCGGTTGCATCGGACACGCCCTAGCGTCCTGCGCCCAGGCGTTTCCGGACCTTCGCGCGCAGCCGGGCGAGGACCGGCCCCGGATCGCCGAGCGCGAGCGAGGCGAAGACGTGCCTCGACGCGTAGGGCGCCATCCCCGCACGCAGCGACAGCTCACCGCGGCGCCATCGGGCGATGGCCGCGCGCGGGTCGGTGCCGTCGTTGATCCAGTACACCCCCTCGGCCCAGCTGCCCGCCGTCGGCGGAGTCCCGTCGACGAGATGGCGGTAGCCCATCAGCGGGAAGTCGACGCCGCAGCGCACGGCGAGCGCCCCCGACATGTTCGGGCGCCCGTTGACCTCCATCAGCTTGTACCGGCCGTCGCGGGCGTCCCGCTTGAACTCGACGTTCGCGAAGCCCTCGATGCCCATGGCCCGGACGATCTTGCGCCCGGGCTCGACGACCTCGGGGACCGGACCGCTCACGACGGCACACGGGTAGCCGAAGTCGCGCGGGGCCAGCCGCACCTTGCGTGACGTGAACTCGACGACCGGCTCACCGTCCACCACGTAAACGTTGTAGTTGACCCCGCCCGTCTCGGGTCCCGGGATCAGCTCCTGCACGAGCGTTCCGATGCCCAGCCCAGCCGCACGTCCCCATGCGTCCCGGAGCTGGGTCCGGTCCTCCACCCGGTTCATCTTGACCCCGAAGGCGCGGTTGTAGCGGTAGCTCTCCCGAGGCTTGACCAAGCAGGGGAAGAGGAGGTCGCGCGCCAGGGCATCGAGCTCCGCCTCGGTGGAAGGTGACGCCGTCCTCGGCGCGTCGACACCAGCCTCGGCCGCGACGTCGCTGGTCCGCTCCTTGTCGAGGAACAGGCGAGCCGCGGCGTGCGAGGGGCACGCGACCAGATACCGGCGGGCGAGCTCGTCGCGGTGCGCCGAGACCGCTTCGAGGCTCTCGTCGGTCGTCGGGATCAGGACCCCGTCGCCGTACCTGCCCGCCAGACCGAGGAGCAGGTCGACGTAATCCCGCGCCTGATCGGCCGGGTCGGGCGACCGCACCGTCGCCCCGGCGTGCCGGGAGCGCTGCGCACGCTCGCCGTCTGACGACACGACGGCGACAACGGGGACCCCCGACCGGCCCAGCGAGCGGATCACCGCCAGCCCGGCCTCGTACCCGCCGAGAACGTAGGCCGGCGGGTGCACCGCCGAGGTGACCTGTTGTGGGCCTGCGCCCGGTCGGCCATCTGCGGTCGTCACGTCTCCCACTTCCTACCTTCCCTTCGCTGCTGACCAGCGCGGCCTGGATCCGCGGGGAGCACGCGCCCGGTACGAGAAGGCGGAGCACGGCAGCAAACGATAGCGCGTGCCCGGCGGCGTCACCCGGACCGGGCGGTGTGGCAAGCCACCGCGCCAGGGTCCATCCATCCCCCCGTCGCCATTGCCCGCGAGGATCTACCCGCGAACACACGCGCCGGGCCTACCCGGCGATGCCCATCCGGTAGGCCAGGCCGCGCAGCTCACGGCCCACCGCATCATCACGACGGGTGCGCCGGAGCAGGTCGGTGACGGTCTCGCGGACGAAGGGGTTGTTGCGGACGGTGTGCGGGGAGATGTCCTCCGCGCGGCGCAGCGCGCGCACGGCGTCCTCCGGCGAGGATCGATCGGCGGCCATGCCCCGTCCGAGATCGGACCAGTAGACGGCCTGCCGTGCCGCGGATGGCACGTGGTCGAGCACCACACCGCGGGCCACCTCACGGGCCCGCCCGAACTCGCCGAGTTCGACGGCGATCGACACCCGCCAGATGCCGACGTTGTCCGGGCTGAAGTACACCAACCCGAAGTCGGGGGCATTCTCGGGCTGCAGCTCGGCGAGCCGCTGCGCCTCCGCCAGGTGGGCGGCGGCGTCGCCGCCGCGGTGCAGCGCGGCGTTGGCGAGCGCGGAGCACAGGTGCAGCTCACCGACCATCTGCGCGGCGCTCGGGTCGCCGAGCTTGCCGCCCAACCCGTCGATGGCTCGCCCGCACAGCTCGAGCACCCGCTCCCGCCCGGCGCCACCGAGGACGATGGCGCGCAGCCACGCGGCCAGCCCGAGCGCGGCCGGGTCGTCCAGCTCCTCCGCGACGCGTTGAGCGTGCAGCACCGCCAGGTGCGGCAGGCCCGGCACACCCAGGCTTTTGGTCAGCTCCTCCGCTGCGTGGTAGGCGTCCAGCAGCCCGTATAGCACGGCGCGGCGCTGCCCCGGTGAATCGGCGAGGGCGCCACGCAGCCCGTCCAGCAGTCCCGGCAGCAACCGTGCCTGCGTGATGTAGTCCGCAGCCGGCCGGTGCACGGTGTTGAGTTTCGCCAGGTCGCCGGCCAGCTGGCGCCACGGCCGCCCGTCGGGCCGCCAGTGCGGTTCGAGTGCCGGTTCGGTCAGCGCCACCTCCAGCCCGGCGACCTCCGCGCGCACCTGCACGTCATCCGGGCGGGCAAGCCGGTAGGGCTGTCCGGTCAGCTCGCCGGGCGAGACCCGCAACGCCGTCGCGAGCGCCTCCAGGGTCGACCGCTTGTCGACCGGACTCTTTTCGTTCTCGATCATCGACAGGTACGCTGCGCTGAACCCGGCCAACCCGGCGGCCGCCCGAAGCGACAGGCCGCGCCAGGCGCGGACCTCCCGTAGCCGCTGCCCGATGCTCGAGCCGATATCCTCGTCCACGTCACCGTCCCGTCGGTCCACACTTCCGGAGCCGGCAAGCTCGCGGGGGCGCTCTGCCTCTGCCCCAACGCCTCTGCCCCAACCGTACTGCCAGGTCAGGACGTCACGTCAGGGCCGTGAGATGTGGCCCCCGCAGCCACAGGTCAGAACCCTGATTCTGCGCTCCACTTGATACTGGTCCGCAACGTATACCTGGTCCGCAACGTCACTGCATTCACGAGATCCCCCGCGCAGCGAGGAAGGCGACGAAGCTGGAGCACGTGCCGTGGTCAGAGGCCGAGGTTCGGATGTTCATCGTCGGCATCCGTGACGATCGATTGTTCGCGCCGCTGATACTGTCCTTGCTGGGCGTCCGGACGTTGAGGACGCTCGCCGCGAAGTCGATACCCAGGCATCGAAGGACGAGGGAGTGGACGCGGTCGCGGTGAACGAGGATCCACTCGTCGGCGGTGTGTGCGTCATCCAGGCAAAGCGTTGGAAGGACGTCGTCGGGCTCGAATCGGTGCACGCGCTGGCCGAGGTGATGGGCGACAAGCAGGCAACCCGAGGGATCCTGGTCACCACGTCCTGGTTCGGGAAGGCGAGTATCGACTTCGTCAACCGCCACGGCCGTATGCAACTGATCGACGGCCGTCATCTCAAGTCGATGCTCACCGAACACCTCGCCCTCGACGTGTTGATCAGCCTGCCCAAGCTTCCGCGTGGATGGGACCGCGGCGAGATCTCCTGAGACGTCGCAGAGGTGCTCGAACGGGCAAACCTCCGCGGGTACGGCGCGGCGGTCGATGTTGTTGCACCCGGTGTGCCGGGCGGTGTTCGCCAAGATCGAGGAGTCTCTAATGCTCTTCCGATAAACTGGGTCGCGCCGGTTCGCCCGGTGCTTGCGGCATGGCGAAGCTCTTGTCGACTGGGATGATAGAACGCGGCAGGGTGGTCAGAAGAAGTTCGGGTGAGTTCCATCGTGAACGGCTCGCGGAGGCGCTGTAGCTGAGTTCGACGATGCGCTTGCTGATGCGCCACTGCCGCACCCCGTCTCCCTTGTCTTCGGGGCTCGGATCCATGCGGTTGCGTGCGTACAGCATAGGTGAGTCGAGCAGCGCGGGGTGGGCGTCGTAGGACAGGACCCATCTGTAGCGCATCCGTTGGACGAGGTGTTCTGCGAGCCGTTCGTGCGGGAACTGTCTTTGGCTACTCCCGGCTGGATCGAATGACACACTGTAGAGCTTGGTCGATTTCTCTATGTAGGGAGGGTCGAGGTAGGCGACTACGCGGTTCGGGACGAGGGCCTTGTAGGCCGAGGCGACCTCCTGCAGAGTGGTCCGCCAGTCTGCGCACCAGACGTCGACGAGCCGGTGAGTGCTGTAAAGGTGTCCGACATAGCTGATTCGGTCGGCGAGTGTCTCGGGGTTGTATCTGCACCCGATGGGGTAGGGAGATTCCTGGCGTCGTCCCCCGATAGGTCCGGCTCGGCCGTGCAGGATTCCAGAGAATGTTGTGCGGTTGAGGAATAAGCACTTAACGGCCGATTCAAAGCGTGTCGTTGCGGGGCGCTGTCCGGGGCGCGGTTGCCATTGTCGCCAGTAGTCCCAGCGGGCGAGTGCGCTGGAGCCGCCGTGCTGGACGTATTCGGCATGCTCGTCGCGCATTCGTGAGATGAGCTGTTGCGGTTGCTGGGCGGCAATCTGCCAGAACGCGGCGACGAGGGGGTCACCGTCTGCGAGCAGGATGCGGTCGACGGTGCCGTCGCCGACAAGGCGTAGTGACGTGGATGCTCCACCGGCAAATGGTTCGACGAGGAGGTCGATGTTGCCGATTCGCGGATGCGATGCGGCGGCGCGAATGAGGGTCCCGATGAGAGGCGCGAGTCCGCTCTTGGCGCCGGGGTAGCGCAAGGGGCTCTGGTAGCGGGCAGTCGCGCCGGGATGCTCGACGGGTTGGAGTTCGCCTAGGCGGCGCGGACCCCCCGCAACAGCCAGGAGAGAACTCCGGCCAGGTTGGGATGGCGAGGCCGGCCCAACCTGGTTGTGAGCGGTCGGTGTATCGAGGAGGGTCATCGTGCCTTTCCGAGCCCGAGCTTCCGTTTCGCTACCAGCCGCAGGACGTCGGTTCCAACGCCGATCGGGAACGCGGCCCGACCGTGCGCGGCGGCGACGGGAATGATGCCATCGCGGTACATGGATGAGCCGGTCCGGTCGATCACGTCGAGGATCGCGGGCAGGGTCGGGTAGCCGTCCGGGCCGGGTTGACCGCCGCTGCTGGCGTAGGGAGCACCGGTCGCGGGCATGACGGTGGGTACGACGACGCGGCCGTCGAGGGAGCGGTAGATGAACTTGCGGCCCCAGTAGGTCTCCTTGCCGTAGCGCGCTGGGTCGGCGGCGCCGGCGACGCGGGCGATAACCTCGGCGTCGCAGATCAAGAGGTCACCTGGCGCGATGACATCGTGGCGGGCGAGCTGGCGGGCGTAGTCGACCATCGCACCGGACTTCTCGATGCCGCAGAGGAACGGGCCGAGACCTGGCACGGAGGCAGTCATAGCCTGAAAGTAGGTTTGGGCGCGCCCGCGGAGCTTGGCCGGTTCGCCGTACATCGCCAGCGGACCGTCCAGGACGAACAGGGTGGTCGCGAGCAGGTCGTCGCGGGACTGCTGCCAGAGCAGGGTCGCGAGACCGACCAGCACGAGCAGCTCGACTACTGATCGCAGACGTCCGAGTGCTTCCTCGTTGCTGCCCTCTTCCGACACCGCTTCGTGCAAGCGCAGGGTGTCGGTGGGGAGCAGGTCGGTCCCGCATCCGGGGCACGCGGATCCTGCGTCGGGGACGGGGACGTCGCGTTCCGGACAGTCTGTGTTGGTGCAGTTCACCGGGACCGTGTCGGCGGGACGGCCTGGTGCGCCGTGCAGCAGAAACAGGAGTTCCAGCAGGCTCTGGTCCAGGCGGTTGACATGGACCTTTTTCGTGCGGAGTAGCTGGTGCGCGACCCCGGAGACTTCCTGGGTCGCGTACAGCATGCCGATCCGCAGCTTCGCTGCTTCCTTCGCCAGCTTGACCCACACGTCGGCGTCGTCCCTGTAGCGGACGGTCGAGAACAGGTTGTGCGCCTCCTCGAGTAGCACCTGGATCGCCGGTGGCGTCGCGTCTGAGGTAAATGTCGACGTTTGGCGCTTGAGGAGATGCCGTGTGATCTGCTCCGATAGGGATGTGATCACGGCTTGGGTGCCGATGTGCAGGTCAACGATCACGATGCGGCCCTCCAGAAGGCACTCGTAGATCTCGTCGGCAACGTCTCGCTGGGTGTTGGGATCATGGAACGCCTTGAGGTCTAGCAGGTTCCGCCATCCTCGTACCGTGCGGCTGCCCCCGCTGGTGCTGCGGGCGGTGTAGATCGGCTCGGCCGCTGCCCACACCGGGTCGTCGCAAAACTTGAGTGCCTCGGCGTTGTCGGCGTCGCGCAGTTTCAAGATCGCGTCGACGACCTCGTACAGGTCGTCGGTCAGGATGCCATGGTTGCGGCCGACTGCTTTGAATGGGTCACGGCCGAGCTCGGAGATGAGCGACTCGCGGAGTTCCTTCGCAATCGAGAACGCCACGTGATAGCGATACCCGGTGCTGGGCATGGTTGTGGGTGGTTCGAAGCCTGCTCGTAGAAGGGCTGCGTAGAGCAGGAGCCGTCCGCGGCTTCTGCGGGCAGTCTTGCCGTAGTCGCCTTCGACGTCGGTGAACTCTGCGACACCGAAGTCGCGAACGTAGCCGGAGTTGCCGTCGGCACGCAGCTGGTCGGCGATGAGACCCTGTACTGCCTCGATCTGTTGGGGGTCGTAGAAGTTGATGCCGAGCGGCCTGACATGGGGGCGGCGAGCGTCGGCGCCGAAGCGGAAGATTCGTACGTGTCGTTGTCCGATCGCCGCGATCGCTGAGCCGTCCTGGACGTTGTCGTTGGCGTACTCGCCCTGGGGATCGAAGATGAGTTGCCCGATCGGGCCTTCACCAGCAGCGCGTCGTTGTTCGGACACGATGAACGTCCTGGCGACAAGGATCTTGGCGGTGTTGGACTTGCCTGTCCTGGTCATGCCGAGCAGGCCGGTCTTGTGGCCGATGAAGTCGTGGATGTTGACCTCGACGGTGGAGGCGGACTGCTTGGCCGCGATCGCGCGCCGCCGGGTCGCGGAGTACCGAACGTGGCCGATCGCGACGCGGTGCACCGGTTGCGGCGAGGGTGATGGTTTGAGGTATGACGCGATCGCGGCCAGTCCCGCGCCGACGGGTTTGAGTACCCGGTAGGTCGAGGTTGCGTAGAAGTTGTCAACGTCGGCGCCGAACTCCAGCCGCTTCATACCGTCAACGTCGTCTTCGTAGAAGGTGCCCAGGACGCGGCAGCGCAAACCCGTGAAGGACGCGCGGTTGCGGGTGAACGGATCAAGGTCGAGGTCGAGCACGACCTGGGGTGAGGAGTCCTCATGCTGCGAAAGGGCGTCGCGAAGCGCCTCCTCCCGGACCGCATGCAGATCCGACTCCAACGTCAACGGTGCCGTGCCCTCCACGCGGAGCAGTAGTACCTCGTCGTCGTCGGTTCCGCCGCTGCCGACGTCGTGCGCGGTGGCGAGGAGGAAGGTGAACTGCGGGATACCGCCAGCTTCGAACTTCCAACGGTCGTGGGTCAGCACGACAGCCTCGTGGTAGTCGAGCCGCTGGACCGCCCCGATGCGTACAGCTCGGTCGGACCCGAGCAGCTCGTGCTCCAAGAGGGTGCCGGCACCGATATTCGGGATCAGGTCAGCCACGTGCTCCCCCATTCGATCAGTGCGGTCATAGTGCCAGAGATCACCTGATCGGTCACGCACCGTACACGCTCCAGCGGTCGCCGACTTCGTGGCGAAGAGAAGGTTCGGCGAGCTGCCGGTCCGGGGACCGCTGCGCGGCCGATCTATACGGAGGTCCCTTGTGCTTCCGAGATGGCCACCGTGTCAGCAGCGGCTGAGCGAGGCGAGTTTAGACGAGGGGTAGGGGCCAGCGGTGCCAGCTGGTGTCGTCGTCGAGCCAGATGAACTGGGTGGTGTCGTTGGCGACGACGCCGTAGCGGTCGGGTCGTGGCCGTTCGAGGTGGGTTCAGCGGCGGTGGGCTGCTTCGATGGCCGGCCAGAGGGTTCGGGGGCCGCTCTGGAGGATGCGGTGGGTGCCGTCGTCGTGGGGGGTGGTGAAGGCTTCGGCTCGGGAGCCGTCGGTGGCGGTGGCGATGACGGCGTCGTGGTCGGTGCGGGTGGTGGGGTCGTGGGCGGTACCGCGCCAGAGGGTCTGGATGCCGTGCAGGTCGAGTTGGAGCAGGAACCGGAACCCGTCGTCGTCGAGGGGGATGTCGGTCGGGTCGAGGCTGGTGGTGGTGCGGCTGACGGCCCGCTGATCACGCATGGGGTGCTCGTGGGGTCGGTGGGGGTCGGCGGGGTCGGGGCGTAGCCACATGAAGTGGCCGCCGAGGGGGAGGACGGGGCCGATGACCTCGTCGTCGGCGCTGTCCTTGGTGAGCAGGCAGCAGGTTGCGCCGGCGAGGTCGCCGCGGAGGTTGGCGAGGATCTTTCCGCCGGGAGCCAGTTGGTGGATCCAGGCGGTGGGGATGTCGGGTACGGCGGCGGTGGCGATGATGCGGTCGAACGGGGCATGATCCGGGGCGCCGTGGGTGCCGTCACCGGCGATCAGGGTTGGGGTGTGGCCGAGCGCGGCGAGCCAAGTTCGGGCCGCCTCGACGAGGTGGGGGTCGATGTCGATGGAGACGACGTTGCGTCCGCCGAGGCGTTCGGACAGGAGCGCGGCGTTGTAGCCGGTCCCGGTGCCGATCTCCAGCACCCGCATGCCGTCGGCGAGGTCGAGGGCTTCGAGCATGCGGGCCATGAGGCTGGGCATGGTCGAGGAACTGGTGGGGACCTGCAGCGGCTCGCCGGAGGGCAGGCGGTACCCGGCGGCGTGGGGCAGGTGTTGGGTGACGAGGGAGTCGTCGGAGTAGACGGCGTCGAGCCACTCGCCCGTGTCAGCAGGGTGCCCGGTGGGCAGCGTGCGGTAGCCGTCGCCGGTCGAGATGATGATCTCGGGTGTGAACAGGTGCCGCGGGATCGAGGAGAACACCTCGATCCATGCGGGGCTGCGCAGGTCGTCCTGCTCGGTGAGGGTGTCGACCAGGTCAGCGAGTCGGGGTCCCCACTCGTCGGGGCTGGCCGCGGGGGTGGGGTTCATGCGGTTCTCCTGCCTGGGGCGCCCGGCGGTCCGGTGATCGGCGCGGGTCGGGCAGTCGTGAGGCGGCGGGCGATCGCGTCGGCGATCGGGGCGCCGGTCTCGTGTTCGAGCCAGCCCCATTGGGCGTTGGCCCCGCACTCCAAGAACCACCACCGGTTGTCGTGGTCGACGGTGAAGTCGAAGCAGCCGGACGCGAGCCCGAACCGGTCGAGGTAGCCGGTCACGGCCGTAGCGATCGGGTCGGGTGTCGGCACCGTCTGGTAGGTCAGTGACGGGTAGTCGGCGCGCCAGTCGACGTAGGCCGGGTCGGACCCGGCGTGGATGGCGACGGCCAAGCAGACCGTGCCGACAACGGTGAGGCGGACGTCGTGGCGTTTGGTGATGAATGCCTGGAACTGGCACGGGGCGAGCGCGACCGCGGCGTCGTCGATCTCGGCGGGGCTGTCGATGAGTGTGGCGTACACGAGCTTCGTGCGGTCTTCGGTGCGCAGGAACGTCGCGGTGAACGGCTTGTACAGCACCCGGCGGTGGCGGCGGACGAACTCGCGCGCCGCCTGGCCATCGGAGGTGATCAGGGTGGGCGGGACCAGGAGTCCGAGTTGCGCGGCCGTGTGGAGCTGGGCAGGTTTCAGTTCGGCGTCGGCGATCCTGGCCGGGTGGCTGACGAAGGGCACCGGTAGGCACGAGATGATCCCGCCGAGGCCCTGCCGGGCCTCGGCCACGGCGAACCGGCGTTGCTGCGGGTCGAGGTGGTCGGGCATGCGGAACGTCGTGGGCCAGCGCCAGTACACCGCCTCGACGTCGTCCAGGGCCAGCTCGCGGTGGCCGTCGTGCAGGGTCCCGGTCCATCCCGGGTCGGGACCGGTGGCCGACAGGGAGAGGGTGTCGGGGAAGTCGCCCAGGTCGATGCGCAGGTGGTCGCGCGCGCGGCGGTGCAGGGCGTCGCAGACCCGGGTGGCGGTGTCGTCGTCGTGGGCGGTGACGATCAGCACGGTCACGCCTCAATCCTCCCGTTCCCTCTCGACATCGTCCTTGATCGTTTTGACGGTGCCGTCCTCGGTGATCTTGGTGGCCTCCTTGACGGTGACTGTGTAGTAGGTCTTCTTGTGCTTGTCCGACGGGGTCACCGGGTCGACGGCGAACCGCAGCCCGAAGGGCACCGGCTCGCCCGTCGAGGCACCCGGGTCGGTGGAGGTGTCGTCGACGGCTCGGAGTTCAGGTCGGCGGGCGAGCGGGATCCGGTCGAGCACCGCCATGATCGGGTCATTGCTGGGCATGGTGATCTCCTTTGGGTTCGGGCGTCTTGTGCTCGAGTGCGGCTGCGTCCGTTCCGAGGTTCCCCCCTGAGCACGGACACCTCGGGTGTGGGTCAGTGATCTTGCTCTGGCCCGGCGTGGAGGGTCTCGAAGGTGACGGGGCTGTACATTCCGATGCTCGAATGGCGCCGATTGGGATTGTACCAACACTCTATCCACTCGAAGACGGCATTGGCA
>JBOHEO010000053.1:0-26409 GCA_050701055.1 Pseudonocardia sp. | reverse complement strand
GTCGACCGCGACACCTACGCCAAACTCAACCTTCGCGACGTGACACCCGCAGTCTGCCTGGCGCGACTCAACGCCTTGGTGTCGCGCCACCCACACCTCGTCGAGCCGGTCCAGCCGATCCGTGACTTCGACCTCGCGCGGTACTCCTTCGTCGAGGCCGTCGACGTCGTCGCGGGTCTCGACTCCCGGCCCGACCTGACGAAGATGACGCCAACCGAGTTCGAGCACTTCGTCCGACAGCTGTTCGAGGCCCGGGGCCTGCTGGGCTGGACGACCGAGCGCACCGGCGACGACGGGGTCGACGCGGTAGTGATCAACCGTGACTCGCTCATCGGCGGGCTGACCATCGTGCAGGTCAAGAAGTACACGCGGGTTCTGGGGTCAACCACATCCGCGAGCTGGTCGGCGCGATGGACGAGAAGCGAGCGGGGCGCGGGATCCTCGTGACCACGTCCTGGTTCGCCAGCGGGTGCTGGACCAAGGCCAGCGAGAACGGTCGGGTCGAGCTCATCAATGGCCCGCGACTTCGCCACCTGTGCCAAGAGCATCTCCAGCTCGACGTCCACGTCGCGCCACCGACCGGCAAGGCACGCACCTGGCAACCACCCCGAGACGGCTGACATCCCTCCCAGAGCCTGGTCCCGCGCCACTGCCGCGTTGAACGCTGTGGGAGGAGGCGCCCCCACCTGGGCGGCGACGACGCGCGACGACGACGTCAGACACGACGTGGGCGAGGCGCCCAGACCTGCCCAACCTCAGGGAGGCCACGCCATATTGCTGATGACCAGAGCGTATGCAACCGAAGAGGCCGCGAAATCATCTAGACCGGGCCACAACGGACCGATCGTATGGCGCTGCCCTGCGGAAATGGAGCGGCCTTGGGGAGTCGCCCCCAGACCTACGCATTACGAGAAGATGCCTCACCGCGTTCACCGTGCTCACGGAGGCCATCAGTGCACGTCAGGCCGTTCACGGTTCCCATCGCTCAGGCGGCGACTGTCTCGGCGCCGACGGCCCGCGGCGGAGGGATCGGATCATCGTCCTCGCGCATGCCCTCCAGGTGGAAGACCACCGCCTCACGCATCAACGCCACGCACTCGTCATAGGTCGACGCAGCGGCGGCGACACCCGGCAGATCCGGCGCATACGAGCTGAACCCACCCGCCTCGTCACCCTCGATGACGATCAAGTACGACATCATGACGATCTCCGTTCGAGGCCTGCCTGCTTCAGGATGCTCGCCTCCGTACCCGGCCGCAACGTCTCACTCGGCTTGCCGGCGATCGTGACCTTGCCCGGCTTGGTCGGATGCTGATACTGCCGATGACTCCCCCCGGTGCGCTTCAGCACTGACACCGCACCCAACCATCCATCTCGATCCAGCGGATCATCTCGCTCACCTTCAGCGGCAAGATCCTCCTCCAGTTCACGCGGACGCAGACCCTACCGCCGACCTCGGTCACAGAGCCGAGCGATGGTGTCCCGAGCAGAGTCGCTCGGCAGCCAGGTGATCCCACCCGAAGCGACGAGCAGACGGCCGCACGCTGCAGACCACACCGGCGGTCCGTGCCACGACGGCCCTTGCGAGACCTTTCAATATTGGGTCAACATAGGGCTCTGAGCTGCGCTGGAGCCCCTGTCTCGGCTTTTGTCCTGGTCCCGAATGCCTACCGACGCAGTATTCAACTCACAATATCGCGCTGAGGACGGGGCGCAGAACGAGCAAACCCCACCGCGGCAGCAGGATCTTGGAGACGGGCAGCAATAGCAATTCGCGCATAGTTCTTTGCACTAGTCTCTGCCGCTTCGAGAACATTGCTCACGATCCGGGATCGCGCTCGGACCCTCTCCTGTTGAGCGATTACCTGATCTAGACGACTCCGCGCTTCGAGACACTGGAGCCGCGCTAATAGGACGCGGCGATTAGCCGCGTCAAGTTCTCTGGCGGCCCTTCGGAGGGCAGTGAAGGCCGGGTTGAAGAACTGATAAGATGCGGCGGCGGTCAGCGCTCCAGCACCAAGGTAGAGCGCTGCAAATACTAGCGCAGTCAATGTCAAGCTTGTTCCACTTATGAGTGATGCAGCATCTGACAATGCGGCACTCGCTGCTGTCGCCGCAATACCGAGTCCGGACCATACTGCCAGTGCGCCGATAAGGAGCGGCGTCTGGTGCTGAGGATCTCCGCATACCCGACGTCGTAGCTCGATCCCTATGAAATTGCTCAGGCCCACCGCAATAGCGACGAATCCCAATACAGCGATAATCACGAGGAGGTCGGTGGCTCGAAAAAGCGACGCTAGAAGGGGGTAGAAGCCAGCGGCCTGCCCCATCGCAGCGAGGGCTACGAATAGCCCTCCCAGGACCCGTTCATACGGATTGACCGGCGGCAGCGACGACAGTGGCTGCGGATCGCCGTTCGGCAGTTCGAGCCTGCGCTCCGAGCCAGCAGTGCGTAGAGACCCAGAATTAGAGATGCTCGCCACGAACCAACTTCGAGCGGATGCATGCCTAACTGAGGCATCTTTGCGTCTCAGCAACTGAGCCTCGTACTGCGCCTCGACCTCAGCGACCTGCTCCATGAGTTCAACCTGGCTGTAGTCCAGTCTAGCAAGATCGGCGTCCTGCTGAAGCATCGAGTCGGCTCGCCAAACTTCTGCCCACGACTCAATTAGTGGGTCGAAAACGATGCCGGAACTCGCGTCCAGACCTTGCGGGAGCATCTGATCGACAAGATTTGATATGTTGTTCTCGAACAGCCTCAGTCGGCGACTTCCTCCTGCCGAGCTGGAGAAGTCTGCCGAGAATTGTTCCGGATCTACCCCTGCTAGTTTTCCTTCTTGCTCTGGGGTCGTTTCGGATGTTTCGACGCGATTCGTTTGAGTGGCGTTCAGCCCGCCAACTCGATCGCTACGGGCCTCGAGTCTCGCGACAAGCTTCGTCGTCCCACCCATTCTTTGCACAGTTTCTACAAACTCGGGAGACACCGATCGATCGGGAACGCTTTGGCGCATTTCTGGCTGCACCTCCTCAGGATCCTGGCCCATTGTACCGCCACCAACTGCTGGGCGGGCGACCTAGATCGTCCACCGCCCGCGCAAGATCTCGGAGTATCTGCTTCATCGGATCGCTATTCAGATCTGCCATCGACAGCGGCGCATCGATTGTAACCGCCCCGATAAGCTTACCTCCCGAGTCAAAAACAGGGCAGCCTGCGAGCCCTGTGTAATTTTGGGTCCTCATTAGTTCTCCCCAGGTGAGGCCGAATCTAGAGTCGACAGCTGCGGCTCGCCATGCATCTGGACCGGCCGCCGCCGCGGCTTGGAATAGCGCTCTCCAGTCGATCGTGACGATATCTCGCTTCTCATAAGCTATACCGACAACACCTTTCCCAGGCTTCCATCGCGGATCAGACATCGACGGCTCCGCGCCAAGTCGAACACCGCCGACCTTCGATAGTCGCCGAAACCTCCAGAAACCTCTAATCAGGAATGCGTGCGCTCCGACTCTATCCCAGGGTGCGCCGACGTTCTTGACAGTCAGCGCTAGTGCTGCACTCAGAACCGCGCGAGCATCGCGCTCATAGGCTCGCAGTTTCCGTAGCTGCGCTACCCCCGTGAGCGCCCTGATGGACTCATGGATAGTTACCAGCACAATTATGACGACACTGGCGTAGAGAATCAGTGCCTGTTCATTCCAGAACGCCATACTGGGCAGGTTCAGTTGTGCGAGAGTAATCGCTGCCACAGCTGCGGATGTCAGCAGCGCACGCCCTGATCGAATCACGAGCACGGTTAGATCATGGCGTACGACCGGCCAGCAGCTGGCGGTGGCACGCCACTGTCGTATGAGGGGGATGTGGCGCCGCCGCAAGTTCGCCGCGCCCGGCGATAGGCCGCAAGCCCGCTGCGGTCACAGCGTCGGCGTCGGGAGCAGCGTGTGTGGCGGCGACTGCGTCGCCGTGGGTGGGGGGCTCGCCGTGCCGGACGACGCGACGGGATCGTGGGGAGCCGTGCCAGCGCATCGCGGCGAAGTGCCCAGGGTCAGCGACCCCGCCGCGGCACCGATCGAACCGGCACCGAGTAGCAGGACGACGGCAGGAACTTCGGGGTGTCGTGCCCGGATCGCCGCCCACGCGCCCTCCAGCGCCGCGATCATCGGCGTGCTGATCCGCCCATCGTCGTCTCCGCCGCCATCCTCGAGTCCTGTTGACACGTGTGTGTCAATCTCGACGGCGGTCACCGGGCCGCCTCGACCGGCCCGACTGCCGCCGTACCGGCGGCCGGCGGGCATAGTGCGGTGCCGTCCCGGTGCGAGGACTCGGCGGGCTGCTCGTCGGCGACGTCGTCGCCGCAGCCGGGGCAGATCAGCTCGTGCGGGTCGACGAACCGGACCTCGCTCGTGAACTCGTGTCGCATGGTGGCCTCCGATGCTGGTGGGCCTGGTGGCCCGTCCCCTTGGGGTGGCGGGGGTGCTGTTCCCCCCGCCGCCGTAAGGCGGCCCAGCACGGCCGTGGAGGCTCGCTGTCAAGGGCGGCCGCTTGCGGCCCGTCGCCGAAGGTGATCGCGCTTGCGCGACCCTTGACAGTGAGGTCGGCCGTGCTAAGCCCACTGGTCCACCCTTGGTGGGTATCGGCGGCTTCGTGGTCGTCGATGCACCCGAGGTGCCATCGGGTCACCGCCCTGTTAAGCCGACGCGCTTGCGACGTCCGCCCTTAGAAATGCGGGGCCTGGTGGTCACCTGGGTCGTGCGGACCGTCGACAAGGGCTGTGCGCCACCAGAGCGCCGAACAGTGAGCGATGCGGGTGCCGCGACCCGGACCTGTGCCACGGGTGCGTCCCGCGCGAGCAACTGACGGAGGCCGACATGCCGCACCTGCCAGCACCTGTACCAACGGAGTTACCGGAGTTCCCGCCGGGCGGGGTCACCGCCGGGGTGGACTGGTCCAGCACCGATCATGCGGTGGCGATCGTGAACAGCAAGGGGCACCGTCACCGAACGGTTCACCGTCGACGCGGCCGGCGCCGGGCTGCGCGAGCTCGTGCGGCGCCTGCGTCGCGCCCACGTTGGGGAGGTGGCGATCGAGCGCAGCGACGGTCTGGTGGGCGCGGCCCTGCTCGCGGCCGACCTGACGGTGGTGGTGATCAGCCCGAACCAGGTCAAGAACTTGCGCGGCCGCTACGGGTCAGCGGGTAACAAGGACGACCGGTTCGACGCGTTCGTCCTGGCCGACACCCTGCGCACCGACCGCGCCCGGCTCCGCCCACTCACCCCGGACACCCCGGCGACCGTGTTGCTGCGCGCGACCGTGCGGGCCCGCAAGGATCTGCTCACCCACCGCGTCGCGCTGGCCAACCAGCTCCGCGCGCACCTGGACTTCTTCTATCCCGGCCCGGTCGGGCTCTTCGCTGACCTCGACGCCGTCACCAGCCTGCGGTTCCTGACCCGCTTCGGCTGCCAGGACGACGCGGACTGGCTCACCCCCTCGCGGCTGGGCACCTGGCTGCGCAGTGTCGCCTACACCGGCGGCAAGGACCCCGCCGTCCTGCACGCCCACCTCGCCGCCGCTGCGCGTGGCGCCACCGGCGCCCCCGGCGCTGCGGCCGCCACCATCACCGCGGCGTTTGTTACCGCGCTCACCGCGATCGTCGCCCAGATCCGGGCCCTGACCGGCCACATCGCCGTGCAGCTGGGCGAGCACCCCGACGCGCACATCTTCTTGAGCCTGCCCCGCGCCCAGGTGCTGCGCGCCGCGCGGCTGCTCGCCGAGATCGGGGACTGCCGCGCCCGGTTCCCCACCCCCGGGTCACTGGCCTCCCTCGGCGGGGTCACCCCGTCCACCCGCCAATCCGGCAAGGTCAAGATCACTACGTTCCGGTGGTCTGCGGACAAGCAGCTGGTCTCGCGCAGCTGGAGCTGCTTGCCCGTTAGCTGATCGATGCCGCCGTAGACGGTGACGCGGATCGAACCGCTGGGCAGCACGGAGAGGTTGCCACGGGGTCGGCGGCGGCGCGCTGGGGAGGCCACGAGAGTGATCGTAACCGCGGTTCGTTCCACATCTTGTTCCACGAACCGCGATCGCAGGTTCTTCAAGATTGGTCAACATGGCCTCTGACCTGCGGAGCCGCCTTGGGGAGTCGAACCCCAGACCTACGCATTACGAGTACAAGCCTCCCCGCGTTCCCTGGCCCCGTGGAGCCCATCCGTGCACTTCGCGGTGTTCACCATCCTCAGAACGGAGCTCGGCAGAACTTGGTTGGAGGCCACGAAGGAGGCCACGACGGAGATCGACAGCACCGTCGAGCCGTCACGCGCCTCGACGCTCTCGACCAGTGGCTCGCGGTGCTTCTTGACGCCCAGCCTCGACGCTGCGTCGGAGCGCGGCAAGGAGAGCAACCATGCTGTCCGCACCAGCATCGTCGTCCTCCGCTACGGCCCTTAGCGCGACCGCTTCCAGCCGCGAAACCCGCTCGGCCAAGCGCGCGACGGCCTCGTCCTCGGCACCCACCCGCTGCGAGCCCGAGCCGCGACGCCGATCCTCGATCCACTGACGAATGAGTGCAGTCGGCTTGACCTGATCGACAGCAGCTTGTTCACGCACCCAGTCCAGCAATGACTTCGGCAACCGTACCGACGTCACGATCATTGGATCGGACTCGACGGCAGACTCCCACGCTGCCGAATCGATGGCACCCGAAAGGTCAGATCCATTGAAATGCTCTCGCAACGCATCCCGATCGCGATCATCCACAGGATCCACCTCCGCCTCGTCTGCTCATCGTGCGCGCCGAGCGAATGCCCGTCGCTCTGAGTCGGTCATTCCCCGTGCGGTGACCACGAACAGGCGCCCGTCTTCCGCATCGGCCAACACCACGACGAGATGCCTCCCGGCATCGGTCGTGCCGAAGACCAACGTCACGTCCTCGCGGCCCTTCGAGACCAGCCGCGGACGCGCGTAGAGAACCTGCTCGACCTCTGCCGGCTGCACGCCATGACGAGCGATGTGATCCTCGCTGTCCTCGGTCCATCGGATCTCCCGCACGGTCGGTCATCGTATTTCATCGTACTACGAAACCCTCGGCAGGAGCAGCCTCCTTCAACGGCTCGGCGCCCTCACGCGCGGCCGGGGACGCCACCACCACCGCCGACCAGCTACCGCACCGGCTGGCCATTCGCGAGCGGTCGGCCGCCGCCGACCTCGACAACGCCCGATCCCACCGCGACCTGGCCTACGTCCGGCAGCGCCTGGCCGAGCTGAACAAACCGGACCAGAAGCCCTGACCCGACCGTCGGCCGGGAGTCCGGTCGGTGCCTCGGAGGTGTGATCCGACCGTCCGGGCGAGCGTCGGTGTGCGACGCTCGCCAGGTACACCGGTAGCGCCGGGTGTACACGAGCGAACAGCGTGCGGCAGTCGCACCAGGGAGGCCACGCCAAACCTGCCTGGCCTGCGGAAACCTTGCCGAGCGAGGCCACGGCTGGTTCAAGGCCTACCAGGCAGTGATCGACAAGGCTGTGAGCTGTGGAATGGAGCCGCCTTGGGGAGTCGAACCCCAGACCTACGCATTACGAGTGCGTCGCTCTAACCGACTGAGCTAAGGCGGCAGATGGTGCGGAAGCCAGTGTAGCGACCCACCCGGCCACACCCCGTGACCCACCTATGATCAACCGGCCCCACCTGGACCTGCCCCGGATCAACTCACCCCCGATGCAACGCCACCATCATCGCCTCCACAGCGATCTCCGGCTTGACGTTCTGCTCCAGCGCCGCCCGACACGCAAGCACCGCCTCCAACCGCCGCAGCACCGACTCGGCCGGCCACTCCCGCGCCGCCCGCTGCACGTCAGCCGCTCGGTCAGGATTGGCCAGCGCCACCGACGCCCCGCTGCCGGCCACGAGCGCGTCGCGAAAGAACCCGGCCATGTCGACGAGCACGCGGTCGATCGCGTCACGCTGGTTGCGGGTGCTGCGTGACTTCTGCCGTTTCTCGAGCTCGCGTTCGGCCGCCTTCGCGCCGCGGGCCGCAGCCGCAGCACCCTTGCCGACCCCCCCAGCGCCCATCGCGACGCTGAGCTCCTCGCGCTCGGTCGTGTCCCGGGTCTCGGCGAGCTCGGCGGCCTCGGCTTTCGCGGCGCGCACCAGCTCGCCGGCGTACGCGAACGCGTCCCCCAGCCCGCGAATCCGCAACGGCAGCCCCAGCGCCTGTTCGCGACGCTCACGTGCGGCAGCGTCGCGAGCGAGGCGCCGGGCCCGGCCGACGTGCCCGCCGGACACCGACGCCGCCCAGGCAGCAGTCTCGACATCGAGCCCGTCCCGGCGGACCAGCACTCCGGCCACGGCATCGGGAGACGGCGAACGCAGCGGTACCACACGACACCGCGAGCGGATCGTCACCCGGACGTCGTCCGGATGGTTCGACGGGGCGCAGAGCAGAAAGATCGTGCGCTCCGGCGGCTCCTCGACGGCCTTGAGCAGCGCGTTCGCCGCACCCTCGGTGAGCCGGTCGGCGTCGGTGATGATCATGATCTGGTAACGGCCGGTGGCCGGGCGGCGGGACGAGATCGCCACGAGCTCACGCATCGAGCCGACGCTGATGCTGAGCCCCTCGGGCACCACCTCGCGCACGTCGGCGTGGGTGCCCGCCATCACCGTGCGGCACGAGGCGCATGCTCCGCAGCCGTGTGACGGGCATTGCAGCGCCGCCGCGAACGCCCGCGCCGCCACCGAACGACCCGATCCGGGCGGGCCGGTGAAGAGCCACGCATGGGTCATCGACGCAGGATCCTGCGCGGCGGCACTCAGCTCGGCCACCGCAGCCGGCTGTCCGACGACGTCATCCCAGACGTTCACCGAGCTGTCCGGGCGACACCGGGCGAGGGCTCAGCCGGCACGCTGTCCGGCGCCCGCAGCAACGGCGTCAGCCCGGCGAAAACGCGCTCGGCCACCTCGTCCGGCGTGCCGTCGGCGTCCGCGACGACGTACCGGTGCGGTTCGGCGGCGGCCATGCGGGTGAGCAGCCGGCGGACGCGAAGGTGCTCCTCACCCGGCATGCCACGCGGCGCCCCGGCCGGAGATTCCCCCTCGGTCGCGCCGGGCGAGCTCGCAGGAGCCCGGTCGAGCAGCACCGACACGTCGGGGCGCAACCGGCCGGTGGCCCACGCTGCCAGGCTTTCCAGCTCGCCATGGTCGAGCTCGGCGTGCATCCGGTCGGCGGCCACCCCGAACTGCACGAGTGGGCTGGCGAGGAAACGGTCCACGACGACGACGGACCCGTCGGCGAGGGCAGGCCGGATCATGCGCTCGACGAGGTCTGCGCGGACGGCCGCCGCTGCGAGCGCCTTGGCGCGGACGCCGGACAGCTCGGCCTCACGGGCGGCTGCGGTCCACCGTTCGTGATCCCGACCGCCCTGGTCGATCTCCACGACAGTATGGCCGGCGCCGCGCAACCGGGCGGCCAGGCGCACGGCCTGCTCCGTGGTCTCCTCTGCCTGCGCACCCTCCACCGCGATCAATACCCCCGCCCCGTGCCGCCGGTCGCCGCGGCGCAGCGCGGCGAGCAGGTCGGGCAGCAGCGGCTCGAGACGTCGGTCATCCATCTGTCGGTAGGCCAGCATCCCCACACCGGCCGCGACGAACCCGCCGGCGAACATCACTACCCGGGTGCCATCGACGAGGAACGGGTACCCCAGCACCTCCACGGTCCGCGCGCTCACCAGGCCGACCAGCAGCGGCACCAGCGCCAGCGAACCCAGCAGCGTGAGCCGCACGATCGACTGCACGAACGCGACAATTCGGCCGCGCACCTCGTCGGCGACCTGCGCACCGATGATCGTCAGCCCGGTGAGGAACGCGATCCCGGCGAACGCACCGACGAGCCCGACCGACGCCAGCGCGACGAACAGGTGCGGTGCCAGCGCCACCAGGACCAGCGCCAGACCGGCGGCGACGATGGCCGCGCCGAACAACCGGTTGTGCGGCAGCCGCCGGGCCAGCCGGGGCGCGGCGCCCATGCCGATGGCCAATCCGACGAAAACCCCCACGAACAGCGCCCCGTACGCAGCGTTGCCGCCGCCGAGGCTCGTGGCATACAGGGTGGCCGATCCGATGACGATGCCACCCGCGGCGAACGCGCCCACGATGCCGGTGACCAGACCCCGGACCAGCGGGGTGGAGACGACGAACTTCGCGCCGTCCCGCAGCAAGGCGACCAGTCCGGGCGCGGCCGCTCGCCGTTCCGCGGCCCGCCCGGATATCTCCGGGATCCGGAACCAGACGGTGATCGCGGTGAGCAGGTAGGCAACACCGTTGATCACGAGCGCGATGTAGACGGTGAGGAGCTCGGAGTCGTTGCCGCCGAACAGCGACCCGGCGCTCGACAGGAGCGTGAACAGGCCCGATGCCGTGATCACCGCGACGCCGTAGGTCATCACGAGGGCGAGCTGGTTGGCGGTCTCGACCTGGTCGGGTCGACGCAGCAGGTTCGGGACGGACGCATCCTTCGCCGGGATCCAGAACAGCGCGCATACCTCGATGAGGAACGTCGCACCGAAGAGCCACCACAGCGACCCCACCAGCGGGATCGAGATGAACAACCCGAAACGGAAGATGTCGCAGATGACCATGACGCGGCGGCGATCGAACTTGTCGGCCAGCGCGCCGGCCAGCGGGCCCAGCACGAGGGCCGGTAGCAGCTTCGTGGCCACCACACCCCCGAGCGCAAAGCTCTGCGCCTGGTAGCCGGTGGTGAGCTGGGTGGCGAGCGCGGAGAGCGCGAGCAGGCTCAGCCAGTCGCCGGTCGCCGACACTGCCGTGACCAACCACAGACGGCGGAACGCCGGGATCGCAAGCACGCTGCGCACCCGGTGGGATGTGGGCGCGGAGAGCTGGGGAACGCTCGGCGGACCGGACTCGGGACCGATGGCTATCCTGCTCACCTCCTCGGCGGGGGCTGGCCTACTTGCTACCCGCCTGTGACGAGCACCGGGCCGCTCGGCCGCTGTCACCAGGGTAGTCGGGCGTCTGACCGGCGGGCATCCGCAGTGGCTCAGCGCATTCTCAACCCTCGAGCAGGGCCACCACCAGCTGGATGAGGATCACCGCGAAGACGAGGACGAAGAACAGCGTGAAGATCCGGGAACCGACCCGGCTGTGCGAGCGTCGCGTCAGGCCGAGCAGACCAGGGTCGTCCTCGATCCGAGGCCGGGCCGACAGGCGCGGGGCGGGCATCGGTTCCCGGATCGGAGCAGGCGCGCTCGACGGGGGCGCCGGGCGGCAAGGTGCCGCGGGAGTGACCCGGCCCGCAGCCTGGGAGCCTCGCTGTGCGGCACTGGGCCACGGCGTCGGGCGGGTGCTCGAGATCGGGCTGGGGCTCGAGGTCGGACTGGGGCTCGAGATCGGACGGGCGCTCGAGGTCGGAGCCGGGGCAGCGTCAGCGTCGATCGACGATTGGGAACGTGGAGCCGCCGCAGGTGCAGCGCTCGGTGCCGGATCGGTGATCAACGGCAGCCCGTCCGGGACGGGAGCCCCGGCCACATCACCGCCGTTACCGTCCTTGCCGAAGAGCACCTCACCGTCCCCGACCGTCATAGGTCCGGATCTTAGGTGATCCCACCCGCCCCGACGCTGCGCAGCGCAGTACGTCGCGCTAGATCATCCATCCGGTCAGCCCCCGTCCCCGTTGTCGTCACCACCGCCGTCGTCACCGCCACCGCCGTTGTCGTCATCGCCATCGCCATCGCCACCGTCATCACCGTCGTCGCCCGGCGCATCCGGCGGCGGCGGAACCTCGCCGCTGCTGACCTGCAGCAGGACCGTCTCTCCCGGCAGGGCGGTGACCCGCGGGTTCTGACCCACGACGGTGCCGCGCTCGGCGAGGTTGTCGACAGTGCTGACCGAGACCTTCCAGCCCGCCAGTTCCAACACCGCACGAGCGTCGTTCTCCCCCCTGCCCACGACGTCGGGCACCTGGGACTCCGCGCCGCCCTCGAGGTAGCGCGGATCGGTCGGCGGCAGCGGCACCGCCGGCTTGCCCTCGAGCAGCGGTTTCATCGTGCCGAACCAGGTCTCGGCGGGCGTCTTGCCGCCGAAGATGTTGCCGCTACGGCAGGCGAACGGGGAGCCGGGACCGTCACAGAGCGGTTTCGGGGATCTGGAGTTGTCGAACGTGATCACCGCACCGGACATCTCCGGGACGACGCCCAGGAAAGCCGCCGACTTGTTCTGTTGGGTGGTGCCGGTCTTGCCGGCCATCGGTCGATTCCAGCCGACCTCCCCGGCGGCCCGCGCGGCTGTGCCGCTGGTGTCGTCCTTGCTCAGCGCCGTCATCATCGTGTTCGCCAGACCCGCCGGAACGACCTGCTCGCACGGCGCCTCCGTGACCAGCACCGGGTTACCGGCCGGGTCGGTGATCGACTCGATCGGACTCGGCGGGCACCAGACACCGGCGCTGGCCAAGGTCGCGCCGACGTTGGCCAGCTCCAGCACGCTCGTGGGGCTGACGCCCAGGGTGAACGAGGCCTGCTCCTGCGCCTTGGTGACCTCGGCGATCGTCCGGTCGGTTCGTTGCCCGGTCCTCGGGTTGACGAAGAACGTCGTGCCCAGCGACCGCATGCCGAGCTTGACCGACATGTCGACGACGTCGGGCACCCCGGTGAACTCCATCAGCTTGATGAATGCCGTGTTCGGCGACAGGGCCAGCGCGTCGGTGAGCGACAACCGCTCGGCATAGCTGCCCGAGTTCTGCACCGGCAGGGGGCGGCCGCCGCCGTCGGTGTAGATCGGCGAGGCATACCCGCTGGGGGGGACCACCAGCTCGTAGTTGATCCCCAAGCCCTTCTGCAGGGCCGTGGCCGCGGTGAAGATCTTGTAAACCGACCCGGCTCCGAGGTTCACCGGCTCGTACGGCAGCCCGTAGCTGGTTTCCAGTGCCTCGGCATCCAGCCCGAAGGTCCGGCTCGAGGCCATGCCGAGCACCCGGTGCCTGCCCTGGCCGGGGGCGACCACCGACATCACGTTCGCGACGTTCGGCTGACTGGCCGGCACCTCGGTGTTGAGCGAGGCCTTCATCCGGTTCAGGACGTCACGGTCCAGGGTGGTGCGGATCGTGTAGCCACCCCGTTTGATCTTCTCCTCGGTGAAGCCGGCGTCGATCAGGTAGTCGACGACGTACTTGCAGAAGAAGCCGGCGTCGACGGCCCCGATGCAGCCGTTGGCCTGCGTGTTCAGTGGGTTGACGACACCCAGCGGCGTGGCCAGCGCCTCCTGCGCCTGCGCCTCGTTGATCATTTGCTGGTCACGCATCCGCAGGATGACCAGGTTGCGCCGGTCCAGCGCCGCCGCCGGCTTCGAGACCGGGTCGAACGCCGTCGTGCTGCGCACCATGCCCGCGAGAAGCGCGGCCTGCGGCACGGTCAGCTGGTCGGGAGCGATCCCGAAGTACGTGCTCGCCGCGGCCTTGACCCCGTACGCCCCGTTGCCCCAGAACACGATGTTCAGGTAGCGGGTGAGGATCTCCTCCTTGGCGAGGGTGCGCTCCATCTGCAGGGCGATCTGCGCTTCCTTGAGCTTGCGTGCCGGGGTCTGCTCGGTGGCCTTGAGCCGCTCTGCCTCGGTCTGCGCCTCGACGTAGAGCAGGTAGTTCTTGACGTACTGCTGGGTGAGCGTCGACGCCCCCTGCACCACGTCACCGGAGGCCGAGTTCGCGATGAGCGCCCGGACTGTGCCCTGCCAGTCGACGCCCTGGTGCTGGTAGAAGCGGCGGTCCTCGATCGCGACCATCGCCGCCTTCATCGCCGGGGAGATCTCGTCGGCGGTCACCGACGCGCGGTTCTGGTCGAACACGGCCGCGAACGGCTGCCCGGCGGTGTCCACGAGCGTGCTGGCCTGCGGCAGCGCGCCGTCGACGAGGTCGGTGGACACGCTGGTGAAGCTGGCGCCCGCATCACCCGCAACGAGCCCCAGACCCGCGGCGACGGGGAAGACCATCCCGGCGACCAGGATCCCGGCCAGCACACACAGTCCGAGCAGCAGACCGATGGGGCGCCTGAGGTGGTGCGGGAAGTCCACGATCGGCAAGCGTACGCGGTGTCACCGTCGGGTCAGCTCGGGCGCGACGGCGCCGACCGCTGGTCGGAGTTGAGTATTTTTGCTGGCTGCCGCAGGGAACCGGGGGCTTTGAAAATCCGTCTGTGCGGGTCATGACGACTTCACGGAGGACGGGAGCAACCATGGCTGGCAGGCGGAACTGGCGGGTGGCGGCACGGTGCCGCACCGACGACGCCGAGGAGCTGTTCGTGACCGGCACGGCACAGCGCGAGGTGCGGCGGTTCTGCGCGACCTGCCCGGTACGGACCGAGTGCCTGGCGCACGCCCTGGACCACCACATCGAGTTCGGGGTGTGGGGCGGGATGACCGAGCGGGAGCGGCGGGCCCTGCTCCGCGGGCGTCCGGACGTCGAGTCGTGGGCGGAGCTGCTCGCCGACGCCCGGCAGGCGCACTACGCCTCGGCCGCCGAGGGACTGGCCGGGGTGGGGGACGGCGGGGCGAGGCAGCCGCTACCCGAGACGGCCTGACCGCGCTCGTCGGCCAACGGCGATCACGGCAGGGCGCGCCGCAGGGGGGTCTCGACGCCGACCGGGCCGGCCACCGGCTCGGCCGGGCCGGCGGCCAGCCGGGTACCGATCTCGCGCAGCCCGTCGAGGTCGGCGATGTCGCCGGCCACCGCCGGCACCCGGACCACCGCGACCTCGGGGTGCGCGTTGGTGAATCGGGCGAGCAACCGGGCCTCCCGGTCGGCCAGGTCGACCCGGTCGGCGTGCAGCCGCAGCACCGCCGTCGCCAGCGGTGCTCCGCGCAGCCCGTCGGCCGCGTCCCGGGCACTCCCCGCCGAGAGCGGGGCCAGCACCGGGTGGGTGCGGTTGAGGACCAGGCCGGCCACGGGCGCAGCCTCGCCCGAGAGCCGGTCGACGAAGTACGCGGCCTC
Source organism: Pseudonocardia sp. (assembly GCA_050701055.1). Lineage (GTDB taxonomy): Bacteria > Actinomycetota > Actinomycetes > Mycobacteriales > Pseudonocardiaceae > Pseudonocardia. Next base: position 11,433 of record JBOHEO010000053.1, on the reverse strand, counting down.
GCGCAGCGCGTCCGGCTCGGGCGCGGCGACCACGACGACCGCGGTGCCCGGCGACCGGAGCAGTGCGTAGGTGGCCTCGGCGCGCTCGCGAAAGCCACCGAACATCGTATCGAACGCCTGCACGAACGCGGACGCGTCGGCGAGCAGTTGCCCGCCCAGAATCGTCGAGACGGCCCTGGTGAACAGCGCGAACCCGGCACCGAGAAGCTTGCGCAACCCCCGCCCACCTGCCCGCGCAGGTGCGGACAGCAGCCGGATCATGCGGCCGTCGAGGAAGGTGGACATGCGCTGCGGGGCGTCGAGGAAGTCGAGCGCCGAGCGGGACGGCGGCGTGTCCACGATGATCAGGTCCCACTCGCCGGTGGCCGCGAGCTGCCCGAGCTTCTCCATCGCCATGTACTCCTGCGTGCCGGAGAACGAGCTGGAGATGGTCTGGTAGAAGGGGTTGGCGATGATCTTCTCGGCACGGTCGGGGTCGGCGTGCGCCTGGACCATCTCGTCGAAGGTGCGGCGCATGTCCAGCATCATCGCGTGCAGCTCGCCGGATGGGCGGGAGTCGGCGCCGATGCCGGGGCGCGCATGGACGCCGCGCGGAACGTCAGCGGCGGGCACATCGCCGCCGGCCGGCACCCCGGCGACCCGGCGGGGTTCGTTGTCCAGCGTCGTGAGGCCGAGCGCCTGCGCCAGCCGCCGCGCCGGGTCGATGGTGAGCACCACGGTGCGCCGCCCGCGCTCGGCGGCCCGGATCGCCAGCGCCGCAGACGTGGTGGTCTTGCCGACCCCACCGGACCCGCAGCAGACCACGACCCGGGTGCCCACGTCGTCCAGCAGTGCATCGATGTCCAGCCGCGGGGCGAGCCGACCGGGGCTCATACCCGCACCCCACTCATCCGGCGTACCTCGACGCCCTGTTCCACCAGCGCCTCGGCGAGCTCGTAGAGCGAACCCAGATCCACCCCGTCGACCAGCTGCGCCAGCTCGAGCCGGGGTAGGGCGTCCGCCGATTCACCGTCCAGTCTCGACGATGCGGCGGCCTCGGCATGCACCCGCACCGCATGCTCGACGGTCTCCGCGACCAGGCCGTCGACGACCTCGGCCGGCAGGTCGAGCCCGGCGCAGGACAGGCCGGAGCGGATCCGTTCGGCATCCACCCGGCCACCGGCTGCCACGGCCACCGAACGGTCCGGCAGCCACTGGGGGCGTACCCGGTTGACGATCACCGCACCGGCATGCAGGTCGGCCTCCTCGATCGCGGCGACGGTCTCGAGCGTCTCGGTGACCGGGAGATCTTCGAGCAGCGTGACCAGATGGACCGCTGCCTGTGGGGAGTGCACCAACCGCACGACACCCTCGCTCTGCGTGTGGATCGGTCCGGTCTTGGCCAGCTCCGCCATCGCCTTGGTGACGTCGAGGAAGCTCACCACCCGGCCCGTCGGCGGGGCATCGACGACGACGGCGTCGTAGACGTGGCGCCCGCCGGCACCGGTGCGGGTGACGCATTCCTTGATCTTGCCGGTCAGCAGCACGTCGCGCAGTCCCGGCGCCAGCGTGGTCGCGAACTCGATCGCGCCCATCTTGCGCAGCGTCCGGCCGGCGATACCGAGCCGGTAGAACATCTCCAGGTACTCCAGCAGCGCCGCCTCGGGGTCCACCGCCAGCGCGCGCACCTCGCCCTTGCCCGGCGCCACCGCGATCTTGCGCTCCTCGTAGGGCAAGGGCGGTGTGTCGAACAGCTGGGCGATGCCCTGCCGGCCCTCGACCTCGACGAGCAGGGTGCGCCGACCATCCGTGGCCAGCGCCAGCGCCAACGCAGCGGCCACAGTGGTCTTCCCGGTGCCGCCCTTGCCGGACACCACGTGCAGCCGCACCCCGGCGAGCGTGGCCGGCCATCCGGAGGTCGTCACGACGTCCAGCCTACGGATGCATGGTCGGACCGGCCGTTGGCGGGAGCGAGGCGCTGGCTACAGTTCTCGGCCATGAGCTCCCCTGACACTGCCGTCACCAAGTGGGAATACCTCACCGCACCCCTGCTGATCCACAACACCAAGGCCATCCTGGACAACTTCGGCCGCGACGGCTGGGAGCTGGTCGCGGTGACGGCCGGGATGAACGCCGAGCAGCTCGTCGCCTGGTTCAAGCGACCGATCCAGGGCAGCTGACGTGGCCGCCCGGGGCGAACGGCTGCGGGAGCTGGGCATCGAGCTGCCCCCGGTCGCGGCACCGGCGGGGGCGTACCTGCCGGCCCGGCGCGTGGGGTCGCTGGTCTTCACCGCCGGCCAGCTGCCAATCGCCGACGGCCGGTTGCAGGCCACCGGCAAGGTCGGCGCCGACGTCAGCACCGAAGCCGCGCACGGACTTGCCCGGCAGTGCACGCTCAACGCACTTGCGGCAGTGGACGCCCTCGTCGGGCTGGACGCGGTGGTCGGTGTGGTGAAGGTGGTGGGCTTCGTCGCCTCCGCGCCCGGCTTCACCGATCAGCCGGGCGTGGTCAACGGCGCCTCCGAGCTGCTCGGCGAGATCTTCGGCAAGGCCGGGCGACACGCTCGCTCGGCTGTCGGCGTGGCCGAGCTGCCGAGAGGCGCGCCGGTCGAGATCGAGATCGTCGTCGAGGTCGTGGGATGAGCCTGGAGTCGGCCGACCGGGCCTGCCACGACCTGCTGGTCCAGCTGGCCGGACGATTGCCCGACCAGCTGCTCTGGCGGCTGCGGGACTGGCTCGCGGCCGAGCCGTCGACGTACCCACCTCGCAGCGCCATCAGCGCGATGCTGCCGCGCGAGTTGCTGCGCCATCGGGTCGGTCTCACCAACCGCGAACGGGACCTGCTGGGGGTGGCTGTCGGCGGCTGGGGCACGCCGCAACGGCTGCTGGACGCGGTGCTCCCGATCCACCTGTCCCACGAGCTCGGCTTCACCTTTGGGCCCGATCCCGACGCCGCCGACGTCGCCGCGCTCAGTACCTTGGCCGTCGTGCGCGGGCATCCGGGGTGTGCAGAGCTGAGGCTCGCCCGGCGGACCGATGGTCGCCGGGAGCAGCGGGTCGTGCTGGTGCACGGCGCGGAACGGCCCTGGGTGCTGGCCGGCACTCTCCAGCGGATGCTGCGGGCGCACGGCGACCGCACCCCGTGCATCGAGGTGCTCCCCGCGGGCATCGAGCTGCTCCGATACCACCAGGCGGCCGTCGCGGCGTCGGTCTCGCTGTGGCGCACCGGTGTGGTGCCGGCCCACGAGCTGGTCGGAACGTAATCATGACGGAGATCGATGTGGGCGCACGGGCTGTCCTGCCGACGCACGATCTGTTGCTCGCGATGGCCGGCCGGGTCGACGACGACCTGCTCACCTGGACCCGCGAGCTGGCGGCCGTCGGGGAGGAGTTCCGGGCCGTCGAACTGCTCACCGCGACCCTGATCGCCGACCGGGTCGCCCTGCCGTCCCGCGTGCGCGCCGCCATCGTGGAGGCCGGACGGACCGTGCGCACCGAGTTCGACGCCGAGCTCACCCTGCCCCCTGCGCGGGAGGACGAGCGGGACGGCGAGCCGGGCACTGCGCACCGCTTCGACCCAGCGCAGTCCGGTGCCGGCACCGACCGGATCACCACCACGTTGCACGGACTGCCCAGCCGGCAGGTGGCCGGATGCCGGGTGTGGCTCACCTGGCGGATCACGCCGACCGGGTCGGCTCCGGGACCGTTGCCGCACGCCGTGGTGCTGGTGGAGATCGTCGATGACGATGGAGCAAGCAGAGCTGCCAGTGCCGACGTCCTCGCCTACCAGTTCGCGAGCGCCCTGGAACACGCCGGCACGCCCGCGTCGGTCGAGGTCTTCACCGCCGGGGCCCAGCTGCCCGATTATCACCAGGCAGCACTGCGGACCGCCCACCTGCTCGCTGCCACGGCCACCGAGCGCGACGGGAACTCGGCCCCGCCGAGCTTGACAGCCGTGACGTCACGACACGCCGAGGTCGACCTGCCCGAGCCGGTGGTCGCGCCCGAGCAGCTGCTGGCAGATCGGTCCGATCCGGCCGAGCAGCCGTCCGTGCCGAGCGCACCGCTGACAGCTCCTCCCAGCTCAGCCGCGACCCGGTTCCTGGCTCCGCTCAATGAGCCACCTCGCGCTCCGCGACTCGGTCCGGTGATCGATGAGAACGATCCCCTCGGTCTCGGTGACCTGCCGGCACCCATGGCCGAGGAGGGCACCGGCGCCCAGGACCGCCGCCCGACCCTCGATTCCTGGACGGCGCCCACGAACGGGCTCTTCGATCCCGCACCGCCGACGAGGCGGCGCCACTCGGCCGACCAACCGTCGGCGGGGCTGGCGGGACATCGGGACCCGGGACCGCGCAACGGTGAGTCGTTCCCCCTGCGGGGATCCGCAACCTGGAACCGACCGGTGCCGGAATCCTCACCGGACCGGCCGCCCGGTGATCCGACGACGGAACCAGCCATCGATGCGGCCGGCCTCGGCCTGCGGCCGGAATCTCTGGCCCGGCTCAACGATACCGATCGCGCCCTGCTTGCCCAGTTACAGGCCGAGCTCGGGCCCAGGGCCGGCGGACCCGGACTCGGTGGCCATCCCGATGGCACACCCACCAACCGCACCAATGGTGCCGCTCCCAGGCGGCGCGCACGTCCCCCGGACATCGCCGACTGACCGGCCAACGTCCGGGTGGCCCACGACCGTCACCCGATGACCGATCTCCGCCCCGGAGGACAGCGAACGCCGCCGTGAGCTGTGGCGCCGGGGCGCCGTTAGGGTCCGGGCATGACGCACCCGGCCTGTGGAATGCTGCGGTCCGTCACACCACTCGCGTCGGTACTGCTCGCGCGAAACCCGTCACCGATGACGCTGGAAGGCACCAACACCTGGGTGCTGCGAGCCCCCGGCGTCGAGGAGTGCGTGGTGGTCGATCCGGGCGACGCGGACGAGGAGCACCTGCGCCGGGTGGCCGCGCAGGGGCCGGTGGCGGTGGTCCTGCTCACCCATCGTCACCACGACCACGCCGGCGGGGCCCGTCGTCTCGCTGAGCTGTCCGGGGCGCCCGTGCGGGCGCTGGACCCGTCGCTCGTGCTCGGCGGGGAGGCGTTGGGGGATGGTGACGTGGTGTCGGCGGCGGGGTGCGAGCTACGCGTGTTGGGCACACCGGGGCACACCTCGGACTCGCTGTCCTTCGTACTGGACGGGCCGGGTGGGAAAGGTGGCGCGCACTCCGCCGTCATCACCGGCGACACCATCCTGGGCCGCGGCACCACCGTCATCGCACACCCGGACGGGGCCCTCGGACCCTACCTCGACTCCCTCCGGCTGCTGGCCGGTCTCCCGCCCGGTACCACCGTGCTGCCCGGCCACGGCCCGGAGCTGCCGGACGCTCGTGCCGCGGCCACCCGGTACCTCGCGCACCGCGAGCAGCGCTTGGCGCAGGTGCGTGCGGCACTGGGCACGCTCGGTCGGGATGCGACGCCGCGACAGGTGGTCGAGCTGGTCTACGCCGATGTCGACCGGGCGCTGTGGGTCGCGGCGGAGTGGTCGGTGCGCGCCCAGCTGGACCATCTCCGCGGCTGAGCGCCTACTGTTGGCCGATCGCTCTCCTGCCGGCTGAGCACTTACCGCGCCCGGCGGGCCAACCGCTCCGGCTCGAGGATGAGCACGCTCTTGCCCTCCAACCGCAGCCAGCCCCGCTGCGCGAAGTCGGCGAGCGCCTTGTTGACGGTCTCCCGGGACGCGCCGACGAGCTGCGCGATCTCCTCCTGGGTGAGGTCGTGGGTAACCCGGAGCAGACCCGACTCCTGCGACCCGAACTGCCGCGCGAGCTGCAGCAGCGACTTGGCCACCCGGCCGGGCACATCGGTGAAGATCAGATCGGCAAGCATGTTGTTGGTGCGGCGTAGCCGGCGCGCGAGCACGCGCAACAGCTGCTCGGCGATCTCCGGACGCTTGCCGATCCACTCACGCAACGCCGTGCGATCCATGGTGAAGGCACGCACCTCGGTGACCGACGTGGCGGACGAGGTTCGTGGACCCGGATCGAAGATCGACAGCTCACCGAACATATCCGACGGGCCGGCCACCATGAGCAGGTTCTCCCGGCCGTCCGGCGACTTTCGTCCGATCTTCACCTTGCCGCTGCCGACGATGTAGAGCCGATCGCCGGGCTCGCCCTCGGCGAAGATGACCTGCCCCCGCGCGAACTCGATTCGCTCCAGGGCCTCCGCCAGGGCATCGGCGGCGTGTGGTTCGACCCCCTGGAAGATCCCTGCGCGGATCAACACCTCGTCCACAGCTCGCTCCTCATCCCCCTGGCCGCTACCACCACGACGGAATCACCGACTCATTGAGTCTAGGGGCCACCGGCCCGGCTGTCCCAACTATGCACACCTGCCCCGCGTTACACGACCCGGCGACGTCGAGCAATTCGGCCCGGCCGGACCGGCACCTCGACATTACGGCGCTCTCACCTCGTCCGGACGCGGTTGCTCGACGAACTCCCCCGGTTCGTCTCGGTTGACGGTGGACTGGCGCAGCCGGGACTCCACCCGCTCCATTCCGAGCGCGAAGAACATCACCAGCAGCGGCACGAGGACGGACAGCCATGCAGTCATGTGGCCACCGATGCTCTCGCACCCGGTCCCGGGAGGAGATGTCGGGGTGTCCGCGACTCCCCGCCGTTACCCATTCGTCACGTGACCACTCGGACCTCCGGGCGGCCCACGGCGACGTGTCGGACCACGCCCGTACCCTCGCTGAGTGACCTCTTCCAGACCGGCACCCGCGTCGCGGGCGACGCGGCTGACGAAGCGGGTGGCCGCCGGGGAAAGCTCGCTGGGGCGGGCCCGTCGGGTCGGGCGCATTCTGCGCGCACTGGCCGTCGCCCACCCGGACGCACACTGCGAGCTCCACTTCCGCACCCCGCTCGAGCTGGCCGTGGCCACCATCCTGTCCGCGCAGAGCACCGACACGGGAGTCAACGCCGTCACCCCCGCGCTGTTCGCGCGCTACCCCACGGCGCTGGACTACGCGAAGGCCGACCGAACCGAGCTCGAGGAGATGATCCATGCGACGGGCTTCTTCCGGAACAAGACCAACTCCTTGATCGGGTTGGGCGCCGCGGTCGTCGAGCGCCACGCCGGGGTGCTTCCGCACACGCTCGCGGAGCTGGTCGCATTACCCGGGATCGGCCGCAAGACCGCCAACGTCATCCTCGGCAACGCCTTCGACGTCCCCGGCATCACCGTCGACACGCACTTCGGTCGGCTCGTGCGGCGTTGGGGCTGGACCGAGGAGGACGACCCGGTCAAGGTCGAGCACGCCGCAGGCGCGCTGGTGCCCAAGCGCGACTGGACGATCGTGTCCCATCAGGTGATCTTCCACGGCCGCCGGGTCTGCCACGCGCGCAAGCCGGCCTGTGGCGCGTGCACGCTGGCGGCCGACTGTCCCGCGTACGGCACCGGACCCACCGACCCGGTCCAGGCCGCGGCGCTGGTCAAGGGGCCGTCGCGGGCGCGGCTGCTGGCGCTGGCCGGAGTACCCGAGAACGAGGCAGCCGACCCGGCCGGCGCCGCCACCCCGCCGGCCGATCGCGACGAGGACGTGCCGTGACCCGGACCCGATCCGGGCCCACCCGGTCCGAGGTCCTCACCACTGTCGTCGTCGCGGTGCTCGTCGCGCTGGCCGTGTTCGCGCTGTGGCCGCGCTCCGGTCCCGCGGCGCCGGATCGCCCCCCTCCGACCGAACCCGCGACGGTCGCCGTGTCCGACGCCGAGCTCGCCCCGCTGCGCGCGGCCGCCGATCTGGAGCCCTGCCCGCTGGCCGGTGGCTCCGGCGACGGTCCGCTGGCCGGCGTCACCGTGCCCTGCTTGGGCACCCCCGGCACAGTCCCCCTGGGTGCGGCACTGGCCGGGCGGTCCGTGCTGCTCAACGTGTGGGCATCCTGGTGCGGGCCGTGCCGCGACGAGCTGCCCGTTCTGGCCGAGTACGCGGCGCGACCCGGCGCTGTGCCGGTGCTCGGCATCGACGTGCGCGACGACCCGCGGGCGGCGCTGAGCCTGCTGGCCGCCACCGGTGTCACGTTGCCGTCGGTCACCGATCCCGATGGCGCGCTCCGGGCGGCGCTGGACATCCCGCCCACCCTGCCGGTGAGCTATGTCGTGCGCGCGGACGGGAGCGCCGCACAGGTCGACCCGCCGGTGCCGTTTCGCCATGCCGACGAGGTGGTCGCGGCCGTCGAACGGCTCGTGGTCCGTTGAGCGATTCGCTGCGCCCCGGTCGCGCCCCCGAGTGGCTGCGTCCCCTGCTGCACCGCACCCACGGCATCGAGGCCTCGACCCTGAGCCACCACCGCATGCTTCCGCCCGCCGGTGGCCGCCGCGCCGCGGTACTGGTGCTGTTCGGCGAAGACCCGGCGAACCGCCCGGATGTCCTGCTGATGGAACGCGCCAGCACGCTGCGCGACCACGCCGGGCAGGTGGCGTTTCCCGGAGGCGGCGCCGATCCGGCCGACGCCGACGCGGTCACGACGGCGCTGCGCGAGGCGGAGGAGGAGACCGGGCTCGACCGAGCGGGGGTGGTACCGCTCACCCTGCTGCCCGAGCTGTACATCCCACCGTCCAGATTCGTCGTCACCCCGGTGCTCGCCCACTGGGCACGTCCGGTGGCGGTGCGCGCGGTCGACCCGGGTGAGACCGCCGCGGTGGTACGGGTGCCACTGGCCGATCTGACCGATCCGGCCAACCGATTCCAGGTGGGTCACCCGTCGGGATTCGTGGGTCCGGCATTCACGGTGGCGGGTCTGCTCGTGTGGGGTTTCACCGGGGGCTTATTGTCCGCGCTATTGCGTCTCGGGGGTTGGGAGCGGCCCTGGGACACCGCCCGGGTCCACGACCTGGGTGCGGCGTGGAACGCGGCCCGGGCGGGTCGGCAGGAGGTCGCAGGAGCATGACCACGGGACGCACCCGGCAGCGGTGGCCGTCGTGAGCTGGGTGGACGTGATCGTCGCGCTGCTCGCGTTGATCGCCGCGGTGTCCGGCTGGCGGCACGGCATGGCGGTCGCGCTGCTGTCGTTCATCGGTGTGCTCGGGGGCGCAGTTCTCGGTGTCCGGCTGGCCCCGCTGCTCGCCGCCGGCATCGAGTCGCCCGGCACGCGGGTCATCGTGAGCGTCGTCGTGGTGGTGCTGCTGGTGGCGCTCGGTGAGACCACGGGGGTATTCCTGGGTCGCCACATCCGCGAACAGATCACCGGCGAAACGACGCTCCGGGTCGACTCCACCCTCGGATCGGGACTCCAGGCCGTCACGGTGGTCCTCGCGGCCTGGCTGGTCGCGCTGCCCCTGGCGTCAGCCAGCATCCCCGGGCTCGCCGCCGGCGTCCGCGGATCGGAGGTCCTCAAGGGCGTCGACTCGGTCATGCCCGACAGCGCCCGCACCCTGCCGCGCGAGCTCCGCGAGCTGCTGGACAACTCCGAATTCCCCAACGTCCTCAACCCCTTTATCGAGACCCCGATCGCCGCTGTCGGCCCACCGAACGCCGCACTGCGCGACAGCCCGGTCGTCGCGGCCGTGCGCGACAGCGTGCTCAAGGTCCGCGGCCGGGCGCCGTCGTGTTCTCGGCAGCTGGAGGGCACCGGCTTCGTCATCGCGCCCCAGATGGTCATGACGAACGCCCACGTCGTCGCGGGCACCTCGGATACCAGCGTCGAGGTGGTCAACCGGCGCGGGCGCACCGTCGAGCTCGACGCCACGGTCGTCAGCTATGACCCGGCCGTCGACGTGGCCGTACTCCGGGTTCCGGACCTCAAGGCCAAGCCGCTGGCGTTCACCCTGGCGCTCGCCCGGATCGGCGACGACGGCATCGTGCTCGGCTACCCGCTGGACGGGCCGTTCGAGCCCACCGCCGCCAAGGTGCGCCAGCGCATCGACCTGCGCGGCCCGAACATCCACGACAGCGGCGAGGTCACCCGCGAGGTCTACACCGTCCGGGCCGTGGTCCGCTCCGGCAACTCGGGCGGTCCGATGATCTCCCCCGACGGGCAGGTGATCGGCGTCGTCTTCGGGGCCGCGCTCGACGACAGCGAGACCGGCTTCGTGCTCACCGCCAACCAGGTCAACCCCGCTCTCGTCGCCGCGCCCAGGCTCACCCGGGCCGTCGACACCGGCGCCTGCGCCGCGTAGCACCTGGCCGCACTCGACTGGCCGCACTCGACGCGAGATCAGCTCCGTCGGATCAGAGCGTCCACGGCGCCGCGATCAGACCTCCCGCGTGATCGTCTCGTCGCGCCCGGGCCCGACCCCGATCGCGGACACCGGCGCTCCGGTGAGCTCCTCGATCCGGTGCACGTAGTCCCGCGCGGCGGCCGGCAGGTCGGCAAAGGTGCGGCACGCCGAGATGTCCTCGAACCAGCCCGGTAGCTCCGCGTACACCGGCTGGGCGTGGTGGACGTCGGTCTGGGTCATCGGCATCTCCTCGACCCGCCGCCCGTCCACCTCGTAGGCCACGCAGATCGGCACCTTCTCCAGGCCCGAGAGCACATCGAGCTTGGTGACGAAGAAGTCGGTGATGCCGTTGACGCGGGCTGCGTAGCGGCCGATCACGGCGTCGAACCACCCGCAGCGCCGTGGCCGGCCGGTGGTGACGCCGACCTCGCCGCCGGTCTTGCGCAGCTGCTCGCCCATCGCGTCGAGCAGCTCGGTGGGGAACGGGCCGGAGCCGACGCGGGTGGTGTACGCCTTGAGGATGCCGATCACCCGGGTGATCCGGTTCGGCCCGATGCCCGACCCGACCGCCGCCCCGCCCGCCGTGGGGTTCGAGCTGGTCACGAACGGATAGGTGCCGTGGTCGACGTCGAGCAGGGTGCCCTGGGAACCCTCCAGTAACACCGTCTCACCGGCTTCGAGGGCCTGGTTGAGCAGCAGCCGGGTGTCGGCGATCCGGTCGGCGAAGCGGCGCCCGTGGGCGAGCACGGTGTCCACCACCTCGTCGACGTCGAGGGCTCGGCGGTTGTAGACCTTCACCAGCACCTGGTTCTTGAGCTCCAGGGAGGCCTCGACCTTCTGGTGCAGGATCTTCTCGTCGAGAATGTCGGCCACCCGCACGCCGACGCGGGCCACCTTGTCCTGATAGGCCGGGCCGATGCCACGTCCGGTCGTGCCGATCTTGGCCTTGCCGAGGAAGCGCTCGGTGACCTTGTCCATCGCGATGTGGTACGGCATGATCAAGTGTGCATCGGCGGAGATCACCAAGCCGGTGGTGTCCACCCCCCGGTCCTCCAGGCCGGACAACTCCTCGAGCAGCACCCCCGGATCCACCACCACGCCGTTGCCGATCACATTTCGCACGCCCGGGGTGAGGATTCCGGACGGGATGAGGTGCAGGGCGAAGTCCTGTCCGTCGGGCAGTACCACGGTGTGTCCTGCGTTGTTGCCACCCTGATAGCGCACCACCCACTGGAC
>JBOHEO010000052.1:0-26552 GCA_050701055.1 Pseudonocardia sp. | reverse complement strand
CGCTTCCAGCATTCGCACAAACTGAGCCCGAATCTCGGGGAGCTCCCGACGCGGAAGGCGACGCTGCTTCATGTCTGATATCGTAGCAAGAAAACGTCGAGTCCGCTAGTCCAGTTTCTGGTTAGTAGCCGCGACCGTTCCTCCAATCATGCACGGCCGTAAGACTATGGAGGAAGCCTTGCATCGGCTTCGAGAGTCCGTCGTAGGCTGCCTCCATGTCGGCAAAGACGGTGTCTCGCCCGAACTCGGGAACGACGACGGCACGGAGCACAGCGGCCATTGACGGGGCCTGCCGAAAGCTCAGATCTGTGTGCCATTTTTCCCGTGCGTCAGCCGACCCATCGTGGGCGAACTCAAGAATCTCGGGGTAGCCGTCGAGGCTGGGCGTGAACGGATGGATCTCCAACTCGCCGAGCCGGCGGGCGAATGCGAGTTGGTCGTCCGGTTTGAGCGCGTGCTGATCGCGGATGACAAGCACCTTGTAGCGCACGAGGGCATCCTGAAGCGCTGATACAACATCAGGGTGAAGGTTATCATGGATATTGATGCCACCGATCTCCGCCCCGAATGAACCTGCGATGGGAGCTACATCCAACAGATCATTCCCACTGTGGGTCATTGTTTCCCTTCCGGTTCGAGCCGGCGGGGTGCGTGGTGGTTTCGCACGCAGAATCTGCGAAAAAAGAGGTCCAGGCACCCAAGGCGACCGGTCGACATCATGAGCCGAACGCCTTCTGGAGGTTCTCCAAGCCCTCGGCTATGAGCGGATTCGTCGGACCGGTAAGTTGGAACGGCTGCACTAAGATGTCGTCGTTACGCACCGCAGTGAGGTTCTGCGCGCCCGGCAGGGAGAGGAACATCTGCTTGATCTCCTCGGGCTCAACGTTGATGTATATCAGCACGATGACGTCGGGATCTCGATTGATGACCTCCTCGAAACTGGGCTCGAAGCGTCGCTCGTCGATGTCCTCGAACACGTTCCTGAAGCCAGCCGCCTCCATCTGGGTATGGGCGATACTTCTCGAGCCGTAGGCTGAAATTGGGGGCGGCAACGGGGACAGCGTGGCCGCGGTCCGCTCAGGCTCGCCCTGGGCGGCAGCGGCAACAGCATCCACCCGATTCCGCAGCTCGGCCACCGTAGCTTCGGTGTCGTCGGCGTCGAAGATCCGGCCGAAGAGGTCGATCTGCTCGTACAGGAGGTCGAAGTCCGGACGCACGGGCTGGTCGGCGGGGTCTGTGCAGAACTCGGGCAACACAAAGAACCGGATCCCCACTCCGGCCAGGCTCTCCTGGGTCACCGCGCCCAACTCGAAGCCGATCACCAGATCCGGCTGCGCCTCGATGACCGCCTCCACCGTGATCTCCACAGCTCCCCGCTCGAGGTGACCCCAACGGTCGGAATCGCTTCCGCCGCCGCTCTCAAGTCGTCGTAGACCTCAAGCGGGAAGCCACCGGTTGAGCCGATCACCCGGTCCGCGGCGTCGACCGCAGCCATTAGCGGCAGAGCCGCCGGACCGATCAGCAATACCCGCATGGGTGACTGCTCGAGCGTGATCTCGGTACCGCAGCTCTCGATGGTCAACGGGAACGCATTCCGGACGTCCGCTTCCGGCGAAGAGCCTCCTTCGGTGCCATCGCCGCACGAGCCGACGAAAACTGCGGCCACGACTACTGCTAGTGGCAACGCGAGATATCTGCCACGGAACCAGTTGCGCAATGCGGTGCCCCATTATTGTATTTCGCCATCATCCCCATGCGTTGGCGAGACCGGGTACTGCACTGTAGTGGCGATAGTCCACCTTGTCCATCTGCGAACCAGCATGGGTTGCCGGCGCGTCGCATCGGCGAGGGCGATGCACCGCTTCCAGTGCTCTCCGAGGGTCGGGTTGTCGCCAGGTTGTCGCCGGATCTATCCACCTGCATCACCTGCACCACCTGCTAATCCGGCCAGGTCGCCCGGCGCTTCTCCAGGAACGACGCCATGCCCTCGCGCGCGCCCGGGCTCTGCGACATCGACGCCATGACCTCGACGGCGATCGCGTACGCGTCGGCCTCGGGGCGGTCGAGCTGGGCGTAGAGGGTCTGCTTGCCCACGCCCTTGCCGAACCGGCTGCCGCGGGTGGCGCGGGCCAGCAGCTCGTCGACGCGGTCGTCGAGCTCGGTGTCCGGTACGGCGTAGTTGATCAGGCCCCACTCGGCGGCGGTGCGTGCGTCGATCGCGTCGCCGGTCAGGGCCAGCTCCATGAGCCGTTTACGGCCGATGGTGCGGGCCACCGGGACCGCCGGGGTGTGGCAGAACCAGCCGGCCCTGCCCCCGGGTAGCGCGAACGCGGCCGACTCGGCCGCCACCGCCAGGTCGCAGGACGCCACGAGCTGGCATCCGGCCGCGGTGGCGATCGCCTGCACCCGCGCGATCACCACCTGCGGGACGTCCTGCACGGTGCGCATGACCGTTGTGCACAGCCGCAGCAGGTCGCGCACACCGGCGAGGTCGCGGGCGGCGACGTCGGCGAAGTCGTGCCCGGCCGAGAACGCCTTGCCCTCCGCGCCCAGCACGATGCCGGTGGCGTCGCTGCGCCCCGCGGCCTCGAACGCGGTGAGCAGTTCGCGCAGATGCGCCTCGGAGAGCGCGTTACGCCGCTGCGGCCGGTTCATCGTGATCCGGAACGTGTCGCCGTCGTGCTTGACCAGCAGGTGCTCGTAGTCCGCCATGGCTCGACGGTAACCCGAGGCGTCAGGTGCGAACATTCGCGATAGCCGGTGCCATCAATGATCAACTTGCTCGGCGGGCGGGCGCGGGATCCCGTCGTGGCCGGCGTCGAGCCGGGTGAGGTCAGGCGGCACGAGCGTGCCGGACAGCACGAGTTCCCGGATCAGGTTGTCGTTGAGCAGGTTGCCGACGGGTTCCGGTACCTCCTCACGGGTCAGGCCGGCTACCCCGCCTCGGGACAGCCGGGCCCGGACCTTGACCACCATGTGCTCGACGCGTTTGATCGTCCAGCCGGCGCCGGGCTGAAGCTCGGCGAGCTGGTCGGCCGCCTGCCGCCACGGGAGCGGCTGCGGGCTCATCTCGTGCAGGAGGTAACGCTGCCCGAGCACGATCAGGGCGAGCTGCTCCTCGTCGGACAGCGGCCAGATCTTCGGCGTGTGGGTGGCGTCGTCATGCCGGGCGTGCGGGCGGTCGCCGCCGGGCCCGACCACGTACATCTCGAGAAGGTGCTCCCTCCCGTTCGAACCGCGCACGAACAGCGGCGTGTACCCCTCGGTGAGCGGGACCGGTTCCTCGTTGGTGAACAGCAGTCGCGCGGGCAGGCGGATCGGGGAGCGTCCGGTGTTGCGTACCCACCAGCGACCGTCCCGACAGGTCAGGACGCCGTGCTGCCGGCTCACCCGCCGGTCGTCGGCGCCGACGCAGATGTGCACCTCGTCGGCGTTGCGGCCGAACAGGATGGTCCGGCCCTCCCGTGGGCCGATGGTGATGCCACCGCCGATGGCCTGGGCGACGAGCGTGCCGCGCGCGGTCGGCATGACCCGGTGCGCCAGGCCGCTCTGGGCAGCCGGATGCCGTTCGACGTCGGTCATGTTCGGCGGCGCCGCCTGCGCCGGAGCCTCGCCGAACTCGACTGGATCCCGCCCGACCATTAGCACAGGATGCCGTGTCCGCACCCGGCGGCGCGACTCGGCCCGGGAGCCCTCCCGAGCGGCGCGGGTAGACAGGCCCCCGTGACGCGGACCGGAACCGGCGGGCAGGCCGGCAGGCGGGTTGAGGCCGGAGATCGACTGGTCGACCGCTACCGGCTCGTGGACCTGCTCGGGGCCGGTGACATGGGAGTGGTCTGGTTGGCGGCCGATGAGCTGCTGGGGCGGACCGTGGCGGTGAAGCGGATCGGACCGGACGCCCACGAGCCGGCGAGAGCCGAACGCGCCCGGCGGCAGATCCTGCGCGAGGGCCGGATCGCGGCCATGCTCGACCATCCCCGGCTGCTCCGGATCCTTGACGTCGTCACCGACGCCGGCGAGCCGTGGTTGGTCCTGGAGCACGTCGAGGCCCGCAGCTGGGCGTCACTGCTCCAGCAACACGGACCGGTCCCACCGGCCGAGGCCGCCCGGATCGCCGCTCAGGTCGCCGACGCGCTCGTGGCCCTGCACGGCGCCGGCGTCGTGCACGGTGACGTGACGGCGGAGAACATCCTGGTCGACATGGACGGTAACGTGCGGCTGGCCGACTTCGGCGTCTCGCGCCTGCTCTCCGATGCCCCCGAGACCGGGTCGTCGGCCATGACCGGTTTCCGGGCCTGGCGAGCACCGGAGGTGGCCGCGGGTGCCGCGCCCGGGACCGCCACCGACCTCTTCGCCCTGGGTGCCGCCGTCTACGAGGCGGTGATCGGAGCACCGGCCGTGGGCTCGGGCGAGGACGACTCCGGGCGCTGCTTCCCGGTGCTCCCGCCGCCGCGCGCCGGGGCGTTGGCGGCGGTGCTGGCCGAGCTGCTGCAGGTCGAACCGGCTCGCCGACCTGACGCCGAGACAGCCCTGTCGATGTTCACCGACCTGGCGGAAATAAACCGGGACCCACCTTAACGGCCCGTCCGCCAAGCCCCCGCCGCCCCTCGCCCACATCCCGACGTACTCGCACACACCTACCGGCGCGGCACATATGGTGCAGCGTGTGTGCGGGGCCGATAGGCGTGTGCGGGCGGGGTTCCGATGTGGCGGGCGCTTCAGGACGGTGGGGACAGCTTCGCAACGGCGGCGGTGGCGACCTTGACCGCCAGGCCGCACGGGTCCGTGGCCGCGCTGCGGGGGTCGACGTGCACCAGCTCGACCCTCGGGTCCCCGTTGCGGTCCGTATACGGCCGGTGGACGACCGTGATGTTGCATTCGCCCCCGTCGACGGGCATGACGGCGCCCATGCGGCCCCCGATGAGCATCGGGTCGCCGTCCTCGTCGCCCAGGTCCTGGTCGCGGTCGAAATAGATGTGGACGGCCGCGTCGTCATCCGGGCTGGTCCACCTGCACCCCCAGCTGCCGAAGGCGGGTTCCGGGGCGGCGGCGCCGAGCCGGGGGATCGTCGCGAGGGCCGCCCCGTCGAGCAGCTGGCAGGCGTCGACGCCGGCCAGTGACGCGGCCGGGAACGGCACCGGCCGGCGCGGGATCTCGCCCTGGGTGAGCACGGCAAGGGCTGCGTCGACGGCGGTGTCGGCGATGGCGCAGAGGTCGGGTGCCCCTCGCCTCAGGTTGGCATCGACCACGATGGCGTAACCGTCGGGCAGCCGAAGCCGTCGGATGCACTGCTCTGCCTCGCGGGGTGGCAGGGCGAGCACGATGTCACCCCGGTTCTGCAGCACGATCCCTTCCGGGAGGCCATCGGCCTCGGGGATGTCGAGCTGCACCCGGACGTCGGTCCGCGCGTCAGCCGTCCTGATGGTCACGTCGCACCGGTTGAAGTTGCCGAAGTCGGTCTCCAGGACGGTCTCGCCGAACCGGGCCAGGGTCACGGGGTCGATCAGCGCGCAGGGGTCGACGGTCCGCTGATCGCCGACGACGGGCCGGATCGGGTCCTCGCCCGGCATGGTGACGAAGGCGACCAGCAGGCCGGCCGTGATCGCCAGCGCCCCCGCCACGGCGGCAACCACGCGGCCGCGTCGCGGGTGCTGCCCGGCCCGCCGGCCCGCGGCGACGTCGGAGAGCAGGCGTTCGACCTTCGCTGCAGTGGGTCGGTCGGCGGGGCGACGGCGGAGCATCGCGGTCAGCACCGGGGTGAGCGCGCCGGCCCGCGCGGGCGGCGGGACATCGCCCTTGGTGGCCCGCCGGATCATCCCCAGTACGTCGGTACTGCCCCACAGTGACTCACCCTCCACGGCCGTGTACAGCGTGGCGCCGAGCGCGAACACGTCGGACACGGCTGCCGCCGTCTTCCCACCGGCGATCTCCGGGGCGAGGAAGGCGAGGGTCCCGGCGATCGGGCCACTACCGGTCAACGTCACGTCGCCCACGGCACGGGAGATCCCGAAGTCGGTCAGCTTCGCGATGCCGCTGTCGGTGACCAGGACGTTGCGGGGAGTGACGTCGCGGTGGACGATGCCGG
This sequence comes from Pseudonocardia sp., assembly GCA_050701055.1. Taxonomy (GTDB): domain Bacteria; phylum Actinomycetota; class Actinomycetes; order Mycobacteriales; family Pseudonocardiaceae; genus Pseudonocardia. Next base: position 20,467 of record JBOHEO010000052.1, on the reverse strand, counting down.
CGGCATGCGCGGCCGCCAGCGCGTCGGCGATCTGAGCGCCGATCTGCGCGGTCCGTTGCGGGGTGAGCGGTCCCTGCTCGGCGATGAGCTCGGCGAGGTTGTGGGACGGCACGTACTCCATGACCAGCCACGGCTGGTCGCCGTCCTCGACAACGTCGTACAGGGTGACCACCCGCGGGTGCCTCAGGCGCGCGGCGATCCGGGCCTCCCGGCGGAGGCGCTCGACGGCGAGCCGCCCGTCGGCGGGGGTGGCCGCAGCGCCCAGCAGCACCTGTTTGACCGCCACCGTCCGGTCGAGTTCCTCGTCGGTGGCGCGCCAGACAACCCCCATCCCGCCCGCGCCGACCAGCTCCCGCAGCCGGTACCGCCCGGCGATCAGTTCATCAGTTTCCACCGCTCCCCCCAAGACGCCTGCCAAGCGAACGCTACAGCGCGATGCGCACCGCGAACCGGTAGGTCGACCGTTGCGGGCAGGTCCGAGCTGATCCGGGGACCTCCTGCGAGTCGGTGTCTTCCTCGTTGCGAGTGCTCCGGGGTCGATAGGCCGTCATCGCGGTCGTCGAGTCGGGTGTGCTCGTCGCGCTGCGGTACGGGGACGTCGTAGCCGGTGCACGGTTGGCACTGTGGGATCGGGAGCCGGCGAAAGGCGACGTGCGCTGTGTCGTGGGCGCACCGACCCTGATCTCGTGCGGCTCGACGGCGACGGCCAAGCAGGTGGTGGTCGAGGATCATCTCCCGACCGGTCAGTGATCGTCGTGCAGTCGCAGGAGCAGGTACGCGGCCAGGCTCTGCGCGTCGGTGATCTCGCCGCGGCGGGCCATCGCCTCGACCTCGGCCGTGTCGAACCAGGCCGCCCGCATGTCCTGCTCGGTGGGCTCGCGTTGGGCCGGGCCGGCGGTCAGCTCGGTGGCCAGCCAGACCGTGCCCAGCTGGCTCGACATTCCGGGCGCGACGTCCAGGCGTCCGATCAGTTCCATCCGGCCCGCGCGCAGGCCCGTCTCCTCGCGCAGCTCGCGCGCGGCCAGTTCGGCGGGGTCGAGCTGGGCGCGGTCGGGCGCGGTGCCCGCGGGGAACTCCCAGCGCCGTCGCCCGACCGGGTAGCGGAACTGCTCCACCAGGTGCAACCGCTTGCCGTCGCGCGGGATGACCAGGGCGTACGCGGGTTTGTCGACGACGCCGAAGATCCCGTCGGTGCCGTCGGCGCGGCGCACGGCGTCCTCCCGCACCGTCATCCACCGGTTGGCGTAGACCTGCCTGCTGCTCAGCGTCTCCACGGGACACACGGTGCCAGGGGTTGACGCGGGACCCGTCTCCAGCGTTCCGATCCGCTGATCACGACGTCCGCCACGGCCGGGCTGCGTACCGCCGCCCCTCGCCCCCTACGCTCAGCACCCGTGCGCCTCGTCATCGCCCGTTGCCAGGTGGACTACGTCGGCCGGCTGACCGCGCACCTGCCGATGGCGCCGCGGCTCCTGCTCGTGAAGGCCGACGGGTCGGTGAGTATCCATGCCGACGACCGCGCCTACAAGCCGCTCAACTGGATGAGCCCGCCGTGCTGGCTGGAGGAGCAGCCCGGCGTGTGGACCGTCCGCAACAAGGCCGACGAGTCGCTCGTCATCACCATCGACGAGGTGCTCCACGACACCAGCCACACCCTCGGTCTCGACCCGGGCCTGGTGAAGGACGGCGTCGAGGCGCACCTGCAGGAGTTGCTCGCCGCGCACCCGGACGTGCTGGGCGAGGGGTTCACCCTGGTCCGCCGGGAGTACATGACCGCGATCGGGCCGGTCGACCTGCTCTGCCGGGACGCCTCCGGTGCCTGCGTCGCCGTCGAGATCAAGCGGCGTGGTGACATCGACGGGGTCGAGCAGCTCACCCGTTACCTGGAGCTGATGAACCGCGACCCGCTGCTGCGGCCGGTCAGCGGTGTCTTCGCCGCACAACAGATCAAGCCGCAGGCCCGCACCCTCGCCGAGGATCGGGGCATCCGGTGCGTGGTGGTCGACTACGACGCGTTGCGCGGGGTGGAGTCCAACGACCTGCGGCTGTTCTGACGGTACCCGTGAGGTTGACGCCGCAGGTTCCCTCCGGGCCGTCGGGGCCGCGATCGGCCCGTTACTGTACAGCTGGACCGGCCTACGCTGTCCGTATGACCGCCACCGCGGCAACGGCCGCGTCCCGCACCTTCGATTCGTTCGATCCGCGCACCGGCGAGGTCGTCGGCTCCCACCCGGTGCACGACGCCGCTGCCGTCGAGGCCGCTGTCGCCCGGGCCGTCGGGGCCGCGGGGTGGTGGCGGGGGCTCGGGTTCGCCGACCGACGCCGCCGGCTGGGGGAGTGGCGTCAAGTCCTCGCGCACCGGCTCGACGATCTGGCGCGGATCGTCAGCGCCGAGACCGGCAAGCCCGTCGACGACGCCCGCCTCGAGCTCGTGCTGGCCGTCGACCATCTGGACTGGGCGGCGCGCAACGCCCAGCGCGTGCTGGGTCGGCGCAAGGTCAGCGCCGGGCTCCTCATGGCCAACCAGGCGGCCACGCTGGGCTACCCGCCGATCGGGGTGATCGGGGTGATCGGTCCCTGGAACTACCCGGTCTTCACCCCGATGGGTTCGATCGCCTACGCGCTGGCCGCCGGGAACACCGTGGTGTTCAAGCCCAGTGAGCTCACCCCCGGGGTCGCGATCGCGCTGGCGGACACGATCGCGGAGGCCGTCGACGGCCATCCGGTGTTCCAGGTGGTGACCGGATTCGGCGAGACCGGCGCGGCGCTGTGCCGGGCGCCGGGGATCGGCAAGATCGCTTTCACCGGCTCGACGGCGACGGCCAAGCAGGTGATGGCCACCTGCGCCGAGACGCTCACCCCGGTACTGATCGAGTGCGGCGGCAAGGATCCGATGATCGTCGACTCCGACGCCGATCTCGAGGCCGCCGCCGATGCCGCGGTCTGGGGCGGGATGTCCAATGCCGGGCAGACCTGCGTCGGCGTCGAGCGGGTGTACGTGCTCGACGCCGTCGCGCGGGAGTTCACGGCCAAGGTCGCGGCGAAGGCGCGGGGGCTGCGCGCCGGCACCGAGTTCGGGCCGATGACATTGCCGGCCCAGGCCGATGTCGTGAGCCGGCATGTCGACGACGCGCTGGCCCGCGGTGGCCGTGCCGTAGTCGGTGGCGCCGGCTCGGTGGGCGCGCCATTCGTCGAGCCGGTGGTGATCGTCGACGTGCCGGAGGACAGCACGGCCGTCACGGAGGAGACGTTCGGTCCACTGCTGGTGATCAATCGGGTGCCGGATGTGGATGAGGCGATCCGTCGGGCCAACGCCACCGGCTACGGCCTGGGCGCCGCGGTGTTCTCCGCACGCCGCGGCGAGCGGATCGCCGCGGCGTTGCGCTGCGGAATGGTGGCGGTGAACGGGGTGATCTCCTTCGCTGGCATCCCCGCGTTGCCCTTCGGCGGGGTCGGCGATTCCGGGTTCGGCCGGATCCACGGCGAGGACGGTTTGCGCGAGTTCACCCGGCCCCAGGCGGTGGCCCGGCAGCGGTTTGCGCTACCGCTGCCCGTCACCAGCTTCCGGCGCACCCCGCGGACGATGAAGGCGCTGGTCCGGATGGTGAAACTGCGCCACGGGCGGGGCTGATCGGCGGGCCGCTCAGGCCAGCATTTGACCTGCGCTGACATATATTGATCTTGGCGGAGAACGCGAGCTGCGTCATCTGCTGGCCACCGTGAGCGCACGGGAGGTCGTGCTCGGCTCGTTGGGAGAGCCGGCCGGCGATCAAGTGGCGTTGTGCAGGGCAGGTCGTGGGGGTCGTGGACTGGCTTATATAGGGTCATGTCATGGGGCGGGTTCAACTGCCCGCCCGAACGGATTCGATCATCCCGAATCCACCCGCGGAACCATGATCAATGGAAACTCGGGCTAGTATGCGCGACCGCACATCGCGCCTTGCGGATACCTGATCGGGCCGAGTGCTCCCGGCGACACGCTGGTCCGTTCCGCGGAACGGGATGGCAGGATCTGGCTCAGGGTTCCGCTGACAAGTGGGATGGCGGATCGGGAGGTGACAGCGTGGGACGTGAGTTCCGGACGGTGGGCCAAGGAGCAGGCCTTCGCCGAGCTCCGGTGTCTGGTGGTGGCCGCGCCGGGTTCATCGGCAGCGCGCTGCCGATGGGTCCGTTCGAGCTGCTCGACGTCGTCGGGCCGAACGTGTCGCCGGCCATCGAGCGCTCGCTGTACTCGGAGTTCCGGGAGTCCGGGTTGACCCCCGTGCCACTGCTGGAGCACCTCGTCGCAGCCGGCAGGAACGAACTGCCGGTGGGGCGGCTCGGTCGCACTACCGGGCCCGGCTTCCGGGACTACGCGGCCCGGTAGTGCTGCTGATGCCCAGATCCAACCGGTCTCGTCGATCGACAAGTCACCCGGAGCACCCACCGTTGCGGTCGGCGGCCCGCACCCGCGCGGAGAGTGCCGCCGACGGCGAGTGGCTGGTGCGCAGCGTCCCCGGCGCGTCCTCGAGCAAGGACTACCGCTGCCCGGGATGCGACCAGCTCATCCCGTCCGGCACCGGACATCTGGTGACGTGGCCGGCCGGCGACTACGGCTCCGTTGACGACCGCCGGCACTGGCACGAGTCCTGCTGGGGCGCGCGGGACCAACGGCGGCCGGCAGAGCGGCGACGCCGATAGCTGCTGGTGCAGGTACTCCCGTGAACCGGGGGATCAACGAATGAGCACGCCGAGGTGGTCGGTTGTCCTGGGGCGAGGGGACGGCGAGGATGAGGTCTGGGGCGACTCACCCTCCACCCCGTGAGCAGTGCGGTCGGCGGCCGTGGCGCCCGGCTGGACGCGGCTGTTGTGCGCCTGCGCCGCTGCGCGCGCGGCCAGCTCGCCGGCGGTTTCCGCTTCGAGCCCGTCGAGCGCCACGTCCACCACCCCGCGGGCATCGCGCAGCTGTTCGCTGACCCGTCCCCGCACGGCGATCAGCTCGTCCACCCGACGCAGCGCCTCGGCGACCATCTCCTTCGCCGTGCGGTCGGCGTGGGCGACGATGTCCTTCGCCGTGCGGTCGGCGTGGGTGACCATCTCCTTCGCCGTGCGGTCGGCGTGGGTGACCGTCTCCTTCGCCGTGCGGTCGGCGTGGGTGACCATCTCCTTAGCCGTGCGGTCGGCATCGACGGCCATTGTCTTCGCCGTGCGGTCGGCCTCGGCCACGATGCGGTCGGCCTCGGCCATCATGTCGCGAGAGTGGTCGGCGGCAGTGGTCAGGATCAGGGCCTCGCGGCGTTTGGTCTCGGCGCGCCCGGCCGTCAGTTCGGCAAGTGCCTCGCTGCGGCGCTGGTCCATCGCGATCGTGAAGTCCTCCTCGACCAGCGCGCGCCGGATCTCCGCCTCCGACCGTTCCCGGCCCCGTTCGCCGCGGGCCTGCTCAGCGGCCTCGGCGATCTGCCGCTCGGACTCCGCGCGCTCGGTGGCCACCACCGCCCTGACGGCGTCGCACTCCTGCTCGGTCTGCGCGCGGGTCTGGGCGTCCGCAGCGGCGGACCGTTCGGCCTCGACGCGTGCCGCCGCACCGATGGCGTCGGCGTTGACATGGGCAGTGGCGATGAGCTCGGCCAGATACCGGTCGGTCTCCTGACGACGACGGACGACCTCAGCCTCGCTGCGGGCGAGCATGTCCGCGACCTCGTCCTGTGCCATCCGCAGCATGGACCGGACCCGCTCGCTCATCCCCTGCACGGTCTGGGGTGCGTGCACGAGGCTGCGGACCTGCGCCCGCAGCCGGTCCGCCCGGGCTCGGGACTCGTCGAGCTCGCGACCCCGCTGCGCGGCCTGATCGGCCGCGGCCTCGCGGTCGGCCATCAGGATCCGGATCTCGGCGTCGAGCCTGCGCAGGTGGCCGTCGACCTGCTGCTGGTCATAGCCTCGGCGGACGAGCTCGAACTCGGTGTCAACCGCGTGCTCAGGAAGGTCCTCGGCCATTCAGGCACCCTACCGGCACGAGCAGCTTGCACCCTTTCCAGGGACCGCCGTCAGGCATGAGTGAGTGCGGTCGAAAGTATGCTGGTAGTCGGAGGCGGACCTGGACCACGGAAAGTCAGTGACCGGAGCTCGGCTCGACGAGTTCGACGAGCACCCCGCCCGCGTCCTTCGGGTGGATGAAGTTGATCCGCGACCCCGCCGTTCCGCGGCGTGGCTCGTCGTAGAGCAGCCGCACACCCTTGCCGCGCAACGTCGCGCAGGTGGCGTCGATGTCGACGACCCGGTAGGCCATCTGCTGGATGCCCGGACCGTTACGGTCCAGGAACCTGCCGATGGGGGAGTTCGGGCGCAGCGGGGCGAGCAGCTGGATCGCCGCCCCGAAGTCTCCGGGCGCGGACAGCATGGCCTCCCGGACGCCCTGCTCCTCGTTCGTCTCGATGTGCGTGGCCACCAGGCCGAGCGTGGCGGTGTACCAGGCGATCGCCTCATCGAGGTCGGCGACGGCGATGCCGACGTGGTCCACGGCCGTGACCAGCGCCGGGTGGTCCACTTCCGGTTCGCTCATGGTTAGGCAATGTAGCTCGACCGGTCGGTTCACGGCTTGTGCGTCCGATCACCAGAGGGGCAAACGGGACGGACACTCGACGGTAATCTCGATGTATCCACCCCATCGCAGTCGCTGGAGGTCACGTGTCCGGATCCGTCATCGTCGCTGGTGCTCGCACGCCGATGGGGCGGCTCCTGGGCTCGCTCAAGGGCTTCTCGGGGGCGCAGCTCGGTGGCGTCGCGATCAAGGCCGCGCTGGAGCGCACCGGGGTAGCACCCCAGGAGGTCGAGTACGTGATCATGGGTCAGGTACTCACCGCGGGTGCGGGGCAGATCCCCGCCCGTCAGGCCGCCGCGGCTGCCGGCATCCCGATGGACGTCCCGGCGCTCACCGTCAACAAGGCCTGCCTGTCCGGCCTCGACGCCATCGCCCTGGCCGACCAGCTCATCCGCGCCGGCGAGTTCGAGATCGTCGTCGCCGGCGGCCAGGAGTCCATGACGCAGGCCCCGCACCTGCTCACCGAGTCCCGCGACGGGTTCAAGTACGGCGACGTGAGCATGCCGGACCACATGGCCTACGACGGTCTCTTCTGTGCATTCGACCAGGTGGCGATGGGTGCGTCCATGGAGAAGTACAACCAGCGCTACGACCTCACCCGGGCCGAGCAGGACGAGTTCTCCGCCCGTTCGCACCAGCGTGCGGCGCGTGCGGCCATGAACGGCCTCTTCGACGAGGAGATCGCGCCGGTCACCGTCGCGCAGCGCAAGGGCGAACCGATCGAGGTCCGGGCCGACGAGGGCGTCCGCGGCGAGACCACGGCCGCGAGCCTGGGCCGGTTGTGTCCCGCGTTCTCCCCCGAGGGCACCATCACCGCGGGCTCGGCGTCGCAGATCTCCGACGGCGCCGCCGCGGTGGTCGTGATGAGCAAGGCCAGGGCGCAGGAGCTGGGGCTGAGCTGGCTGGCTGAGATCGGCGCGCACGGCGTCGTCGCCGGTCCCGACCCCAGCCTGCACGAGCAGCCCGCCAACGCCATCGCCAAGGCCTGCGTCAAGGAGGGCGTCTCTCCCGCGGACCTCGACCTGATCGAGATCAACGAGGCGTTCGCCGCGGTCGGCATCGTCTCCACTCGCAAGCTCGGACTCGACGAGCAGAAGGTCAACGTCAACGGTGGGGCGATCGCGCTCGGGCACCCGATCGGGATGTCCGGGGCGCGGATCGCTCTGCACCTTGCGCTGCAGCTCAAACGCCGTGGCGGCGGCGTCGGTGCGGCGGCGCTGTGCGGCGGCGGTGGTCAGGGCGATGCCCTGATCATCCGCGTTCCCGCCGCGGGCTGAGCCTTCCCATACCGCTCAGCTTGAGTGATCATGAGGACGGCGTCGGCCCGGGGCGGGATGGCTGCCGGGTGGGTGGGATCTGCAGGCGACAGAGGGGGTGCCGGGTCCTCACCGGAAGTCGCCCGCCGCTCGGCGTACCTTCCCCAGCAGTTCTGTGAGGTGCGCCTCCTGCTCCGGGGTGAGACCACTGAGGCCGAAGCGGATCTCGGTCACGGACGCGGTGGCGGCGTCCAGCAGGACCGAGCCGGCATCGGTGATCGCCACGAGCGTCGTCCGCCGATCGGTCGGGTGCGGGGTGCGCCGGACGAGACCGTCGGCCTGTAGCCGGTCGACGATGTTGGTGACGCTGGTCGGGTGCAGCTGTAGACGTTCGCCCATCACGCGCATCGGCAGGCTGCCGGCGCGCGAGAACATGAGCAGGACCAGCGCTTCGTATCGGGCGAAGGTCAGGCCGTGGGGGCGCAGCGCCCCGTCCACCGCCGAGAGCAGGATCTGCTGCACGCGCATCACGCTGGTCACGGCGGCCATCGATGCGGCGGGCCCGATCCGCTCGTCCCACAGCTCCGCCGCCCGCATGATCGGATCGAACGGTAGCGGGTCACGGGCGGCCATGGCGAGCGACGCTAGCAGTGCGCGTGGGCCGTCCCTGGTCACGGCGAGCTGGTGCGGCAGGCTGATGGGCATGCTCGTCGCGGACCGAGCGGCCCAACGGCAGTAGGTGCGAGCGGCCGCACCAGGTTGCGAGCGACGTGCGGCTCTCGGCCCGGTGGGTGCGGGCGGGACCCGATGACGGACCCCGCCCGCACCGCGGTGGCCGAGTCAGTACATCGCGATGTTCAGGGTGAAGAAGAAGATGCCCACCAGGATGGCCACCACGCCGAGCACCATGGCGATAGTGCCCTGCTTGGTCGAGACCGGGCGGCGGGAGGCGACGAAGCCGAGACCCAGGGCGGTGGCACCGAGGATCCATCCCGCGATCGAGATCGGGCTGGCCAGCAGCGCGAGGACGCCCACGACCAGTGCTGCTATGCCCATCGCCGTGCTCTCCGAACGTGCGGACTTCTTGCGCGCGTCGGTGAGGAGGCGGTCGGTGGTGTTGTCCGTGCTCATGCAGGATCCTCCGGTTGAGGGAAGCCGCGAATCGCGGCTGGGGAACGTCTACGCAGAGCGACAGCGTCGCTCACATCTCGTCAACGAGCATCTGCTGGCTCTGGGTGCTCCGCTAGATCGGTGATCCATCCCCGCCTGGTGCGTCCGTTCGGCCGGCTCCGACTGCGCGGCGTCACCGGATCCCCTGAACGGCAGGCCCCGGTCCAACGGTGCGGTGCACGGGCACGTGCCAGGATAGATGTCGTGTCCCGACCCGATCCTCGGCAGGCCGCCCAGACTGCCGCGCTGTCGTCCGCCATGGCTGGCGCGGTCGACCTCGCCGCCCTGAAGGCCCGCTCCGAGAACAGCAAGGCCGCCCCCCAGCCGACCGGCGACGGCCGGTTCGTTCTCGACGTCACCGAGCCGAGCTTCCAGGCCGACGTCCTCGAACGATCGATGCAGGTCCCGGTCGTGGTCGATCTGTGGGCCACCTGGTGCGAGCCGTGCAAGCAACTCTCCCCGGTGCTGGAGCGCCTCGCCGCGGCGGCCAACGGTGCATGGATTCTGGCCAAGATCGACGTCGACGCCAGCCCGCGGATCGCGCAGGCTTTCGGTGTTCAGTCGATCCCGATGGTCATCGCGGTCGTCGGCGGTCAGCCGGCTGACGCATTCAACGGCGCCCTGCCCGAGCCGCAGATCCGCGAGTGGATCTCCGCACTGCTCGACGCGATGCGCGACCGCATGCCCGCCATCCGGCTGGCCGAGGAAGGTGCCGTCGGCGACGGCGAGCCGGCCGAGGAGGAGCCGGATGACCCGCGCTTCACCGAGGCGGAGGACGCCCTCGGGCTCGGCGACTACGCTGCCGCCGAGGCGGCCTACGAGGGCATTCTGGCCGTTGAGCCGGCCAACGAGCAGGCTGTCGCCGCGCTGTCGCAGGTACGTTTCCTGGCCCGCGCCGAGAACATCGACCCGTCGGCGGTGGCTCGGGCCGATGCGAATCCCGACGACGTCGATGCCCAGCTCGCCGCCGCCGACGCCGAGGTGGCCACAGATGGCGTCGAGGCCGCTTTCGCCCGCTTGGTGACCACCGCGGGCCGCACGTTCGGCGAGGATCGCGACCGGGTCCGCGAGCACCTCGTCGGCCTGTTCGAGCTGTTCAGCCCCGATGATCCACGGGTGACCGCGGCTCGCCGCGCGCTCGCCCGCGTCCTGTTCTGACGTCCCGACGAGCACTGCTGCTCCCCGGCCGGCGTTCAGGGCGGGGTGGCGGGCACCGGGGCCCGGTCCGGTCAGGATGTCTGCTGGCGTCGTGGACGGGATCGCGGTTGCGGGTCGGCCTCGGGGGAGTGGTTGGGGGAGCCGAAGCGGGCCGGGATAGCGTCGCGACCCGTGTCCGAGAAGCGCGTCCCGATGTCGGCGGCCGCACCGCGCCGGATGGCTGCCGCACTGGTGGTGTTCGTCGCGCTCCTCACCACTGTCGCGCTGCATGTACGGCACCCCGACGCGCTGGTCACCCTGCTGCCATCGGCGGACATGTACGAGCTGCACGTCGACTTCGACACGTTCTGGCACTCCGCGGTCGCCCTCACCCAGGGCACGGACATCTACGAGACTCCGGCCAAGCTGACCAATCTCAACCCGCCGCTGCTCACCGTGCTACTGACGCCGGTCGCCCTGCTGGACGCGCTGACCGCGTACCGGGTCTTCGTGCTGCTCACCCTGCTGATGGTCGTCGGCGCGGTGCTGGCCGTGGCCCGGGAGCTGCGGCTCCCGCGAGCGGCGACGGTGGTCGCAGTAGCTGCCGTGGGAGCGTCCGCACCGCTGCACGGCACGCTCGTGCTCGGCCAGATCTACCCGCTGCTGCTCGTCGGGCTGGTGGCCGGGTGGATCGCCGAGCGCCGTGGTCACCCGGCACTGGCCGCCGCGCTGTACGGCGTCACGGTCGCGCTCAAGCCGTCGTTGGCGCCGGTGTTGCTGGTTGCCCTGGCCCAACGGCGGTGGGTACCGCTCCGGGTCGGGCTGACGTCGGCGGCTGTGGCCACAGCAGCTGGCGTGCTGGTGGCCGGGCCGTCGAGCGGGATCGCCTGGCTCCGGATCGCGCTGATGGAGGGGGTACCCAACTCCGCGGACAACGCGTCGCTACCCGGGCTCGCGGTTCGGTTCGACCTGCCGGGAGTGGCGGGCGCGCTCCTCGGCGCCGCGGTGCTGATCGGCACGCTCGCGTGGTGTGCGCGCCACCGTGAGCGAATCGACCCGGCCGGCACCGCGCCCTGGGCGGTGCTCGCGGCGGGCCTGCTGCTCTCGCCGATCTCCTGGCACAACTACCTGTTGCTGCTCGTGCCCGGCCTGCTGGTGCTGGTCGCGCTGGGCCGCCGCGCGTCCGCCATCGCCGCGCTGGCCGTCGCCGTGATTCCCGGTTCCTGGAACGCCGAGTGGCCGCCCGAGGGGCTGGGATCCGACCTCGCACGGTCGCTGTACTGCGCGATCCTGATCGGCTACTGGCTGGTGCTGCTGTCCGGAACGCGCGCACCGACCGACCGGCGGCCTGCCGCGCCCAGACCGGACTCCGGCACCAGCCACAGCACGCCTGACGGCGGCAACCGCAGCATCGCCGACGCCGGTCGGCCGTGCCAGGTCGTGTCCTGCGCCTCAACGGCTCCGAGGTTGCCCACCCCCGAGCCCCCGTAGCTCTCCCCGTCGGTGTTGAGCACCTCGCGCCAGCGTCCGGCGAACGGCAGCCCGACCCGGTAGTTCTCATTCGGACGGCCGGCGAAGTTCGCGATGCAGGCCAGCATCACCGGATTGCCCTCGGTGTCCACGCCGTGCCGCAGGAAGCTCAGGACGTTGCCCGTCGCGTCGTTGGCGTCGATCCAGGAGAAGCCCTCCGGCTCGGCGTCGCGGGTCCACAGCGCGGGGTGTGCCCGGTACGCGCGGTTCAGCTCGCCGACGAACTTCTTGATCCCACCGTGGCGCGGATCCTGGAGCAGCTCCCAGTCCAACGAATGGGTTTCCGACCACTCTCGCGGCTGCCCGAACTCCCCGCCCATGAACAGCAGCTGCTTGCCGGGATGGGCCCACTGATAAGCCAGCAACGCGCGCACGCCCGCCGCCTTGTTCCAGTCGTCGCCCGGCATGCGGGCCCACAGCGAGCCCTTGCCGTGCACCACCTCGTCGTGGCTGATGGGCAGTATGTAGTTCTCGCTGAACGCGTACAACAGCGAGAACGTCATCTCGTTGTGGTGGTAGCCGCGGTGCACGGGGTCGTGCCCGAGGTAGCCGAGCGTGTCGTGCATCCAGCCCATGTTCCATTTGAACCCGAAGCCCAGCCCACCGAGGTGGGTGGGCCGGGTGACGCCGGGCCAGGCCGTCGACTCCTCGGCGATGGTCATGACACCGGGGTGGCGCCGGTAGACCGTGGCGTTCATCTCCTGGAGGAACGCCACCGCGTCGAGGTTCTCCCGGCCGCCGTGCACGTTGGGCAGCCACTGGCCCTCGGGACGCGAGTAGTCGAGGTACAGCATGCTCGCCACCGCGTCGACGCGCAGGCCGTCGATGTGGAATTCCTCGAGCCAGTACAGGGCGTTGGCGACGAGGAAGTTGCGCACCTCCGCGCGACCGAAGTCGAACACGAAGGTGCCCCAGTCGAGCTGCTCCCCGCGGCGGGGGTCGGCGTGCTCGTAGAGCGGGGTGCCGTCGAACCGGGCCAGCGCCCACTCGTCGCGGGGGAAGTGTGCCGGTACCCAGTCGATGATGACGCCGTAACCGGCCTGGTGGAGCTGGTCGACGAGGTATCGGAAATCGTCGGGAGTTCCGAATCGCGAGCTCGGGGCGAAGTAGGACGTGACCTGGTAGCCCCAGGACCCGCCGAACGGGTGCTCCGCGACCGGCAATAGCTCGATGTGGGTGAAGCCGGTGACATCCAGGTAGGCCACCAGCTCGTCGGCGATCTCCCGGTAGCCCAACCCCTGCTTCCACGACCCGAGGTGCAGCTCGTAGACGCTCATCGGCTCGGCGTGCGGGTGGCGCCGAGCGCGGGCGGTGATCCACTCCTCGTCGGCCCATTCGTGCGTGGAGACGTCGACGATCGATGCGGTGGCCGGCGGGATCTCGGCGGCGAACGCCAGCGGATCAGCCTTGTCCCGCCAGTGGCCGTCCCGGCCGAGGATCCGGAACTTGTACCGGGTACCGGGCTCGATACCGGGAACGAACAGCTCCCAGACCCCCGAGCGGCCCAGCGCGCGCATCGGGTGCGTCCAGCCCGTCCAGCTGTCGAAGTCGCCCGTGACCCGAACGCCCTGCGCGGTGGGCGCCCACACCGCGAAGCTCACGCCGGTGACGGGGCCCGCCGGTGTGTCGTAGCGGCGCACGTGCGCTCCGAGTACGTCCCAGAGCCGCTCGTGACGACCCTCGCCGATCAGGTGCAGGTCGATCTCACCGAGCGTGGGCAACCAGCGATAGGGGTCGTCGACGATGTCGACGCGGTCGCCGTAGCGCACAGCCAGGCGGTAGTCCGCGGCCGGGCCGGGCACGCTCCCGGAGAACAGGCCGGCGTCGTGCACCCGCACGAGCGGGTGTCCACCGGCCTGGTCGCCCTCGCGCAGCACGCGCACCTCGTCGGCATGCGGTCGCAGCACGCGCACGAGCGTGCCACCCGGATGCGGGTGCGCGCCGAGCACCGAGTGCGGGTCGTGATGGGAGCCGCCGAGCACCCGGTCGACCGTCGCCCGGTCGGGCGCGCAGGCGTCGAGGGTGTGGGTGGTGTCTTCTGCGCGATCCACTCATGAACCCTAAGGCGAGCGGTGCCCGCGTGCCGGGTCTGGGCCGGACGCGTCGGTCTCGACGCCGGTGCGCGTCGCCGGACGATCAGCTCCGCGCGACGGGTCACCGATCCGGTCGCGGTGAGCGGGACACCGCCATGAATTGATCTTGCTTGGCAGGCACCCAGGAGCGTGCAGCCTGAACCGCAGGGGCGGATTCCGGCCGAGCCGGTGGCGTCCGCTGATTGCCGACGTGTGTGTCCGGCCGCCAGCCCGATGATGATGATCACAAGGGCGATCACGGCCGGCGGCAGCGGCGGACAGTGCCTGGTCAGGTGGGGGTCAGGGCGCTCTGTGCGGCTGTGCGAGCTTAGGCTGCCCCTGGTCGGAGTAGTGAAGGTCCCGGTTGGGGTAGTGAGAGGTGGGAGGGCATGACCGAACGCAACTGGTTGCTTCGGGGGGCTCGTGAGCGTCTGCCGTCGCGTCGTACTCTGGACGAGCGTCTGTCTCGCGCTGAGCTGGCTGAGCTGGTGAACGCGTGGTTGTGGGAGCAGACCGGGCGCCGGTTCGGGTTGGACGTTCATCTGGTCGCCAAGTGGGAGCGGGGCAAGGTCCGGTACCCGACCGGTCCCTATCGGAGCGCGTTGCGGGCTATTCTCGGGGTCGACACCGACGCGGAGTTGGGTTTCATCCCGCCCGTGCGACAGCAGCCGTCCGCTGCGCCGGATGAGCGGGCGTGGACGCGGAGCGGGATTCTCGACGATGCGACGGCGGCAGTGGAGATAGATGTGCTCAACCGGCGGAATGCGTTGTGGGTGACCGCGATCGGTGGTGTCGCTCTGCTCGGCCCGCTGGCGCAGTGGCTCGAACCGCTCGCCGATGGGCCGCTGTCCGGGCGCAGCGGTGCCTTCGCCGTCGCTGAGGTGGAGGCCGTGGAGCATCTTGTCGCGACATTCCAGCAGTGGCGCTCCGCTGAGTGCGGCTTCGGCCGTACTGCGGTGGTCGGGCAGCTCGCTGATCTGTCCGAGCGGCTCCGCGGGGCGCCGGACGGCCCGTTGACCGACCGGGCGTTCCTCGCAGCTGCGGAACTGGCGCAGATCGCGGGGCGGATGGCGTTCGACGCCGGCGCCCATCGCATCGCACAACAGCACCACGTCACCGCCGTGCGCATGGCGAAAGCGGGCGGGAATGTGTTGTTCGGAGCGGTCGCACTGGCCTCGCTCGCCCTTCAATCGTTTGATCTCGGGGCGACGGACGACGGCTTGGAACTCGTGCATCTCGCGCAGCGCGGGACACGGGACTCTGCCACGCCGGGATTGCGGTCGCGGCTGGCCGCGAGGGAAGCATGGGGGCACGCCCAGCACGGATCCGTGCACGCATTCAGTCGGGCGGTAGCTGTGGCCGAGCAAGCGCACGTTGACATCAAGCCGGACAAGGAGCCTCGATGGCTGCGTGTATACGGCGCGGCGGAATTGGCCGGCGAGATTGGGGCGAGGTATCGAGACCTGGTCTTGCATGACCGGCGCCAGATTCACCACGCCGTGGAATACCTCGGGCAGGCACTCGCCTTGCGTGATGGCTGGGGCCGTGCAATGAATTCCGTCTCGCTCGGCCGGGTGCACCTGCTCGCCCGGGAACCGGAACTGTCGGCCGTGACGGTGCGAAGCGTGTTGCCGCTGATCGACCCGCACCGACCCGGACGGTTGGGTCGGAAGCTGGCCGACTGGCACCGTGAGGCAGCGCCTTTCGCCGCGGTACCCGAGGTGCAGGACACGCGCGAGCAGACCCGTGAATTGGTCAGGGTCTAGGAAGCTATCGACACCGAACCAATGAAAGATAATCAGTGCGAATCGACATCAACTCGACACGATCGATTAAAAAAGGCGCCGTGCGCTCGCGATCGCGACGGAGCGGTCAGCCCGTTGCTAGCCCGGCGCAGCGCCTTCTTAGCGCCGGTCAGGCGGCGCCGGAGTACTGACGCGGACAGTCCGGGCTGGGAGAACGGGGTACGGAGAACCTGGTCCGGGTCGTTCCAGGGACGTCCGAGCCTCGTTGTCCACCGGCCTCGTCCGATCGTGTCCCGGCCGCTCGAGCCGCACTCGACCGCCCGACGCGTCGAGCAATTCGGTGACTCGGCTTCTCCACCAGGCGATAGAAGATCTCGGTCACCGGGAAGGTGATGAGCACAGTGAGCGCCAGGGCAGACCCGAGTGCGGGCTTGCCACCCAGCGCCACCGCCACGGAGACAACGATGGGCAGGTGAACCAGGTAGAGGCTGAACGACCTGGTGCCCAGCCACTGCATGATCGAGGACGTCATGCACCGCCGAGCACCTGGCCAGTGCCAGACCAGGAAGACGACCAGACACGCACCGAGGGCCTGCAGCCCGCGGGTTGCGGCCGCCGTCTCCTCGGTCACTCGCGTCCCGAAGGCATGCACGAACCAGTACGACATGAGCAGCCCGACACAGATCACGAGCGCTGCCGTCCACCACATCTGCGGACGCCGGCGCCGGTGGACGGAGGCTGCCCAGCTCGTCACCCGGCGATGCTCGACAGCCATCAGGGTGCCGAGCGCGAAGAGCGGTAGGGAAGCCAGCGCGGGACTGTCGATTCCGGCTCCGATCACGGGCATCAGCAGGAGGACCAGCGCCTTGACGTGCCAGAGCGTTCGGCACGTTCTCGCCATCAGGAGGAACAACGGCAAGGTGAGGCAGAAGAGGACTTCCCATTGCAGGGACCACAGCACGTGGTTCGTCGATCCCGGCCACCACAGGAGGAGCAGGTCCCTGACCGTGCCCGGCACGGTCGGGTTCTCGGCGTGCTGGAACAACCACCAGCTGTCGCCGACCTGCCACGTGCGCGGAAACGCCGTCGCCCACAGCACGGCGAGCGTCACGGCTGCCCACACCGGCAAGTACAGGCGCAGGAGCCGGCGCGGGAAATAGTCCCACGGATTCACCCGCCCCGTTCCGGCGACGGGAAGCGCGAGCACGAGACCACTGAGGACGAAGAACACGAAGACTGCTTCGGTGCCGGCCCAGAGCAGATGCAGCGGGGTGTACGTAGCCCACCAGCTCACCTCACCGACGTCGACGGCCGTGGGATCGAGATAGGGGGCAGCCAGCGCGGGCTGGGTGAGGAACACATGGTGCACGACCACCACCAGCGCGGCGATCCCGCGGAGCCCGTCGAGCGAGGCGACTCGTTTCGACGCTTCACCCGGTCGGTGTCGACCGCCGGCGGTCTGAGCGTCGAGGGTGAGACCGAACTCGGCCACTCCCTTCCGGTCCGGCCCGGTCTGACCCCGGCGACCGCCGTCGAGACTGTGCCGGCCTGCTGTGCGGGAATCGGACGTGCGGGCTGGGGGCGGAGCGGTGGTTGTCGAATCGACCTCCGCGTGCTGACCGGCCGGCCAGTCGATGCAGCATCGTTGCGTACATCGGCCGGGACATCTCACGGGAGCACCTCTCTGGATTTGTCGCCAGGGCATCCGGCACCGTCGGCGGGTGCCGGCTCCGCGGGGACCGGCGCGGCCGGCTGCCCGGCATGGCGGGCCAACGGGACTGGGTGACGTCGTGCAGGATGGGGAGCGGGCTGCGTATCGATCGATCGGGGTGAACCTGGTCGAAGCCGGTCTGCCGTTACTGGTTGCCCGGGCAAGATATCGGCTCCGCGCCACCGAGCTGGCGGATGCCGCACCAGATGAGCCGATCGAACCAACGTGCGCGACGAGCGACCGTCGAACGGCTGCCGGCGCCCCGATCGATCGGGGCATGCCTGCGGGCGCACTGGCGCATCGTTCCCACGATCTGCCTTAACCTTGCCTTGATACTTCTACACCTGCGAAGAAAAGATGCGCCGTGGCCACGTTCCGGCCTGACCCCGTCGGCTGGCTGGGCAAACGCTCGTGAGCGGCGGCGGCGCGTCACCGGCCGGCGTCGGACCGTTCGCCACGCCCCGGCAGATCCGAACCCGACTCCCCGGTGATCCGCGCGATCGAGCCCAGTGGGATGGGCGCCCATGCCGGGCGGCTGCGGGTTTCGTAGAGCACTTCGTACACGGCTTTGTCCAGCTCGAACGCCCGCAGCAGCTCCGATTGCGCCCGCGGGTCGGCCCCAGACCGGACGGCGTAGCCGGCGCAGAAGGCGTCGTGGTTGCGGGTGGCCCACTCGTTGGCCCGCCAGGCGAGCTGCGAGTCGTGGTCGACATCGACGAACGTGCCGGGTTCCCACTGCTGGAGCTGGTGGAACGCCGCGTAGTCGAACGACCGCAGCATCCCGGCGACGTCCCGCAGCGCCGAGTCCGGCCGTACCCGGTCGGTCAACGTGCCCGACGGCTCGCCCTCGAAGTCGATCAGCAGCCAGCCGTACGGGGTGCGCAGGGTCTGGCCGAGGTGCAGGTCACCGTGGATGCGCTGGGTGCGGATCGGGTTGTCCAGCCTGGCCAGGGCTTCGTAGGCCGCCCGGATCGACTCGACGTGCTCGGCCAGGGCGGGCACCTCGGCCGCGGCCGAGGTGAGCCGGTGGTGCATGGCCGCGGCCAGCTCGGCGGGGTCTCGCTCGGAGGCACCGAGTGCCTCGACGAGCTCGGCGTGCACCAGCGCGACGGTCTCGCCCAACCGGGAGGCCTCGGCCGCGAAGTCGCCGCCCACCTCGTCGGCGCGCAGGTCGGCCTCGGCGAGGAGGTCCCGCACGCTGGCCAGCGCCATCGCCCACCCTTCGGCGGAGTTGGCCGCGAAGTCCTGGAGCATGCCCAGCGTGGCCGGCTCGCCGTGCAGGACTCCCTCCACCGCGCCCTGCAGCGCGGCCACCTGAGGGCTGCCCACCGAGCGCAGCGCCCGGTGCAGCTCCAGGTCGGGGTTGACCCCCGGGGCGACCCGGCGGAACAGTTTGAAGATGGCCTGCTCACCGTAGGCGACCGAGGTGTTGGACTGCTCGACGCCCAGCACCCGACCGGGCATGCCCTCGGTGATCTCCACGCCCGGCTCGGGGACGAACCGCACGTCACCGATCGTGCGCCCGGATCTGATGGAGGTCAGCAGCCATTCGGTGACGTCGTGGTCCCACAGCCCGTCATAGGCGAGCAGGCCGTCGACCGGACCGATGAACGCGTGCTCGAGTTCGCCGCCGACCTCGGTGCGCCGGCCGACCAGGAGCTGGTAGTGCTGCACCGGGGAGTGGTCATCGAACTCGACGGCGAGCAGCATCAGGTCGAGGAGCGGCTCGCCGTTGGTGATCAGCGGGGTGTCCACCGCCACCGTGACCGACCGCACCGGGCGTCCCTTCGCGGCGAACCAGCGTTGTCGGGCCAGCCAGTCGGGCAGCTGGCGGTGGAGGAACTCCGGCGAGAACCCAGCAGAACTCATCGGCCCTCCTTCGCGGGAGTGATCGAGAACCAGTAGAAGCCGTGGCCGGGCAGCGTCAGGAGATACGCCGGCTCCCCGATCTTCGGGAACTCGACGCCGCCGGTCAGCTCATGCGGCGTCCAGCCCTCGTAGGCAGGCAGGTCGAGCTCGACGGGCTGTGGGAAGCGCGACATGTTGTTCACGCACAGCACGGTGTCCTTCGTATCCTCGCCGCTCGTGGATCGGATATAGGCCAGCACCGACGGATTCGTGCCACCGAGCTCGTGGTAGTCGCCGAGGCTGAACGCGCGGTGCCGCTTGCGCACCTCGATCATGCGCCGGTTCCAGTGCAGCAGCGAGGTGGTGGAGTTCAGCTGTGCTTCGACGTTGACCGCCTGGAATCCGTACAGCGGGTCCATGATGATCGGCAGGTAGAGCCGTCCCGGGTCGCAGCTGGAGAATCCCGCGTTGCGGTCGGGCGTCCATTGCATGGGGCTGCGGACGCCGTCGCGGTCGCCGAGCCAGATGTTGTCGCCCATGCCGATCTCGTCGCCGTAGTAGAGCACCGGTGATCCGGGAAGCGAGAGTAGCAGCGCGGTGAAGAGTTCGAGCTGGTTGCGGTCGTTGTCCAGCAGCGGGGCGAGACGCCGGCGGATCCCGATGTTGGCCTTCATCCGCGGGTCCTTGGCGTACTCCGCGTACATGTAGTCGCGCTCTTCGTCGGTGACCATCTCGAGCGTCAGCTCGTCGTGGTTGCGCAGGAAGATGCCCCACTGGCAGCCCCCCGGAATGGCTGGAGTCTGGGCCAGGATCTCCGAGATCGGGAAGCGGTTCTCCCGGCGCACGGCCATGAAGATGCGCGGCATCAGCGGGAAATGGAACGCCATCTGGCACTCGTCGCCACCGACCGCGGGATCACCGAAGTACTCGACGACGTCAGCGGGCCACTGGTTGGCCTCGGCCAGGAGCACGCGGCCCGGGTACTCGTCGTCGACGACCTTGCGGGCCCTGCGCAGGAACGCGTGGGTCTCGGGCAGGTTCTCGCAGTTGGTGCCTTCGCGTTCGTAGAGGTAGGGCACCGCATCGAGCCGAAATCCGTCGATGCCCAGGTCCAACCAGAACCGCAGTACGTCGAGCATCGCGTCCTGCACGGCGTGGTTGTCGTAGTTCAGGTCGGGCTGGTGGGAGAAGAACCGGTGCCAGTAGAACTGCCCGCGTACCGGGTCATAGGTCCAGTTCGACTGCTCGGTGTCGACGAAGATGACCCTCGCCTTGGGGTAGCCGGAGTCGTCGAGGGCCCAGACGTAGAAGTCCCCGTACGGGCCGTCCGGGTTGCGCCGGGACTCCTCGAACCACGAATGAGAGTCGGACGTGTGGTTCATCACCAGGTCGGTGACGACCCGGATGCCGCGCTTGTGCGC
>JBOHEO010000051.1:0-26755 GCA_050701055.1 Pseudonocardia sp. | reverse complement strand
GTGCCGGACCTGGCGGAGGAGACCACCCGGATCGCCGGGCTGCGCGACCGGGCCCGGCGGGCCCTGGCCGGCTGGGTGGACCGCGAACAACGGCTGCTCACCGCGTTGCGCGCGCGTCCGGTGCTGGCCGACCCACTCTCCGCAATCGACGCGCGCACCTGCGATGTGACGCGCCTGCGCGAGGCGTCGCGGGCCGGCCTGGACCGGGCGCTGGACCGGCGCGGCGCCGAGCTCGATCACCTGCGGGCCCGGCTGACCACCCTCGGCCCGGCGGCCACCCTGGCTCGCGGCTACGCGATCGTGCAGCAGATACCGGAGGATCGGAGTGCCAGTGCGCCGCTGCCGGTGCTGCGCTCGGTGCGCGAGGTCGGAGCCGGGGCGCGGCTGCGGATCCGCGTCGCGGACGGGGCGGTGACGGCCGTGGTCGACGGGGAAGGAACCCAGCAATGACGGAGCGACCGCCGGTTGACGGTCTCGGCTACGAGCAGGCCCGCGACGAGCTGGCCGACGTGGTACGCGTGCTGGAGGTGGGTGGGCTCAGTCTCGACGAGTCCGTGGCGCTCTGGGAGCGCGGCGAGCAGCTCGCTCGCCGGTGCGAGGAACAGCTGGCCGGCGCCCGCACCCGCATCCACACGGTCCTGGACCGCCCCGACCCCTGATCGATCGCGACATGGTCACATTGCGCGGCTCAGGCTCGATCACGAACAACGACCTGAGTCCAGGTCGTGCTCAGCTCGGAGCTGCGCCCACCGGCAGCAGCTCACCGGCCAGGGTGGCGGCGGCGAGGGTGCGGAAGTCGGCCTCGGTGCCGCTGCCGGTGATCAGCAGCCGGACGCTGGCGGTACCGGGGGCGGGCACCTCGGCCACCCAGACGGGCTCCGCACCTTCGGCTCCGTAGACGACCCATCGCTGTCCGGCTACCTCGGTCGTGCCGCGCGCGATGGGCACCCCGCCGGTATCGGACACCAGCACAGCCTGCTCGGACGCGTCGCTCTGCAGCAGCCGCAGGTAGCGCCGGTCGGCGGTGAGGTAACCGGTCCGCACTGCCCGACCGTCCTCGACGACGACCTGGTCGACGGAGTTCGACGGCCAGTTCGGCGGCACGGCCGGAATCCGCAGCCCGAACTCGATCTGCGGGGCGAGCCCGCGCAGCTCCGCCGGGGCGTCGACGATCGGCACCGCGCCGCGGTCCACAGAAGGACCGCCGGGACTGAACGAGCACCGCGACAGCCCGCCGAGAAGCAGGATCACCG
Organism: Pseudonocardia sp.; assembly: GCA_050701055.1. Taxonomy (GTDB): domain Bacteria; phylum Actinomycetota; class Actinomycetes; order Mycobacteriales; family Pseudonocardiaceae; genus Pseudonocardia. Next base: position 25,502 of record JBOHEO010000051.1, on the reverse strand, counting down.
GGACGAGGACCATCAACGCGCCCACCAGTTGCCGCACGCCCAGCGCGGACCGCGGTGGCTTCGCGAACGTCGGGTCGGGCGGGGTCGGCGGTCGATCTGGGGTCGGCGGCCGGGCGGGCGGAGTCGGCGGCCGGTCGGGCGGCGCTGGGTCCACGGCGGAACTCACAGCCACCATGGTCTCAGCCGCCACGCCCCCGGTGGCCCGCGGTGCCGACGCGCGCTGCGCCCGGTGCCGACGCACGCACCACTGCCGCTGCGCGCGGTGATCTGCCAGGATCATCTGTGATCCCCCGCCCACCGGTTCGCGGTGCGAGCGGGCGGCGGCGGCGTCGCAGCCGCACACGATCAGCTGGGAGGCCGGCGATGACCACGTCCGGAGACAGGACCTCTTCTCGCGAACGCCGCCGCGAGGCGCCCGACCGGAACCTGGCGATGGAGCTGGTCCGGGTCACCGAGGCGGCCGCCATGGCCGCGGGCCGCTGGGTCGGTCGCGGGGACAAGAACGGCGGTGACGGTGCGGCGGTGGACGCGATGCGTCAGCTCATCGGCAGCGTCTCGATGCGCGGGGTGGTGGTGATCGGCGAGGGCGAGAAGGACGAGGCGCCCATGCTCTACAACGGCGAGCAGGTGGGCAACGGCGAGGGGCCCGACTGCGACGTCGCCGTCGACCCGATCGACGGCACCACCCTGATGGCCAAGGGCATGCCGAACTCCGTGGCGGTGCTCGCGTGCGCCGAGCGGGGCGCGATGTTCGACCCGTCGGCGGTCTTCTACATGGAGAAGCTCGCGGTCGGACCGGAGGCCGCGGACGTCATCGACATCACCGCACCCGTCTCGGAGAACATCCGCCTGGTCGCGCAGGCCAAGGATCTCGACATCGCCGACGTGACGGTGTGCGTGCTGGACCGGTCACGGCACGACACCCTGGTCAAGGACATCCGGCGCACCGGGGCACGTATCCACTTCATCTCCGACGGCGACGTGGCCGGGGCGATCTCCGCGGCCCGCCCGGACACCGGCGTCGACCTGCTGATCGGCATCGGTGGCACGCCGGAGGGCATCATCACCGCGGCCGCGTTGAAGTGCATGGGCGGCGCGATCCAGGCGCGGCTGTGGCCGAGCGACGACGCGGAGCGGGCGAGGGCGCTCGACGCCGGACACGACCTCGACCGGGTGCTGACGACCACCGACCTGGTGCGCGGGGACAACGTGTTCTTCTGCGCCACCGGGATCACCGACGGCGACCTGCTACGCGGCGTGCACTACCGGGCCGGCGGCTGCACCACGCAGTCGATCGTGATGCGCTCCAAGTCCGGCACGGTGCGGATGATCGACGGGTACCACCGCCTGACCAAGTTGCGGGAGTACGCCTCCGTGGACTTCGACCTGTCCGACGAGCAGACCGCGGCGGTGGAGCAGCACTCCGCGCCGCCGTTGCCCTGAGGGCGGCGGCCGGTCCGCATCATGCAGCCCGGCGGCGAGAACCTGCCGTAGCCGGGCCGCGAACGCGTTCGGGTGCGTTATGCGGCCGTCGTACCCACCGGGAACTCCATGACCTCGGCGGCTGCGCCCGCACGCCCGGCCCCACCTCCATCTGATCGAGATTCATGCCCACCGGAGGCCCAACGGAGCGAAGCGTTTTTGGACCACTCAGCCGCCGGACTTCCGCGCGTGATGTCTTTGTCCCGAAGGCGGAAGCGGTGGGATGTCGACGACCGGCCCGTGCCGCCCCGTGCGGTCTGAGCTGCTTGTTCGTGTCGTCGGGTGCCGACGTGAGCCGGGTATGGATAGGTGGTCAGCTCCGGAAATGCTCCGCCCCACGCACCCGTCGACTGCGGTTCGCGCGGGTCGGGCGGCCGTGCTTTGTCGGTCCTCGGAAACGGCGCTGAACAGCGGAAAAGGCCACCTGTCGGTCAGCGTCGTTCCTCGTTGTTGGGGTTGCACGGTCCGGAGACGGCCCAGCTCGGACTATAAGCAGCCTGCGCCGGAAATACGGGTGGCATCGCAGCAGTTGCCCGACGAGGAGGCGTCGCGAGGTACCCGGCCCGGTCTCATGATCACCGCCAGATGCTGAGCGGGGGTGGCGGTTTAGCGGCACTCACCACCGAACTTCCGGCGCAGGGCCACTTGCATATCCGCGTATCCGCCGGGCGGCCATCCGAGGCAAGCCGAGAAGGCACCCCAGACCCACATCCGCGCCGACCAAGGCCGAAGCGTCGTTAGTCGATCTTCAGCGGCGACAGTTTCGTCTTGATCACCTGTACAGCGGCCACTTCGGGTCTTCATTGACGATCTGGAGAAGACCGCGCGCCTGACCTCGAGCCGGCAGGCCTTCTGATCCCCGACCACATCACGGTGCGCCCTGCAGCCGCTGGATCCCGCCGGTACCCACCCTTCCCGAACGAAGCCCGAGCCGGCCGTAAACCGCTTCGACGCGCCCGTCTCTCACGCTCAAGCCGCATCGTGATCGAAACGTGAGCGGTCGCCACTCCTTCGGAGCTGGCTCATCGAGTCCGATTGCCGGATCCTTATGGATTCGGCGCCGGGGTCCACGGCCAAGAGGGTGGGGTGTGCACATGCGCGCGTTGCGGGTACTCGGGTTGGCGCTGGTCGTCACGGTCACCGGGCTGCTCAACGGTGGTGCCGCCGGTGCCGCTCCCACCACCGTGGCGATCGCCGCCGTAGCCGCCGAGGCGCTGCCCGCACCGTTGCGGTCGACACCCGAGCCGGCACCGCACGCCGCCGCACCAGGTCCGGACCTCGCGCAGGCCGCACCGGCACCGGCCGCCTCAGCACCTGCTCCCGCCGAACCGGTAGCCGCCTCAGCACCTGCTCCCGCCGCGCCACCGGCAGCACCAGTGGCGACTCCGCCACTGGCACCGGCACTCGCCGCGGGCACCCCCTGCGTGGCGACCGCCCGGGCGTGCATCGACCTGTCCAGCAACAAGACCTGGCTGATCTCCGACGGTGCCGTGCAGTACGGCCCGGTGCCGATCACCCACGGCCGCAAGGGCTACCGCACGCCTGCGGGCACGTTCCGGGTCTCGTTCAAGGACCGCCACCACCGGAGCAGCCTCTTCGACGATGCGCCGATGCCGTACTCGGTCTTCTTCAACGACGGTATCGCCTTCCACCAGGGCAGCCTGCGTGAGTTGTCACACGGTTGCATCCACCTCTCGCGAGCCGCCGCCAAGACGTACTTCTCGTCGTTGAACCGCGGCGACGTGGTGCAGGTCGTGCGCTGACCGCAACCCGGAGGGATCACCCGCCCGACCGGTGGTGCGCCCCGGCCCCGGCGCGGGAAGACTGCGCGACATGGAGACCGAGTACCGCATCGAGCACGACACGATGGGCGAGGTCCGGGTGCCCGCCGACGCGCTGTGGGGGGCCCAGACCCAGCGGGCCGTGCAGAACTTCCCGATCTCCGGCCGCGGTCTCGAGCGCGCCCAGATCCGCGCGCTCGGACTGGTCAAGGGGGCGGCCGCGCGGGTGAACGGGCGGATCGGCGTGCTGCCGGCCGAGCTGGCCGACGCGATCGCGGCCGCCGCCGACGAGGTCGCCACGGGCCGGCACGATGCGCACTTCCCGGTCGACGTGTTCCAGACCGGCTCGGGCACCAGTTCGAACATGAACGCGAACGAAGTGATCGCGACGCTGGCGGCCCACGCTGCCGGCTCGCCCGTGCACCCCAACGATCATGTCAACGCCTCGCAGTCGTCCAACGACGTCTTTCCCACGACCATCCACCTCGCGGCGACCGAGGCCGTCGCCATCGATGTCATCCCGGCGCTGGAGCACCTGGGGGCGACGCTGCGCCGGCGCGCGGCGGACTGGTCCGAGGTCGTGAAGGCAGGGCGCACCCACCTGATGGACGCCGTCCCGATCACCCTCGGGCAGGAGGCGGGGGCCTGGGCCACCCAGGCCGAGTACGGCGCGGCCCGGCTGCGCGACGTGCTCCCCCGGCTCGGGCAGCTCCCGATCGGCGGCACGGCGGTGGGGACCGGGCTGAACGCCCCGGACGGGTTCGGCGCGGGCGTCGTCGCGGAACTGCGGGCGGCGACCGAGCTGGATGTCCTGTCCGAGGCGGTCGACCACATCGAGGCCCAGGGGGCGCGCGACGGTCTCGTCGAGGCGTCCGGTGCGTTGCGTACCGTCGCGGTCTCCCTTTTCAAGATCGCGAACGACATCCGCTGGCTCGGCTCGGGGCCGCGTACCGGGCTCGCCGAGCTGCATCTGCCGGACCTGCAACCGGGTAGCTCGATCATGCCAGGAAAGGTCAACCCGGTGATCTGCGAGGCGACGATGATGGTCGCCGCGCAGGTGATCGGCAACGACGCCACCGTCGGGTTCAGCGGCAGCCAGGGCAACCTGCAGCTGAACGTGATGATGCCGGTGATGGCCCGCAACGTGCTGGAGTCGGCCCGGCTGCTCGCGGCGGCGGCCCGGCTGCTCGCGGACAAGGTCGTCGACGGCGCCGAGGCCGACGTCGAGCGGGCCCGGGAGTACGCCGAGTCGTCGCCGTCGGTCGTGACGCCACTCAACCGCTACCTCGGCTACGAGGAGGCGGCGTCGATCGCGAAACAGTCGCTCAAGGAACGCAGGACGATCCGCGAGGTGGTGATCGAGCGGGGGCATGTCGACGACGGGAAACTGACCACCGAGCAGCTGGATTCCGCCCTCGACGTGCTCGCGATGACCCGGGGCGGCCAGCGCTGACCGGAACTGTCGGCGCCGCGTGCAACACTGCTTCCGAGCCCGAGGAGGTCCGCCATGAGTGCCCAACCCTTCGCTCCACCGCGGCTGCTGACGGTCGCCGAGTACCTCGGGATCAGCCAGATCGAGCCCGGCTACTCGGAGCTGTTGGAAGGGAGGTGGGTGATCTCGCCCAGTCCCCTCGCGGATCACAACTGGGCAGGTGCGGAGGCGCGCGATCAGCTCCGACCCCAGCTCCCACCGCACCTCGAGATCGACATCGACATCGACATCGATCCGCCCGTGTCGTTGCTCGCCTGCCACCTCGCCGGTGAGTTCGGGTACGCCGACGGCGGCACAGTGACCGGCAAGTTCACCGCCACCACGCCGTTCGCCGTCGAGATTGACCTCAACGCGCTCCTGTAGCGAACGATCCCAGGATTCCTGTTATCGTGGATACATCGATCAACATCTAGGTTTCGTCTCCGTGCAACCGCGCAACGGCACTGTAACGATCCCCGTCCAAGCCCGCCGGGCTCTTGGTCTGGACAAGCCCGGCGCCCAGCTCGAAGTGGTGCTGCGCGACGGTGAGTTGATCCTCGTGCCGCATGTCGCCGTGCCGGCCGAGTCCGCGTGGTTCTGGGCTGAGGGTCATCAGGTAGCCGAGCGCGAGGTCGACGCCGACCTGGCAGCAGGGCGTCACCAGGACTTCGAGGACGCCGCGCAGTTCCTAGCCCACCTGGAGGATCTCGACCGCCGAGCCGGGGAATGAGATACCGGAGCACACCGAACTTCGATCGCGACTTCTCGCGCCTGCCCCGAGCGCACCGAAAGCTCTTCAGCACCGCGTTGCACGATCATTTCCTGCCAGCGCTCGCCGCAGGAGCGTTGAGCGGCTCACCGGACTGGCCGCGCCGGCTCCGTATCCACCGCCTGACCGACAGCTCCATCAACTCACTCACGTGGAACTTCACCTCACCAGATGGACGCGTAACGTTTCATCTCGACCGGTCCGATGACGGGGAAGCGATCCTTATCTGGCGCCGGATCGGCGATCACAGCATCTACCGGCAACCCTGAACCGGCTCACCACATTCCCCCGGCGGCGATAGGCTGCGAGGCGTCGCGCTTGTTTCCACCCTGCACGCTTCGCCCGCCGGCCGGCGCCGGAGCACCGCCGCCGAGGGAGTACGCACATGACCGCCTCACGACGACGGGTGCTGACGGCCGCGATCGGGACCGCGCTGGCCCTGGCCACGGCCGGTTGCGTCAGCTCCGGCGGGTCCGACGGCCGCCCGCCGGGCGGCGGCACCGACTGGGTCACCGTCACGTCCGCCCAGGCCGCGGGTGGCTTCGACGCGCTCGTCACCGAGGCACAGGCCGAGGGCACGCTCAACGTCATCGCGCTGCCGCCGGACTGGGCGAACTACGGCGCCATGATCTCCACCTTCGAACGGAAGTACGCCATCACGGTCAACTCCGCCAACCCCGAGGGCTCCAGCCAGGACGAGATCAACGCGGTGCGCCAACTCGGCACGCAGGACCGGGCGCCGGACGTGCTCGACCTCGGCCAGTCCTTCGCGAACGGCAACGTCGAGCTGTTCGCGCCCTACCAGGTGCAGACCTGGGACATGATCCCCGCCGCCAACAAGGAGCCGAACGGGGCCTGGGTCAACGGCTACGGCGGCTTCATCTCCATCGGCTGCAACACCAGCCTGGTCCCGGTGTGCCCCGTGACGTTCGCCGACCTGGCCAAGCCCGAGTATGCGGGCAAGGTCGCGATCAACGGCGATCCGACGCAGGCCGCGTCGGCGTTCGCGGCGGTCTGGGCCGGGGCGTTGGCCAGCGGCGGCTCGCATGACGACATCAACCCCGGACTCACCTTCTACGGCAACCTCGCGAAGAGCGGCAACCTGCTCAAGATCGACCCCACGCCGGCCACGATCCAGAGCGGGCAGACCCCGATCGTGCTCGACTGGGACTACCTCAACGTCACCGAGACCGAGAAGAACAAGGCGTCCTTCGGCTGGTCCGTCGCGGTCCCGAGCGACGGGCTGTTCGCCGAGTACTACGCGCAGGCGATCAACAAGAACGCGCCGCACCCGGCCGCTGCCCGGCTCTGGCAGGAGTTCGTCCACTCCGACGAGGGTCAGAACCTGTGGCTGGCCGGCAAGGCCCGTCCGGTGCGGCTCGACGCCATGATCGAGTCGGGCACGGCCGACGCCGGCCTGGTCGCGGTGTTGCCACCGGTGGCCGGGGAACCGGAGTACCCCACCCAAGCACAGACCGACGCGGCCCAGCAGGTGGTCGCCCGGAACTGGGCGACGGTCACCGCGTAACCGCGAGACGGTACCCGAACACTGATGGCAGCCCTGCTCGATCGGCCCGCCGGGCCTGCTGCCGACCCCACACCGGCTCGCCCGGTCGGTCGGTGGCGGGCCGGCGTGGGGCTCCTCCCGTTCGCCGGCTACCTCGTGGTGTTCCTCGGCTGCCCGCTGTACTTCGTCGTCAGCGGGGCGCTGTCAGATCCGGACGGGAACCCGACTCTCGACAACGTCATCGCATCGATCACCGAGCCGCAGTACCGCGCGGCGTTCATCTCGAGCCTGTTGCTCTCCGCGGTCACCGCGGTGGTCGGCGCGGTGTTCGGGGCGTTCCTGGCCCAGGCCGTGCTCATCGGGCCGGACCGCAGCCCGCTGCGGCGCATCGTGTCCACCGCCTCGGGGGTGCTCGCGTACTTCGGCGGGGTACCGCTCGCGTTCGCGTTCATCGCCGCGCTCGGACAGACGGGGCTCGCGACGATCTTCCTGCGCACGGTCGGCGTCGACCTCTACGCCGCCGGATTCCGCATCGACTCGCTGACCGGGCTGGGGCTCACCTACGTCTACTTCCAGATCCCGCTGATGGTCATCCTCATCACTCCGGCGCTGGAGGGGTTGGCACCGCAGTGGCGGGAGGCGGCGGAGAACCTCGGCGCGTCGGCCTGGACCTACTGGCGCCACGTCGCGCTACCCGTACTGGCGCCCGCGCTGGGTGGTGCGACGCTGGTGTTGTTCGGCAACGCGTTCGCCGCGTATGCCACCGCGCTCGCGCTGACCAGCGGTTCGATCCCACTCGTGCCCACGGCCATCGCCTCGGCGCTCTCGGGCAACGTGCTGGTCGGGCGGCAGAACGTCGGGCTCGCACTCGGGTTCGACATGGTGCTCGTGATCGCCGTGGTGATGATCGGGTACCTGGTACTGCAGCGGCGGGCGTCACGATGGTCGCGATGAGCGAGCGTGCGAGCGAGTTTGCGAGCGAACCATCGGCACCGCGGCCCGCGAAGTGGCCGACCGAGCTCAGCGAGCCAGACCGGTGAGGCGAGCCAGACCGGTGAGGCGAGCCAGACCGGTGAGGCGAGCCAGACCGGTGAGGCGCCGCCGCTGGCGCGTCGTCGTGTTCGCCCTCGCCGCGCTGTACTTCCTGGTGCCGTTGGTCGCCGCGGCGGAGTTCAGCCTCCGCACCCCCGGCGGCGGCTACGGCGTGGCGAACTACCTCGCCATCGCCCGCGACGACGTGCTGCTCGGCTCGCTGCTGACGTCGCTGCTGATCGCCGCGTGCACCGCGGTGCTCGTGCTCGCGCTGGTCGTGCCGACCGCGGTGTGGGTACGGCTGCGCTTCCCGGCCCTGGCCGGGGTCCTGGAGAGCGCCACGATCCTGCCGATCGTCGTGCCGCCGGTGGTGATGGCGGCCGGCATCGCGTTCGTCCAGGCGAACGTGGACGGGCCGGTGTTCCGGGAGCTGTTCGCGTCCTCGATCACGGCGCTCACCCCGTTCTACGTGGTGCTCGCGTTGCCCTTCGCCTACCGGGCCGTGGACAACGGGCTGGCCGCGGTACCGCTGCGCACGCTGGTGGAGGCCGCGCGCAACCTCGGCGCCGGGTTGGGCACCGCGTTGCTGCGGGTGGTGCTGCCGACCATCCGCAGCGCCGTGCTGGGGGCCGCGTTCCTCACCCTCGCCCTCGTGCTCGGCGAGATCGTGATCGCCCGGATCCTGCTCTACCCGGACACGTTCCCCGTGGCGGTGGTCGAGGTCGGGCGCAGCGCCGCCGGGGTGTCGGTGGCGCTGTCGCTGGCCAGCCTGGTGCTGACCTGGGTCCTGTTGCTGATCGTGTCGCTGGCCGGCGGCCGGCGGCGTTCGGAGAGGATCTCCTCGTGACCGACGTGATCGCCGCTCCCACCGAGACCAGGCGCGGGGTGGCCGTCGAGTTCCGGAGTATCCGCCGCACGTACGGCACCACCCACGCCCTCGACGGCCTCGACCTGGCCCTGCGCCCCGGCGAGCTGCTCGCGCTGCTCGGCCCGTCGGGATGCGGGAAGACCACGGCGCTGCGGCTGCTCGCCGGCTTCGACCGGCCGACGTCGGGCACCGTGCTCATCGGCGGCCGCGACGTCACCGGCGTGCCAGCCAGCAACCGCGACACCGGGATGGTCTTCCAGGCCTACAGCCTGTTCCCGACGATGACGGCGGCCGAGAACGTCGCGTTCGGCCTGCGGATGCGCAAGGTCACGGCCGCGAAGCGCGCCGCCCGGGCGGCGGAGCTGCTGGATCTGGTTGGCCTCGGCGACCGCGGCGGTTCCTACCCGCACGAGCTCTCCGGTGGCCAGCAGCAGCGGGTGGCGCTGGGCCGGGCGCTCGCGGTGTCGCCGTCGGTGCTCCTGCTCGACGAACCCCTGTCGGCCCTCGACGCCCGCGTCCGCGTGCAGCTGCGCGACGAGATCCGCAGGCTCCAGCTCGCCGAGGGGATCACCACCCTCTTCGTCACTCACGACCAGGCCGAGGCGCTCGCCGCCGCCGACCGGGTCGCGGTGCTCAACCGCGGCCGGCTGGAGCAGGTCGGCACCCCGCAGGAGGTGTACGCCCGCCCGACCACGGCGTTCGTCGCCGAGTTCGTCGGGGTGGTCAACCGGCTGGCAGCGGTGGTCGTCGACCCCGGCCGGGTGCGGGTGTTGGGATCCGTCGCGGTACTGGAGGGCGAGCCCGGCTCGTCGGGCGATGAGCTGGCGGTGGCCGTACGGCCCGAGTCGCTCGCGGTCGCACCGAACGGCGAGGGGACGCCCGGCCGGGTCGTCGCGTACACGTTTCTCGGCCCGGTCACCCGGCTGGTCGTGCAGACCGACGACGGAGAGCTCGTGGTCGACACAGCCAGCCGGGACGGCCTCCCAGCCCTCGGCGACCCAGCCGTCGTCCACCTCGCCACCGACCGCGTCCGCCCAGCAACCCCCTGACCGCGAGTTGCGCAAACCGACACGGCGAGTTGCGCATCCCGGCACCGCGAGTTGCGCATCACGGCACCGCGAATTGCGCATCCCGGCACCGCGAGTCGCAAACCGGCCCGGGCGGGTGTGCGTCTTGACCAGGCACAACTGTGGCGGGTCTGACGTACCTGTCCGAGCGCTCCTTCAGGGCCCGGAACTCCCGAAGCTGACCCGAAGTGCAAGGTGTGGATCGGGATGTTAGGGCTCGGCGCCGTTGGCTGTTCGTGCGCGTTCGATCGCCTGGTAGACGGTGGATCGGGCGACGGAGAGCAGCTCCGCGAGCTCGGCACTGGTGTGCGCGCCGGCGTGGTGCAGCTCGACGAGGTGGGATTCCTGGCGCGGGCTGAGCTTGGGCTTCTTGCCGCGCAGCCGGCCCTTGGTGCGGGCGACCTTCATGCCCTCCCGGTCCTCATCTTGATCAGGTCTGACTCGAACTCTGCGACCATGGGCAGAACGTTGAACAACAGCCGCCCGACCGGGTCGGTCAGGTCGTGGACCGATCCGCCGAGGCTGAGCTTGACCTCGCGGACGGTGAGCTCGGCGACGATGTCGCGGGCGTCGGGCAGCGAACGGGCGAGCCGGTCGAGGGCGTCGCGGTGCGCGGTGAGGTCCTGCTCGTCGGTGGAGACCCGGGCGTAGCCGATCATCAGTCCGCTCACCGCGGGAGTGTCGCCAGTTAGAACCCCTTCATCGGGCATTTCACCGGGCGGGTCTTACGGGAATCGGCGAGCGGCAGCGATCTTCGACAGACGGTTGTGACCCGGGTGTCCCGGTGGGGTTCCTCTAACGGCGGCCCTTTGGACTCCAGGCCCCAACGTCCTCAACCTGCCGACAGCAGCCTTCGCCGCAGCGATGTAGTCGCGCATGCTTGCGTTGGGGGTCGGGGCAATCGCCGTAGTCATCGATCACCTGCTGGAGGCCTCCAATGCCTCCGCATCGACCAGGCGCATCTCCATGTAGAGCTGCCCGTCGATCTCGCCGTGCGCGTGGATCGGGATGGCGGCTCCCCGAGCTGGGCGACCATCGTGCACTCCCGAGCGCTTCGTCAGTGTGTTCGAACGTCACTTGCGCCGGCCGACTGGCAGCCAGAGCCAGGGACCCACGAACTCCAACAGTTCACGTCACCCATGGCCTGCGACTGCCGCGAGCTCGGAGGTCTCTGAGCTCGGCGAGCGTCAACCGGGACCGGCCCGCTACGAGCGGTGGGCCGGGCCGCCGGGTCCGGTCCACCGCCCCCGAGGGTGAATCTCAGTTGCTGGCGAACGCCTGGACCATCTGCGGCACCAGCTCGTCGACGGCGAACGGCAGGCTCAGCGCCGAGGGCTGGACCATGGAGGTGGACCGCCCGACAGGGAACCGGAGGTACGCCCCCCGGGCGATGGCCGGTAGCTGAGAGAAGATGGGGTGCTTGGCCAACTCGTCGAGCCCCTCCTCTGCCCACGAGCCGGTGCCGATGACGAGGTCGGCTTCCAGATCGGCGTAGCGCTCCGGGCTGACGAGGGCCCGGCGGCCGCTCGGATCGGCGGACATGCCGGCGACGGTGTCGGTCACACCGTCGAAGCCGAGCTGCTTGAGGAACTTGATGGAGAAGTCCTCGGCGGAACTGATGACGTAGAGCCCGTCAGCACCGCCGAGGTAGCGGAGAACGAGACCGTCTCGCCTGCGAACTCCGGATGGGCGGTGCGAGCCTCGGCGATCGACGACTCGACGTCTGAGATGAGCTGCTGGGCCTCCGCCGAGCGGCCGAGCGCCTTGCCGATCTGCGAGACACCCTCCTGCCACGGGTCGACGAATGGTTCCTCCACGTGCCCGACGACGGGGGCGATGGCGTTGAGCTGGTCCCAGTGGTCGGCGATGTACGGGTAGGTGTTGACGGCCAGGATCACGTCCGGGTCGAGCCTGGCGATGGTCTCGAACGGGAAGCCGTCGTCCACATTGAAGATCTCGGGCTCGTGGTCGCCGAGCGCCGCCTTGGTCCAGTCCAGGACGCCGCCTTCCACGTAGGTGACCTCGGCCATCCCGACCGGCACGACACCGAGGGCGAGTGCGGCGTCGGCGCTGGGGAAGTCGAGGGCGACCACCCGCGTGGGCTCGGCCTCGATCGTCACATCGCCCAACTTCTGGACGATGGTGACGGGGAAGGCGGACGTACTGCCATCCTGCGTGGCTTCGGAGGCGGGCGTGCATCGCCTGAGCCGCAGCCGCCGAGGAGGAGCGCGACGCCGAGGAGGGCGGCGACGGCTACGGCCAGGTGGCGCCGCGGGTGGCTGCCGGCGGAGCGGCCCGCCGCGAGGCGCATGCAGTCGGTGATGCTGAGGCTCATGCGGCTGAACATATAGACGAACAGCTGTCGTCCTGTATCCCGACGGCGCCAGACCATGTCGAGGAGCGGTCAGCGAGGAGCGCAATCGTGGAAGTACTTGCCCGGCGTCTCGCCGGTCGTCCGCCGGAAGGTGGCGATGAACGCGCTCGGCGTGCTGTAGCCGGCGCCGAAAGCGATAGCCGTGATCGGATCGCCGGCAGCGAGCCGGGTGAGCGCTGTCCGCATCCGGGCGTTGGTCCGCCACTGCCCACCCTGGATCTGCTGCGTACGTTCGGGCTCGACCGCAGAGTGATCTGGCCCGCAAGACGGTGGCGCTCATCGCCGAGAACTGCCGCTGGGAGCACGACGGGCAGCGATACTTCGACGGCGAGGTCGAGCCGTGCATCAACGGCAGGACGGTCGCCGCCGGCGTGTACTTCGGCGTGGACGTCGCCGGCATCGTCGAACGCCTGCTCGGCGAGCCGCTCGACGACGGTGGCTGGAACTGCTGGACGGAGTACGGCTCGGTCCGCTCGTCTTTCCACGCCACGATCAACGTGCTCGATGGGCTGCTCGCGTACGAGCAGGCGACCGGCGACGCGGACGTGCGCGCGGCCCGCCAGCGCGGCGAGGAGTACCTGCTCGAGCGCAATCTGTTCCGCCGCAAGAGCACCGGTGAAGTGGCCGTCGAGACGTTCCGGCAGTTCTTTCCCGACCCGCTGGTTCTACGACGTGCTGCGTACGCTCGACTACTTTCGCGCGGCCGGCGACCTGCCCGACGAGCGTGCTGCGGATGCGGTGGTCATCCGCTCACGCAGGTCGGTGATGAATGCGGTCGGGTCGGTCGGTTGGCGGATCGCGGCGTGGTGCACATCGCGGGTGATGTCGAAGTCGCCGGGCAGATCGTCATCGGGGTCGCGCCACCGGTGCGCACCGCGCACGTAGATTTCGCGGCGGTGCAGCGCATCGCGACCAGCACGCACAGCTCGCACGGGATCCGCTCGACCCGGCCGTGGTCATCGACCACCGCGTCGCGCCACGCCCGGGTACCACGCCGTCGATTGGGACGGTGTCTGTGTCGGCGAAGAACCGGGTCTTGCCGTCCACGTCCGTGTAGGGCCAGCAGCGCGAGCGCTTGCATCACCGGCCGGTAGGCGGTGTTGTGGCAGCCGAACTCCAACGCGGCGAGCAGCGGCGGCAGCATCCGCCGGTAGTGGTTGGAGTACGAGCCGCGCAGCACCGGGGCGGACCCGGGCCTGGAAGGCGTTCTCGTTGGCTTTGGCCTCGCGCACCAGCTCGCGCAGGGTTTTCTCCCCGACCACCGGGAACAACGCCGCGCGGACCGTGTCGTCCGGGTGCGTGCCGGCGGCCTCGGCCAGGCAGACCAGGATCGCTTCCTTGCCGCGCACCCGGCGCAGGTCCTCGGTGAGCTCGCGCTCGACACGCCGGTCTGCCCGCGCGTTGATCCGGTGGATCAGCCCGATCAGGAGCTCGACCAGCGCATCGGTGATCTCCGAGGAGCGCAGCGCGCACAGCGAGGCCAGCAACGTCAGCCGCACCGGGCGCGGCGCCGCGCGCAGATCCGACGGATACGAGCGGACCGCCCGGGCCCGCCACGCCTCGACCTGCTTCTCGCTCGCGTCGCCGAACAAGCCTGCCGGCAGGCCCAGCGCCCGTACCGCGGCCAGCTTGTCGATCTCGCGCAGCAGGGTCTCCGAGCCGACCTGACCGGGGTCGGTCTTCAGCTCAGCCAGCAGCACCCGCCCCGACGATGACGTGCCGGCGTCCTCGGTGACGAGGCCCTCCAGTGCGGCCACGCTCGCCGTGTCGAGTCGGGCGAGGGTGCGGCTGCAGAACCGCTGCTCGAACACCGCCCGCGCCGAGCCGATGATCCGATCCAACCGGCCGGGAGGCTCGATCCGCTCGCCGCGGCAGCGCTCCAGAACGGCCTCGTGGAGCTGCTGGTCACGCAGCTCGACCGGGCACACCTCCTCGGCCAGCCATCCAGCGAGCTTGTCCTCATCGCCGCGAGCGAACTCGCGGAACCCGAACGCCGCCCGGATCTGCTCCCGGTGGTACTTGATCGATCGTCCTGACCACGGGTACGCCGCGATCGACGCCGGCGCGACCTTGACCTGGACGCCGACGTACTCCACCGCCGCGGGCGGCAGCTCATCAGCGCCTCAGGGGAACCGGGCCTCAACCTCGAAGAACTTCAGCAACAGCGCGAAGCCCAGCCGAGTCGCTCCGGACTTGTTGCCCACCAGCGTCCAGTCCTGGCCGAGCAGGGTCCACGACTCGATCAGCTCCTCCGGCGACCACTCGCGGCGCATGGCGCCGCACCGTAGAGGCCACCACTCAAGCTCAGCCTCCGGCCCCGTCACTTTGCACTTCAGGTCAGCTTCGGGAGTTCCGGGCCTTCAGGAATGTCGGTGGTCGCTGAGAGGATCGCTCCCGTGCTACTCGCCGAGGTCGTCGCCACATCCGCCGCAGTCGGGGCCACCCGTTCGCGCACCGCGAAGACGGCTGCGCTCGCCGCGCTCCTGCGCGCCGCGTCGCCGGAGGAGGTCGAGTCCGCCACCGCATGGCTCGCCGGCGAGCCGCGTCAGGGCCGCATTGGCGCCGGCTGGCGCACCCTGTCCAGCCTCGACGCCCCCGCCGCCACTGTGCCATCGCTGCGCGTCGTCGCGGTCGACACCGCGCTCGACACCCTCGCCCACACCGCTGGCGCGGGCTCCACCGCCCGCCGGACGTCCCTCCTCGGCGAGCTGTTCGGCGCTGCCACCGTCGAGGAGCAGGCGTTCCTGCGCCGGCTGCTCACCGGTGAGCTGCGTCAGGGGGCGTTGGAGGGGGTGATGCTGGAGGCCATCGCAGCTGCGGCCGAGGTCCCGGCCGCAGCGGTGCGACGCGCGTTCATGCTCTCCGGACGGCTGCCGGAGACGGCGGCCAGAGCGCTCGCGGGCGGGGCTGACGCGCTCGGGGAGGTATCGCTGGAGGTCGGCCGCCCGGTCCGCCCCATGCTCGCGAGTCCCACCGACACTCTCGACTCCGCGCTGGTTGACGTCGGGGGTAAGGCCATCGTGGAGTTCAAGCTCGACGGCGCCCGCATCCAGGTACACCGCGATGGCGACGACGTGCGGGTGTGGACGCGCACGCTCCGCGATATCACCGCAAGCGTACCCGAGCTAGTGGAGGTGGTGCGGGGCTTGCCCTGCCGGTCCGTGGTGCTCGACGGCGAGACCCTCGCCCTGCGCGACGACGGCCGGCCGCGGTCGTTCCAGGACACGATGAGCCGATTCGGCAGCGACAGCGACCGCGGAGAGCCGCTCACGGGCCCGAGCGTCAGCACCACCCTGCTGCATCCATTCTTCTTCGACTGCCTGCACCTCGACGGCATGGGCCTGCTCGACGCCCCGCTCGCCGAGCGGCTCGACGCGCTGGCCGTGGTGGGGAGGCACCGGGTACCCGGCGTGCTGCGTCCATCCGGCTCCGAGGCCGCCGACCTGCTCGAACGTGCGCTGGCCGCCGGCCACGAGGGTGTCGTGGTCAAGTCGTTGGACGCGCCGTACGCCGCCGGTCGGCGCGGGCGCGCCTGGCAGAAAGTCAAGCCGGTACACACCCTCGACCTCGTGGTGGTCGGTGCCGAGTGGGGCTACGGGCGGCGCACCGGCATGCTCTCCAACATCCACCTCGGCGCCCGCAACCCCACCGGCGGCGAGCCGATCATGGTCGGCAAGACGTTCAAGGGCATGACCGACGAGCTGCTGGCCTGGCAGACAGCGACCTTCCCCAAGCTGGCCCGGGAGGAAACCGGCCACATCGTGCTCCTGCGCCCTGAGCTCGTCGTCGAGATCGTGCTCGACGGCGCACAGCGCAGCACTCGGTACCCGGGCGGGGTCGCACTGCGATTCGCCCGAGTGCTGCGGTACCGGCCGGACAAGACATCGGCCGAAGCCGACACGATCGACGCAGTCCGGGCGCTGTTGCGCTGACGGCACCGGCTACGGCCGATCGAGCTCAGCTCAGCTCGACGAACAGGACGTGGGAGCCCGTCGTGCCGATGTTCTCGCCGATGTGCGGCTCGACCTCGTGCTGCACGGCTCCATCGGGATCACCGTCGACTGGGGACCACAGCTGCGCCTGTCCCTCGAACCCGGCCACGACCCCACCGGGTCGGTGCTGCGCCGCGGGCGCGTGATCGGCTGGATCGAGGGGCCCTCGCGCCGCTCGCGGACTCCGCACCCCCAGTGAACCTGCACCGCCTCGCCACAGCGATCCTGGCGGCGACCGGCATCAAGGCCTTCATCTGGCTCGTGGACGTCGCCGGCCTCTCCCGCTCAGCGGCCGCCGAGACAAATGCGCTGGTCGGGGCGCGCTACGGCGCACCGCACTCGCCGACGACATTCCCGGTGGCCAGCGTCAGCAGGCAATTCTCGACCGAACGTAGCTGCCGGGAACGGTCGCCCCGCGGGCGCGGCCATGGCCGAGCGACTGCGTGCGGCTGTGGTCAGGCCAGCAGGCGCGTAACCTCACCGTCTCATGCGCTTCCTCGACGGCCAGCAGCCGAGTCACGATCTGACCTACGACGACATCTTCCTCGTCCCGGGGCGGTCCTCGGTGGTATCCCGCTTCGACGTCGACCTGCGTACGCCCGACGGCTCCGGCGCCACCGTGCCGGTGGTCGCGGCGAACATGACGGCCGTCGCGGGCCGTCGGATGGCGGAGACACTCGCCCGCCGCGGCGCGCTCACGGTGCTGCCGCAGGACGTGGCCCCGCAAGCCGTTGCCGGGATCGTCAGCTGGATCAAGTCGCGGCATCCGGTGTGGGACACCCCGCTGGTCCTGCGCACCGGTGACGCCGTGGCCGATGCGCTCAACCTGCTGCCCAAGCGGGCGCACGGCGCCGTGGTGGTGATCGATGATGCCGGCCGCCCGGTCGGCACGGTCGACGAGGCCGCCTGCGTCGGCCTCGACCGCTTCACCCGGCTCGCCGACGTGCTCGACGCAGCGCCGCTGACGCTGCGGCTGGACATCCCGCCGCGCGAGGTGTTCGGCGCCCTCGGTCCGCGTCGGGTGGCCCTCGGCATCGACGGTGACGGCCGGTTGGCCGGCCTGCTCACCGGGCTCGGGGCACTGCGGGCGGAGGTCTACTCACCCGCGCTCGACCAGCGCGGTCGGCTACGCACCGCGGCCGCGATCGGGATCAACGGGGACATTGCGGTGAAGGCCAAGGCGCTGCTCGCCGCGGGTGTCGATCTGCTCGTCGTCGACACCGCGCACGGCCATCAGGAGAAGATGCTCGAGGCGCTGCGGGTCGTGCGCACGGCTGTTGACGACGCTGCTGCGCCTACCCCCGTGCCCATTGTCGCCGGCAACGTCGTCACCGCCGCGGGCGTGCGTGACCTCGCCGCCGCGGGCGCCGACATCGTCAAGGTCGGGGTGGGGCCGGGCGCGATGTGCACCACGCGGATGATGACCGGGGTCGGGCGCCCGCAGTTCTCCGCCGTCGCCGAGTGCGCCGCGGCCGGGCACGACCATGGCGTGCGGATCTGGGCCGACGGCGGGGTGCGGCATCCGCGCGACGTCGCACTGGCCCTGGCCGCCGGCGCGGTGAACGTGATGATCGGATCCTGGCTGGCCGGCACGTACGAGTCCCCGGGCGACCTGTTACGCGACGAGGCCGGCCGGCCGTACAAGGAGTCGTTCGGGATGGCGTCGAAGCGGGCCGTGAACGCGCGGCTGACCCGGGACGGCAGCACGGACACCGCGTTCGACCGGGCCCGCAAGGCCCTGTTCGAGGAGGGCATCTCCAGCTCCCGCCAGCTCCTCGACCCGGCCCGCCCAGGCGTGGAGGACGTCCTCGACGGCATCTGTACCGGCGTGCGCTCGGCATGCACCTACACCGGCGCCCGCACCCTGGACGAGCTACATGAGCGTGCGGTGATCGGCACCCAGACCACCGCAGGCTTCACGGAAGGTACCCCTCACGGCCTGCAGCGACCGGTGCGCACGGCTCGCGACTGCTCGTCCTGAGGAGTGCCTCTCGGACTCGTGATCACCAACTGGGAACGGCGAACCGAACGGAGAGCGGTGGCGAGTTCCCCTCGGACTTTCTCGACTGCCCCGGGCCGGTGCGGTACACGCTGCTGGCGGCGTTGTGCTGGGTGCGTCAGGCCGAGATCACCGATGCTTTGGTCGGGTTGCTGGTGGATCTGGTGCAGCGGATCAACGGCCGCTCCGAGCGGCGGGTGGAGAAGGAGTTGATGGGGGATCTGCCCACGGTGCCGGGCAAGAAGGGCATCTTCCTCAAGATGGTCAACGCTGTGCTGGGGCACCCCGCGAGCAGGTACGCACGGCGGTGTGGACGGTGGTGCCCGGCGGGGAGAAGACCCTGCGCCAGTTGAAGAAGGAGTTGATGGCGTCCAACCGGGTGGTCCGGGAACGGGTCCGCTACCAGTTGCGCGGGTCGTATTCGCATCACTATCGGCGGATGCTGGGGCCGGTGCTGGTGGCGTTCCAGTGCAACAACACCACCTACCGGCCGGTGATGAACGCGATCGACCTGCTGGCCCGCTACGTCGAGGCGGATGCCGAAGCGGAGAAGAAGGCGCCGAAAAGGCCAGGGTCGGCGTCTACGCACTCGGTGACCAGGTGCCGATCGAGGGCGTGGTGCCCAAGGAGTGGCAGGACGCGATCACCGACGAGCAGGGCCGCATCGAGCGCATCCCCTATGAGCTGTGCGTGCTGATCGCGCTGCGGGAGGCGCTGCGGCGCCGGGAGATCTGGGTGCAGGGTGCCGGGACGTGGCGTGACCCTGAGGAGGACATGCCCGAGAACTTCGAGGACAACCGGGACGTGCACTACGCCGCGCTGAACAAACGTAGCTGTTCAGCCCAGGTGGTTGGGTGTCGTCGTGGGGTTGCGTGGGTGATCTACTAATGTCGTGATCATGGTGGGAGGTCAGGGAGCGGCGGTTGAGGAGGCTTCCTCGTCGCTGGCCGCTGGGGACGCCGAGATCGCCGCTCTGGCCGCCCGCAATGCCGCTCTGGCCGCCGAGAACGTGGTGTTGTCGAGCTGGGTGGCGGAGTTGGAGGGTTTGCTGGCGGTGGTGCAGGCCCGGTTGGGGCGGGACTCATCCAGCAGCGGGAGGCCGCCGTCCTCGGACTCGCCGTTCGTGAAGCGACCCGCGCCCAAGCGCTCCTCGCGGGGGCGGTCGGGCAGGGGCAAGCGGCACGGGGCGCCGAGTGCCACCCTGCGCCTGATTGAGGACCCCGACGAGACGTTCGTGCATGAGCCGCAGGCGTGCCGGGGCTGCGGGGACGCCCTGGACGGGGCGGAGGTCTTCGGGGTGCACCGCCGCCAGGTGTTCGACGTGCCGCCCGTCCCGCCGCGCCCGCACGTCACCGAGCACCGGGTGGTGGCCAGGACGTGCGGGGGCTGCGGGACGATGACCGAGGCGGCGGCCGAGGGTATACCCCGGGGGCGGGTCCAGTACGGCCCCCGGGTGAAGGCCCGGGCGGCGTGGTTGGCCTGCGGGCATTTCCTGCCGGTGCGCCGCGCGCGGTCGGTGCTCAACGCCCTGTGCGGGTTCTCGGTGTCCGACGGGTGGGCCGCCGGGCTGGCCGCGCGGCTGCTGGAGGCGCGGTTCCTGCCGCGGGTGCGGGAGCTGATCGCCGTGGCGCCGGTCGCGCACGCCGACGAGACCACCGCCCGCGCCGGCGGCGCGCTGAACTACCTGCACGTGGCGTGCACACCGCACCTGACCGCGATGCACGTCGGGGACGCACCAAGCAGACCATCGACGCTGGCGGGATCTGGCCGGGCGTCACCGGGGTCCTCGTGCGCGACGGCTACGCCGGCTACGAGCACCTCCACCAGGTCGAGCACGCCTGGTGCGGCATCCACCTGGTCCGCGACCTGCGCTCGATCCACGACCCTGACCCCACCGGGCAGAGCTGGGCCGACGCCATGGTCACCACCCTGCTCCGGGCCAACGACACCGCCCACACCGCCCGCGCCCAGGGCCGCGACACCCTCACCGAGTCCGAGCTAAGGACGATCCGGGCCCGCTATACCGGGGCCATCGCGGCCGGCTGGGACGAGAACACCCACGGCCGCGACCCCCTGCACAAGCAGGCCAGAACACTGCTGCGCCGCTTCAAACAACATCACGACATGATCTCGCGCTTCGCAGTGAACCTGGCCGTGCCGTTCACGAACAACACCGCGGAGTTCCCCACGCGATCAGCCAAGGTCCAGCAGCGGACCTCGGGCGGCTGCTGGCGCACCCTGCAGGGCCTCGTCGACTTCACCGTCATCCAGTCCTACCTATCCACTGCCACCAAGTGTCCACTGCCACCAAGTGGGGCATCGACACCCTTGACGCGATAACCCGACTGTTCACCACCGATGCCTGGATCCCGACCACGCTCACCCCATCCCAGCCCGCAACAGCCTGACCAGGCGTTCACCCTGTCACCTGGGCTGAACAGCTACGAACAAACCCTTACAAGCCGGCGAGTTCGTCGATGATCTGCAGCGGCGGCTGCTGAAGTACCTGTTCGCGCTGGGCACCAACATGGGCATTCGGCAGATGGTGGCTACGGCGAGCGCACCGACGACGAGGACGACGAGGCCGCGCTGCGCAGGGTGCGGGCCAGTCACATCACGCGGGAGAACTGCGCCGTGCGATCGTGACGGTGATCAACGAGACGTTGGCCGCGCGGGACCCGCAGTGGTGGGGCAAAACGACCAGCACCTTGCTGGGTTTCCGGTTGCTGCCGCGGTTGAAGAACATCGGCGCGATCAAGCTCTACAGCCCGGACGAGGGTCCGAACACCTGGAACAAGCTGGAGAAGGTCATCGTCAACCGGTCGATCGACTGGGACAAGATCACCCAGCAGTACGACCAGATGGTCAAGTACGCCACCGCGCTGCGGCTGGGCACGACCGAGGCCGAGCAGGTATTGCGCCGGTTCACCAAGGGCGGCGGCCCGAGAAGCCCGGTCTACCTGGCGATGGAAGAACTCGGGCGCGTGGTGCGCACGATTTTCGCCTGCGACTTTCTGGCGGAGGAGGCGCTGCGCCGGGAGATCCACAGCGGGTTGCAGGTGGTGGAGAACTGGAACTCGGCCAACGAAGTCGTCTTCTACGGCAAGGACGGCAAGCTCACCGGCCCGGACCGGGAGACCGTCGAGGTGTCCATGCTCGCCCTGCACCTGCTCCAGTCGTGCCTGGTCTATGTCCAAACCCTGCTGCTGCAACGGGTCCTGGCCGATCCGAAGTGGGCGAAGATGCTCACCGCCGACGATCGTCGCGGGCTCAACGCGCTGTTCTGGACGAACGTCAACCCCTCGGACACGCTGGCGTACGTCACCTACACCGCGCTGGAACGGCTCCGCCAGCAGCAGCACAAACTCACCGTCCACGCCACCGCCCTGCACACCCCCGATGGGCGGGCGGTGCTGCTGCTCGGCGCGAAGGAGGCGGGCAAGACGTCCACCGCGCTCGCGCTCGCCGAGCGCGGCTGGACCCATGCTGGCGACGATCTGGTCGTCCTCGGCGAGACCGGCGACGGCGGTCTCGCGGTGTGGCCGGGCAAGCCCACCGCCGCTGTCCGCGACCCGGCCCGACCGCTCGTGCCGAAGTCCCAGCGCGTTCTGGAGCCCTTCGTCTCCGGACCGGCTCCGCTGGCCTGGACCGTCCGTATGGCCGTGCACCCGGTGCTGGCCACGGCGTCGCTGATGGCCGCCGTGCCGTTGTCGGTGAACGAGCGGCTGCGGTTGCACGAGAGCCTGGGCCGCTACATCTCCGGCCTGCCCACCCCTGTGGGTGGCGTGGCTGTGCCGTACGGGCCGGTGTGGCCACTGGATACACCGGCCTTGGCCCACTGGCGCAGCCACCTCATCGCCCGGCTTGCGGATTGCCGGTTCGACTACCTGCACGCCCCCGGTCCCGAGACGGCCGCTGACCTGCTGATCAAGGAGGCCGATGCCGGATGAACGTCGCCGTGATCCTGCCCAGCCGCGACGAGCCAGCCACCATCGCCGCCGTGACCACCGCCGTCGACACGGCGCTCGGCGATGGGCGGACGGTCATCGTTCACGCCGACTCCTCCGATACTCCAGACACCTCCAGGCGCTTCGCCGCCACCCGCACACGCGCGGTGAAGGTGCCGCTGACCGGCCTGGTGCGAGGCAAGGGCGCCCAGATCCTGGCCGCCGCCCACCGTCTGGAGCTCGGGGACGCGGACGTGGTGCTGATCGCCGACACCGACACCCGCAACCCCGACCCGGCCGTCTACGCCACCCTGCTGGACCGAGTGCGGGCCGGGTCCGCGTGCGCGATCGCCGACTACCCGCGCCACTGGGACGAGGCCAACCTCACCAACCACCTCGCCCGGCCGTTGATCGCCGCCACCACCGGCCACGACGTGCCCCAGCCGCTCGCCGGGGACGTCGCACTTTCCGGCGAGGCGCTGGCCGCTGTCCTGCGGGCCGTCGAGGCCCTGCCCGCGGAGTTGTCGGCGTGCGTGGGCGGCTATGGCATCGACGCGTTTCTGCTGCTGACCGCCGCCGACGTCGGGCCCGTGGCTTCCGTACGGCTTGACGAGCCCAAGCAACACGCCGGGTCCTTCCCCCACCTGCCAGCCATCTACCACCAGGCTGTTCCGGTGCTGCTGCACCTGACGGCCACCTGGCCCCCACAGACCTCCCTGGTGGGGTGGGTCCCCACGCGGTACCGGGTCGCCGACCGCGACATCGAGCCTGCCCGCCTTCAGGCCATGCTCACCACACTGGACAGTCTCGGCCCATACCCGGACGGATACGATGAACACCCGTGGCCGTTGCCCGCCGCCCACGCCTGGCACGCCGTCCACTCCGGTACGCCAGCGCCCGTCGCGGCCCGGTGGTTGTGGCCGCACTACCTCCGGCGCGTCCGCGGCTGGCTCACCAGCGGAGGGCACGCCACCACCCGGCAGCGGGCCGGCACACTCGCCGCCGCGCACGCCCACCTACACGCCGCCGTTCTCACTCCCGCAGGAGCCCGCTAATGACCGCCCCGACCTCCGGCTTTTCCGCCTTCGCCCTGGAGCCCTTCCCCGAACTCCAGCCCGGTGACGACCTGACGGGCGCCATCAGCGATGTGCTCACCCGCACCGGCACCGAACTGCGCGACGGGGACATCGTCGTCGTCGCCAGCAAAGTCGTATCCACCGCAGAGAAGCGCTACGTCGACTTGGCCAGCGTCACCCCCGGCCCCGAAGCCCTGGGCATCTCGGCCCGGACCGGCAAGCCCGCCGAGATCGTGCAGCTGATCTTGGACAACTCCACCGAGCACTTCCTGGCAGGCGAGTCCGGCCCGATCATCGCCCGGCACACACTTGGCTATCAGCTCACCTCCGCCGGGATCGACCGCGCTGGCACCGAGGGCGCGTGGCTGCTGCCGGTGGACCCGGACGCCTCCGCCCGTGCCGTGCGCGACGCCCTGACCACCTACACCGGCGCAGAAGTCGCTGTGGTGATCGCGGACTCCGACGGTCGCGCCGACCGGCGCGGCGCAACCGTCATTTCCATCGGGGCCGCCGGCGTGGGGCCCCTTCGGACGACGGAACACGGCGGAAAGCGGCAGGAGGAGACCTTTACCGACCTCATCGCCGCTGCCGCCGGGATCATCCTCGGGCAGCGCGGCCGTGGCGCTCCGGTCGCCATCCTGCGCGGCATCTCCTACGTGTCAAGCAACGAGGGCGTGGCGGCGATGCTTCACCACCGGCCGTGACACTGCTGATCACCGGGGCTTGCGGAACCATCGGCAGCCGCCTGGCCGCCGACCTCGCCGCACAGGCGATACCGCTGCGGCTGCTCGACCGCAGACCCCCGGACGCCGGTCCGCCGCAGCGGGTCGAGTTTGTCCAGGCCGACCTGCGTGACCAGTCAGCGGTGGAGAAGGCCACCGCCGGGTGCTCGGCGGTCATCCACCTCGCGGGCGTCACCCAGGAAGGGCCGTTCGCCGAGATGGTCGCCCACAACATCACCGGCACCCACCACGTGCTGGAAGCGGCCAGGCGCCAACGGGTACCGCGGGTGGTGCTAGCCAGCAGCCACCACGTCGCCGGCCTGAACCCTGTCGGCGCACCAGCTCCGCTGGCGCCAGACAGCTTCTACGCCGTCAGCAAGGTCACCGTCGAGGCCCTGGGCCGCCTCTACTCCCACAAGACCGATATACAGGTCATCGCCGTCCGCATCGGCAGCTACCGCCACCGGCCCACCGAGCCCCGTCACCGGGCGACCTGGCTCAGCCCCCGGGACGCCACCGCCCTGCTGTACTCCGCCGCCACCCGACCCCTGACCAGCCGGTTCCTCACCGTCTACGGGACCTCCGACAACACCGAGTCCTGGTGGCCGCACACCGGCTGGGACGCCCTCGCCTACCAGCCCGCCGACAACGCAGCCCAACACCCCGAGACCGGGTCGCTCACCGACGGCTTCATCGGCGGAGCCTTCGCCGATCACGACCTCCCCGCATGAGAAGGGCGCGTCCGCGATGAAGCAGCTCGCCGTCCTTGGCTCCCCGATCGCACAGGCCCTCTCCCCGAGCTTCCCCCCGGAGCACGGACACCGACCTGAGGTGGCCACCGCCACCAGGGAGGATGCCGTCGTGCCGGCTTCCCACCCTCCCGAGTTCCGTCGTCGCGCTGTTGAGTTGGCCGGTGAACGGACCAGAAGTATCGCTGATTTGGCGAAAGATCTGCGCATTTCCGAGTCGTGTCTGCGGAACTGGATGTCCCAGGCCGACACCGACGCCGCTGGTAGCGAGACGCAGCTGACGAGCAAGGAGAGGAAGGAACTCGGCGAGCTCCGCCGCGACAAGCGTCGGCTGGAGATGGAAGTCGACATCCTGAAGCGGGCGGCCGCGTACTTCGCCCACGAGAACATTCTTCCAAACTAGTTTTCCCGCTGGTCCGTGAACTCGCCGACGACAAGATTGATGTTGCGGTGGCCTGCCGGGTGTTGAACGTGTCACGGTCGGGCTACTACGACTGGTTATCCCGGCTCGACTCGCCACGAGTTCAGGAGAACATGGTGCTGCTCAAACAGATCCGGGAGATCCACGAGGAATCGTGCGGCACCTACGGTTCCCCGCGGGTGCATGCCGAGCTCGTCCTCGGGCTCGGTCTGCCGGTGAACCTCAAGCGCATCGCCCGGTTGATG